>NZ_MCAP01000006.1:0-117127 GCF_001858555.1 Salinicola sp. MIT1003
TCAGTAGTGAAACCGCTCAGCGCCGATGGTAGTGTGGGGTCTCCCCATGTGAGAGTAGGTCATCGTCAGGCATCTATCCCAAACCCCAGCCCAACAAGGCTGGGGTTTTTTTATGCCAGACTTTTTTGAAAAGATCACCAGGTTTTTGAAACGAGTACCAGCTTAGCGAGGCGATTGTGAATCGAGTGCCCAACGAATGGCTGTTGTATTGTCGGGCCGGTTTCGAGCCCGACCTGACGGCTGAAATAACAGCTCGTGCACACGAACTCGATGAGCCGGGGCAGGTCGTGGCGGCCGAAAGCAACAGCGGTTTCGTTCGTTGGCAGAGTCGTGATTCCCGGCCAGCCAACGGTATCCATCGTGGGTTGCCGTTGATGTCTTTGGTATTCGCCAGGCAGTCACTGGTTGCTTTCGAGCCGTTGTCACTTTCCCGCGATGACCGGATCTCGCCCGTCGTGGAGCTGATCAAGGAAAGCGGCTGGAATTTCGAGTCCATCTGGCACGAGACGCCTGATACCAATGAAGGCAAGAGCCTGTCACGTTTGGCCAAATCCTTGAGTCGCCCTCTGGAAAGCGCTTTGAAGCGAGGTGGCGGTTTGCGGCGGAAAGCTGGTGGGCGTCGACTGCATCTGTTCTGGCTGGCAGGCGACGCCGTGCAGATAGGGATGAGCTTCCCCGGCAATCGCAGTGAACATCCGGGGGGCGTCCTGCGTCTTCGTCATCCGGCGGATGCCCCGAGTCGTTCGACGCTGAAGCTCGAGGAGGCCTGGCATACCTTCGTGCCGAAAGAGTCCTGGGAGTCACGGCTGCATGAAGGCATGCAGGCCGTGGATCTCGGCGCGGCGCCGGGTGGCTGGACGTACCAGCTGGTTCGTCGAGGCATGTTCGTCTATGCCATCGATAACGGGCCCATGGCGCCTGGTCTGATCGCCACGGGGCAGGTCGAGCATCTGCGTGAAGACGGATTCGTGTGGGAGCCCCCGTACCGGCTCGATTGGCTGGTCTGCGATATCGTCGACAAGCCGGTGCGCGTCATCGACATGGTCGAGCGATGGCTGATCAAGCGTTGGTGTCGCGAGGCGATATTCAACCTGAAACTGCCGATGAAAAAGCGCTGGGAAGAGGTTCAGCGCTGCCTGACACGGCTCGAGGTAACGCTGAAGGCGGAGGGCATAGAAGCTGATATCGCCTGTCGCCACCTGTATCATGATCGTGAAGAGGTCACCGTTCACGTTCGGCTGAAAGGAGAGCGATGATGATTGCGCGAGGGAGCCATGAGTAACGTTGAATCGATGCGAAGTGAAACGCTGGATACGAGCGGGCTCTACTGTCCGGAGCCGATCATGCTGATGCATAACAAGGTACGTGACATGTCGGCGGGCGACATTCTCGATGTCATCGCTACCGATCCCGCCACGACCCGCGATATCCCCAAATTCTGCAGCTTTCTTGGGCACGAGCTTATCGAGCAATCCGAGGTCGAAGGAGAGTACCGCTATCGCATTCTGCTGGGATGAAATAGCGGTTCGTTCGATCGATACACTTCAAGCCGGGCCGATTAGTTGTCCGGCATGACCATCAAGGCCAACGCTTCCAGCGTTTCCGGATCTTCGTTTCGAATGCGATTGGCGATATTGCGCTGGAAAAAATAGAGCGTCTGATGACGGCTCTTGCCCGGGTAGAGACACTCATCACCCATCAGCACGGGAAGCGATGTCGCCTGGCCCTCATCGACCAGCATCGCATCGACGGTTCCATCGCTGTAGAGATGCCATCCAAAAATCTGCTTGAGCTGCCAAGGTTTGCCGTCTTCGTCCATGCATAGCGCATGGGTACCCTGGGTTTCCGGAAGTTGCTGAGTCAGAGAGACTTCCGGTGTCTCTTCGTAATCGAAGTAGGCTGCCGCGTGCGCCAACTCGACGATCTTGTGTTCGGGCGCGTCGTGAAATATCTCGTGAGTCTCGGGATCCCGGTAGCCAACGAAGTGACCATACTCGGGATCATCCAGTTCATGGCACGACGCCAACGACTCCATCCAAGGTATCAGGCCGACGACTTCGTCGTCTTCACGCAGGCCCCATGCCAGCAGCGGCATCCCGTACAGCGTATCGGGGTCTGAGGCGAGGTAGTAAAGCATTTCCAGACCATCGAGCTCGGGCGACAACCGGACCAACCGCTTCCTGGCTCTCAGCCGATGCCTCATGGTTTCCAGATCAATGATCTGCGCAGATCGAGGGGAAAGTGGGACACCCATGGCTACCCTCCTGGTCGGCAATGTCTCGGCTTGAGGCATGGTGCCAGTATTAGCATAGCCATGAAGGGCCTGTTAAGCCCCGGGTTAAACACGATGGGGATTATTTCAGGTTTCCATCCGTTGACGTCGGCTGACGCGCCATAGTCGCCAGGCCAGCAGCAGCGCTGCCGAGGTCAGCCCGGCATTGAGGCCGATCCAGTAACCATAGACCCCCAGCGAATCGAACGCACCCTCCAGCCCTCGCCCCAGTAGGTGGCCGCAACCCAGGCCGACGAACCAGTAGGAAAACAGCGTGATGCCCATGACCACCCGAGTATCCTTGTACCCGCGCAAGGCGCCAGCCAGATTGACCTGAAGCGAATCCGAAATCTGGAACATCATGGCCAGCAGGATCAGCGACATGGCCAAGGTCCGCACTTCGGGATTGGCGGTATAGAGCGATACCACAGGCGCCGCCAGCAACCAGATCAGCAGACTGTTGAACAGCGCCAGAGCAAAGCCGACACCAATACCGTTCCAGGCAACGAAGCGGGCTTCTGCATTGTTGCCGGCGCCCAGTCGGTTACTGACCCTGACGGTCAACGCCATGCTCAGCGACAGCGGCAGCATGAACAGAATCGACGTCACATTGAGGGCGATCTGGTGCGCGGCTACCGTGATCTCGCCGAGATAGGCGACCAGTAGCGTGATCACGGTGAACAGGGTGACCTCGAAAAAAATCGCCAGGCCAATCGGCAGGCCGATATACAGGAGTTCGGCGATGTCTCTCCAGCATGGCAGAGTCGGAGATACCCAGAGCGTCACTGGTGCGTAGGCACGGCTTCGTACCGTATACCAGATCATGCCCAGGCACATGGCCCACATGGAGATGGCTGTCGCGATACCGCAGCCGAACGCGCCCAGAGCAGGCAGTTGCTGTAGAAAGAGCGGAATGTCGTCGCCCAGCAGCTCGGTCAGGCCGGGGCCGCCGTAGATCAACACGAAGTTGCCGGGAATATTCACGGCCAGCCCGAGAAGGCTCATCCACAATGCCGGACGAGTATGGTGCATGCCGTCGGAGAAGGCGCGCAGCGCCTGATAGAGCGCCACGGCCGGGATACCGAAAGCCACCGCTTTCAGGTATTCGACCGCCAGGCTGGCGACATCGGTGGGTATTTCCATCAATTGGAAGATGGCTTTGCCGCCGAAGGTCATGATCAGCGCGCTGAAACATCCGAGTACCAAGGCTACCCAAAGCGCCTGGTGAACCTTCCCGCGCACCTGGTCGAAACGTTCCGCGCCTGCGCGATGGGCGACGATCGGAGTGACGCCCATTAACGTCCCGGTCATCAACAGCATCAAGGGCACCCACAGACTCGCGCCCACCGAGACGGCTGCCAGGTCGGTGGCACTGGCCCGCCCCGACATGATCACATCCGACGCACTCATGCCGGCCTGTGCCAGCTGCGCGCCACAGATCGGCAGGCCCAGGCGTACCAGGCTCGCAGTCTCTTTTCGACAGCGATAAGAACGATGGGCGGTCGACGACACGAAGCGCTCCTTGACCGAACGGGCAGGGCGGCGATTCTAGCAGGAGTCGATCGCCAGCGCTCGGCGACCGAGGTGAACTTACGTATACTCCGGCGCAGTTCTGGAGGCGTTCATGATTCATGACATCGACGATCTGATTCATCTGTTCGACGGCGTATTCGCCGACCGCTATCGCACGCGGCTGGTTCACGGAGAGGATGAACCCATTTACCTGCCTGCGGATGCCCGGCACGATCATCATCGGATCGTGTTCGCCCATGGTTTCTTTGCCAGCGCGCTGCATGAAATCAGCCACTGGTGTATCGCCGGCGAGAAGCGTCGCCAGCTCGAGGACTATGGCTACTGGTATGAACCGGATGGACGCGACGCCCGCCAGCAGAAAGATTTCGAGCGGGTGGAGGTCGCGCCCCAGGCATTGGAGTTGCTGTTCAGCGAAGCGTGCGGAAAACCATTCCAGGTCAGCGTCGACAATCTCGATGGCGTCGAGGTCGATCGACAGGCTTTCAGCAGGAAAGTCTCTGCGCGAGCAGCCCGTTATCGTAGTGAAGGCATGCCGCTACGCGCCCAGGCCTTGATCGACACGCTCGATATCTTCTATGCCGGAACGGGCGGGATCCAGGAAGCCGTCGCCGCCGGGCGGCGACGGCTCGACGCGAACGATACTACTCGTCCCGCTGGATCAGCCGCTGATGCAGGTAGAGCATGACCTGTACCTCGTGCTCCGGACGCAACGGCTCGAGGCCCATTTCCCCGAAGAGCTCGTTGCGGGCGCGGGCCCATTCGCCGGGCTCGAGGTCGGGGTAGAGCATCGAGGCGGGCGCCAGCTCGACGAAGGGATCGACGCCGAAGTCATCGAACATCATCGATAGCGCCGCTTCGTCATCCTGAACGCCAGCGGTATAGAGCGTCTCGCTGAAATGATCGTTCTCCAGCTCCCTGAGGACGTCGAGAGGACTGATGCCCAGGTGGCGGAGTTCGTCGAGATCATAGCCGCCGAGCGACAGCAGTTCGTCTTCCAGCCATTCGTCGTCAGGCTGGATCAGGGTATTCTTGACCTGGCCGTTGGGCAGTGCCCAGGCGATGGCCAGTGGCAGCGAGTTGTCGCCACCTGTCTCGACAGCGATGAATCCGGGATAGTTCGTCATTCGCCAGCGACCTCCTCGATCCGAAAGAAACGCTTGGCCGTCAGCGTGGTCTGTCGTGCCAGCTCGGCCTCGGTCGTGCCGCGCCAGTGAGCCAGCTCTCTCACTATCCAAGGTAGCAGAGCCGGCTCGTGGCGGCGTCCTTTTATCTTTGCCGGCAGATTGCGGGGCAGCAGGTAAGGGCAATCGGTTTCCACCATCAGGCGGTCGTCGGGAATATCGGCGACGAATTCGCGAAGATGATGGCCCCGACGCTCGTCGCTCAGCCAGCCGGTCTGCCCGATGTGCAGATCGAGATCGAGATAGCCGTGGAGTGTTTCCCTGTCGCCGGTGAAGCAGTGGACGACGGCGTCGCTGAGCCGGTCTCGCCATTCCCGCAGCATTTCCAGCATCCGGCGGCCGGCGTCACGTTCATGGAGAAACACGGGTAACCCCGTCTCCGCCGCCAGGGCCAGTTGCGCTTCCAGTGCGCGTTCCTGATCCGTATGCGATGAAAAATTGCGATGGAAATCGAGACCGCATTCGCCCACGGCGACCACGGTTTTCTGGCGATGGAGCTCGCGCATCGCCTGTTCCAGCTCGGAGGTCCAATCGGCGGCGTGATGAGGATGCAGCCCCGCCGTGGCATGGAGACCCGCGAAGCGAGTTGCCAGCTTTGCTGCCTGGGTAGCGCCCTCGAGATCGGCGCCAGTGATCACGAGCGTCGTGACATTGGCCTCGGTCGCCCGAGTCAGCGTGGCCTCGAGATCTCGGTCGAAGCTTTCGTGCGTCAGGTTGGCCCCGATATCGACCAGTGGCACCGGGGAAGTGATGCGTAACGCTTCCGGCAGCGGAGAACCGCCGTTCGCGGATTCATGCGGGGACGTGTCGCTCACGCGGCACTCCTCTTGGTCAGTGAATGATGAGTCGATGAAATGTCAGTCGATGCAGGTATCGACGGGCATTGTAAAGCGCCGGACGCCAACGGCGAAGCGTGGGCCAATCCATTTCGGCGAGTTTGGGCGAGCAAGGTACAATGTCGGCCAGACGACACGTTTCTTCAAAAGCACGTTTGGCAAGACACGCTCGGCAAGACATGACCGTCACCATTTCGAAGTTTCACGATCGCGAGGTCCTACGTGGCTCTGCTACGCCTTGAACAACTGCAACTCGCCTACGGGCACCATACGCTGCTCGATGGCGCCGACCTGGTCATCGAGAAAGGAGAGCGCATCGCGCTGGTCGGGCGTAACGGCACCGGCAAGTCGACGCTGCTGAAACTGATCGCGGGCGATAATCAGGCCGACGATGGCCATATCTGGCGCGCGCCGGGTCTCAAGATCGGCGTTCTCGAGCAGGCGCTGCCGGACGCCGACGAGGCGACGATCTTCGAAGTCGTCGCCCAGGGGCTGCCCGAAACCGGAGACTTGCTGGCCGAGTATCACCGTCTCGTGGCGATGGCCGAGCCGGACATGCGACGGCTGGAGACGCTGCAGACGCGTCTGGAAGCGCAGGATGGCTGGTCCTTCCATCAGCGTATCGATACCGTGCTGACCCGGCTGGGCCTGCCGGCCGATGCCCTGATGAGCGGCCTCTCGGGTGGCTGGCGCCGGCGGGTGGCGCTGGCGCGCGCCATGGTGGCCGGGCCCGACCTGCTGCTCCTCGATGAGCCGACCAACCATCTCGACATCGATACCATTACCTGGCTCGAAGAGCAGCTTCTGGCATTCGACGGCGCCGTCCTGTTCATTACCCACGACCGCGCCTTTCTTTCGAAGCTGGCGACCACGATTCTGGAACTCGACCGCGGACGCCTGGGTCGTTATCCCGGCGATTACGCCACCTACCAGGCACAAAAGACGCACGAGCTGGAAGTCGAGGCGCGCGAACGTGCCGAGTTCGACAAGAAACTGGCGCAGGAAGAAACCTGGATTCGCCAGGGCATCAAGGCGCGCCGAACCCGCAACGAAGGCCGGGTCCGGGCGCTGGAAAAGATGCGCAACGAACGCTCCCAGCGGCGCGAGCGCCAGGGCAAAGCATCGTTCCAGGTGGATAGCGGCGAACGCAGCGGCAAGCGCGTCGTCGAGCTGCAGGGGGTGACGCACTACTACGCGGAGGCCTGCATCATTCACGACCTGTCGCTGGAGATTCAGCGCGGCGATCGCATTGGTCTGATCGGGCGAAACGGCGCCGGCAAGACCACGCTGCTCAAGATTCTGCTGGGCGAGCTCGAGCCCAGCGAAGGCAGTGTGCGCATGGGCACCAACCTGTCGGTCGCCTATTTCGATCAGCTGCGCGCGGGGCTCGAGCTGGACAAGAGCGTCTACGACAACGTTGCTCAGGGCAGCGACAAGGTGACGGTCGCGGGCAAGGACAAGCACGTCATCAGCTACCTGCAGGACTTCCTGTTCACGCCGGAGCGCGCGAGACAACCGGTCAAGGCGCTGTCCGGCGGCGAGTCCAACCGTCTGCTGCTGGCCAAGCTCTTCACCCAGCCGGCCAACGTGCTGGTGCTGGACGAGCCGACCAACGATCTTGACGTGGAAACCCTGGAGCTGCTGGAAGAGCTTTTGCTCGACTTCGAAGGCACGCTGCTGCTGGTCTCGCATGACCGCGCGTTCATGGACAACGTGGTCACCGACGTGCTGGCGTTCGAGGGCGATGGCATCGTGCGCAGTTATGTGGGCGGATATACCGACTGGGTCCGACAGGGTGGGCGGCTACCGCCGGCACCGTGGGAGTTGGCCGAGGCACGCAAGGCGCAGGAAAAGCTGGCCGAGCGGCAGGCGGCATCCGCGCAACCGACGAAGAGCGAAAGCGACAAGCGTCGCCAGAAGCTCTCCTACAAGCTGCAGCGGGAGCTGGACTCGTTACCGGCAACGATCGAAACTCTGGAGGGCAAGATCGCGACGTTCGAGGCCCAGATGGGCGAGGCGGACTTCTACCAGCAGGAAAGCGAGACCGTCACCGCGGCCATCGAGGCGCTTTCGGCAACCCAGGCCGAGCTGGATCGGGCAATGGAGCGCTGGATGGAGCTGGAGGCGATGGCGGAAGGAGAGGGCTAGTCGCCGCTCGCGGCGGCAGGATGCGCCTTGCCCATCGCGGGCAAGGCGCATGATTCAGCGGGAGACGAGACCGGTCGCCATTACTCTTCCGTTTCGCCATCCTTGCCGACGCGAACCGCCAAAACGTCACACTCTGCGCCATGCAGAACGCCGGTCGATGTCGACCCCAGCAACAGCGCGAAGCCGTGGCGACCATGGGAGCCCACGACGATCAGGTCCACGTCGTGCTCCTTGGCAAAGCGCTGAATTTCGGTATCCGGCATGCCGACCACGATATGCTGGTCTTCACGAGGAATGTCGTAAGGATCGGAGATATCGGCCAGTCGCTGCGTGGCGTGTTCGTCGAGCTGATCCTGGATGCTCGTCAGGTCCATCGGGATATCGCCGCCGTAGGCGAATCCCAGGGGCTCCAGCGTATGGATGATCGAGAGCTTGGCTTGGTTCCGGCGTGCGATGGGAATCGCGCGTTCCAGGACTTTATGCGAATCCTTGGTCAGATCCACGGCAACCAGCACGTGATGGTATTCGTTGCTCATCGGGTAACCCCCCGTTCGGCGAATGAACATGGATAACTGTAAGCGCGCCTCATGAGCGGCACAACGCAATTTTCGATAATGACCTGCGGTCAGGCGCCGCAGGCGATCATCAACCATGCGCTTTCGCGACGCAACGTGATGTAACCGATAGAGTGCACGGTGATGCCTCATACCTTGGTCGTATCAAACGAAACTGGGTCGTGGAAGAGTCGGCCGAAACAGGAGTAAAGACGTTATGGCAGTGCTGGGTTTTCTATTGGTTGCCGTACTGCTGATTCTGTCGCCAATGGTATGGCTGCGGCCGAGCCGAGGCGAGTCCAACCGCGGGCAAATGCGTCGGCACGTCAAGGCCAACGGCGGGGAGTTGAACTTTACCAAGGCGCCACTGGCGATGCCGAACGTGGCGCTGACCGGTTATCGGCTGCGATACCCGGGAACGAAGCCGGGCAGCGATTTCACACTGATTCGTAACGATGTCGCCAGCGAAGCACTGGAAGCGGCAACGGATCAGTGGCGCTGGCGCCAGGCGCCGCTGCCATCGCTGGATGCCGAGCGTCTGCGGGCACTCAAGCAGTGCCTGGACGGATTGCCGACGGACGCCCTGATCGTCGAATCCGGCCAGCATACGATGTGCATCTGGTGGCAGGAGGCGATGAACTTCGAACGGTTCCCGCAGGAGTGGACGAGCTGGCTGGCAATGCGGGATACCCTGGCTGGCAGCGGCAGAAACGTCGAGGTGCCGAACAAGCCTCGGTAGTGGTTCATCGCTTGAGTGATGCGTTGCTTGAGTGGCGCACCGCTTGCGGCGCGGTGCGTTTGGTCGTGATCGTGGCGGAGTGTTCAGGCCGGTGCCTGCTCCCGCCTCAGTTGGACTTGGTCTGCTCGGACTGGCGCTGTAGTTCCAACCCGTTTTTCTCGATGCGATCCAGCATGCTTTCGAAAGCATCGATCTCTTCCGGCGTGAACCCGCCGAGCATTTCATCGCGTACCTCGGTGACGATCTCCTCGATCTTTTCCAGTAGCGGTGTTGCCTCTTCCGTCAGATGAAGGCGCTTGGTACGGCGATCTTCGGCGCAAGGGCGGCGCTCGATCAGATTCTGCTCGGCCAGCTGGTCCAGCGTGCGCACCAGCGAGGGCGCTTCCACGCCGATGGCTCGCGCCAGATCGCATTGCGCCTGACCTCCGCCCATATTGCGCAAGTTCCAAAGCGTCACCCAGCGTGTCTGGGTCAAGCCCAGTGGCGCCAAGCGTTCATCGATGACAGCGCGCCAGAGTCGCGGCAGGCGTGCCAGTTTAAAGCCGATATGCTGTGCCATAGCGGATTACCTGAATCGTGAACGTCCTAACATTCTCCAAAGCGCCACAGGATAATGCAAGCCACAATGATTGGCGATTAGTCGGCTTGCTCATCGTGGCTTCCCAAGGCATGGCGGATGTTCCAGCCGGGGATGCCCAACGGGCGCTGGATGTTACCATCGGCCGTCGAGGCTTCGTCACCTTCGGCCACCGTGAACCGTACGCTACCGATGCGCTGGCCGGTCTGCGTGATCACGTCCACTTGCCAGCGGCCTTTCAGGTCAGCGGAGAAATTCTGCTTGTGGGTCCAGGCTCGATAGCCCTGGTCGCGCCCGCCGTGAATGACCAGCGCGATGCGTTCGACGACATCGCCCTCATGACGCCAGACGTGATAGACCTTCTCGCGCAGCCCGCGGGGGGCTCGTATCGCCGTGTAGACATAGAGGCCGCGCGAGCGCAGTGCCTGCGGCGTCAGCGTCATGCTGCCGCTGGGCTCGCGGGCGGCCGTGTCGAATCCGGGAGAGAGGGCGCTGCCGGACAGCCACAGCGTCGCTGGCGGTATCCAAGTCCGTCCTGTCCAGGCAATGCCACCCAGAACGATCAGCAGCCCCGCCATGGCGAGCCAGCGGACGACGCCGCCGGGT
Source organism: Salinicola sp. MIT1003 (assembly GCF_001858555.1). Lineage (NCBI taxonomy): Bacteria > Pseudomonadati > Pseudomonadota > Gammaproteobacteria > Oceanospirillales > Halomonadaceae > Salinicola > Salinicola sp. MIT1003. Next base: position 10,447 of record NZ_MCAP01000006.1, read on the forward strand.
TTGAGCAGGCCCATGACGCTAGGCAGGCTGAAGAACATCATCGCCAGAATCGACAGTATCAGGCTCTCTCCCGTGGTCAGGCTCAGCATTATGGGCAGCGTGACCAGCATCACCACGAACACGCACAGCGCATGGAGCAGGAAGTAGAGCCAGCGATGACGGTTGGACAAGCCGAAATACAGAGGGTCCAGAATGGCGAGAATCGAGCAGACGATCAGGAGTCCGGTGAATACAGCCTGGCCGCTGGTCCAGATCGTCGTGGCGAGAAAGAACGGTAGACAGAAGAACAGTGTCTCCTGATGCACCATCTGTGCGATGAACGTCGCCGCCGCGCGGGGCAGTGCGGCATTGCGTCCTCGTCGCGACAGCCATTTGCTGGCAATACCTTCGACGATCAACAGGGCCCAGGTCAGCACCAGCCCCAGGGCAAGCACGGCCCCCAGCCACTGTTGCCGATCGACCAGGAAAAACCCCAGCAAACCCAGTACGAAAGCGATAGGTGGCCAGACCCAGTGATAGCGGCGTAAACGAGCGACAAGCGGTTCCAGACGAGCCGCTGTCGAAGGTATCGTGGGGTCTTTCATGGCCACGGGCCAGGCTCCTGCGAGTGATTGTCAAGGCGCCAGCCTGTCTGTTTCTCGAAACGAGGAGAGGCCGACAGGCAGGCGGGGGACATTCTAGCGGGTGAGGCATCACTTTGCGCGAAGACGCCGGCAGACGGAGCCGGGCCGCCGGTAGTCTACGCTGGGATGAGAGCCGGTGCGGTAGGCCGAGACTTTGGTTGAGCTTGACGAGCCCACTCGCGCGCCTCAAGCTCCCGGTATTCAAACAGTCGTATGATTCGCCTCGTAGATGCCAGCACGGGGCGCTTTCGCAGCCATGGCACGGAGATTTCTCATGCTCTATCAAGGCGATGCCATCCGGGTCGAGCGTCAGGACGGCGATCTCGCGCTCCTGACGTTCGATCTCAAGGATGAGGCGATCAACAAGCTCTCATCCTCGGTCATCGGTGAGTTGTCGCAAGCCGTCGAGGCATTGGAAAGTGAGGCCGGCCTCAAGGGGCTCGTCATCGCCAGCGCCAAGGACGTGTTCATCGTCGGTGCCGATATCACCGAATTTCATGCCATGTTCGCCAAGGACGAAGCGTTTCTGGTCGACATGAACACACGGATTCATGCGCTGTTCAATCGCATCGAGGATCTGCCGTTCCCGACCGTCACCGCACTCAACGGTCTGGCACTGGGCGGTGGCTGCGAACTCGGACTGACCACCGATTTCCGCATCATGGCGGAAACGGCACAGATCGGATTGCCCGAAACCAAACTGGGCATCGTGCCGGGGTGGGGTGGCTGTGTCCGGTTGCCGCGACTGATCGGTGCCGACAATGCCATCGAGTGGATTGCCGGGGGCTCGCAGAACGATGCCGTCACGGCCTTCAAGGTGGGCGCCGTCGATGCCGTTGTGCCGCAATCCCAGTTGCTGGCGGCGGCCCGAGACATGATCGACAAGGCCAATGCCGGGGATTTCGATTACCGTGCCCGACGTGTCGAGAAGGGTTCGCCACTGAAGCTCAATGCGGTCGAGCAGATGATGGCGTTCGAAACCGCAAAGGGTTACGTGGCCGGGAAGGCCGGGCCGCATTATCCGGCACCGATCGAGGCCATCCGCGTCATCCAGAAGGGCGCAGGCGAAGAGCGCGAACGCGCCCAGGCGATCGAAGCGCAAGCCTTCGCCAAGCTGGCCAAGACCGATGTCTGCTACAACCTGGTCGGTCTGTTCATGAACGACCAGGCCGTCAAGAAAAAGGCCAAGCAGTACGAGAAGGATGCCAAGGCGGTCGAGCAGACCGCAGTGCTCGGGGCGGGCATCATGGGCGGCGGCATCGCCTACCAGAGCGCCTACAAGGGCACGCCGATCCTGATGAAGGACATCAAGACCGAGGCGATCGAACTCGGCCTGAAGGAAGCCCGCAAACTGCTGACCAAGCAGCTCGAGCGCGGCAAGCTCAGCCAGACGCGAATGGCCGAAGTGCTGGGCAACATTCGTCCGACGCTCTCCTACGGCGATTTCGGTGCGGTCGATCTCGTGGTCGAAGCCGTGGTCGAGAATCCCCGGATCAAGGAAGCGGTACTTGCCGAAGTAGAGGCCCAGGTCGCGGACGACACCATCCTGGCATCCAACACCTCGACCATCTCCATCGACCGGCTAGCGGCCAATCTCAAGCGGCCCGAGAACTTCTGCGGCATGCACTTCTTCAACCCGGTGCACCGGATGCCGCTGGTCGAAGTCATTCGTGGCGCCAAGACCTCCGACGCCGCGGTCGCCGCGACAGTGGCCTACGCCCGCCAGATGGGCAAGACGCCGATCGTCGTCAACGACTGCCCGGGATTCCTGGTCAATCGCGTCCTGTTTCCCTACTTCGGTGGTTTCAGCGGCCTGGTCGAGCATGGTGTCGACTTCGAGCGTGCAGACAAGGTCATGGAACGCTTCGGTTGGCCGATGGGGCCTGCCTATCTGCTCGATGTCGTCGGCATCGATACCGCGGTGCACGCCAGCGAGGTGATGGCCGAAGGCTTCCCCGATCGCATGGCCCACGACGGCAAGTCCGCGATTCAGGTGATGCTGGACAACCAGCGGCTCGGCCAGAAGAACGGCAAGGGCTTCTACGTCTACGAGGAAGACAAGAAGGGCAAGCCGAAGAAAACCCATGACGACGAGGCTCACCGGCTGGTCGCCGGGGTCGTCCGCGAAGCACGGGAACTGTCCGACGACGAGATCATTGCGCGAATGATGGTGCCGCTGTGCATGGAGACGGTGCGCTGTCTCGAGGACGGCATCGTCGGGTCGCCGGCCGAGGCCGACATGGCGCTGATCTACGGCATCGGCTTCCCGCCGTTCCGCGGTGGTGCGCTGCGTTACATCGATGCCATGGGCGTGGCCGAGTTCGTGGCGGTAGCGAAACGGCTCGCCGGCGAACTGGGCGCGCTGTATGCGCCGACGGCGCGACTCGAGGAAATGGCCGCCAACGGCGAGCGCTTTTACCCTGACGCCAGCGACCGCTGAGCCCACCACCAACCGGAGTCACAGTCATGAGTTTGAAAGCAAGAGATGCCGTGGTGGTCGATGCCGTGCGCTCCCCCATGGCCAAGGCCAAGAACGGTGCCTTTCGTCACGTCCGCGCCGAGAATCTCTCCGCAGCGGTAATGCAGGCGCTGTTCACTCGCAACGCGAAGCTCGACCCGGCCGGCGTCGACGACATCCTCTGGGGTTGCGTCAACCAGACCCTGGAGCAGTCGATGAATATCGCACGCAACGCCGCCATTCTGACCGGCATCCCGCGTTCGGTACCGGCGCAGACCATCAATCGCCTGTGCGGATCGTCAATGAGCGCGCTGCATATCGCAGTGGCCAACATTCGCGCCGACATGGGCGACTGCTATCTGATCGGCGGCGTCGAGCACATGGAGCACGTGCCGATGGATCACGGAGTCGATGTCAATCCGGCGGCCAGCAAGAGCACTGCCAAGGCGGCGATGATGATGGGCTTGACGGCGGAACTGCTGGGCAAGATGCACGGGGTGACTCGCGAACAGCAGGACCAGTTCGGGCTGCGTTCTCATCGACGCGCTAGCGAGGCCAACCGTCAAGGCTATTTCGACAACGAGATCGTGCCGATCGAGGGACACGATCAGCAGGGCTACCGCAGTCTGATCAAGCACGACGAGGTGGTACGCGAAGACGCCAGTCTCGAACAGATGGCATCGCTCAAGCCGGTGTTCGATCCCAAGAACGGCACGGTGACCGCGGCGACCTCGTCGGCGCTCTCCGTTGGCGCTTCGGCGCTGATGGTGATGAGCTACGAGCGGGCGAAATCTCTGGGACTGGAGCCTCTGGCGAAAGTCGTCTCGACCGGCGTGGCCGGCTGTGATGCCTCGATCATGGGGTATGGCCCGGTTCCGGCGACGCAGAAGGCGCTGGCAGCCGCCGGTCTCAAGATCGGTGATATCCAGACGGTCGAGCTCAACGAAGCCTTCGCGGCACAGTCGATCCCGGTGCTGAAGGATCTCGAACTGCTCGATCGCCTGGATGAGGCGGTCAACCTGCATGGTGGCGCCATCGCGCTCGGTCACCCGCTGGGCTGTTCCGGAGCGCGTATCTGCACTACCTTGCTCAACGTCATGCGTCAACAGAACACTACGCTCGGCCTGGCGACGATGTGTATCGGCATGGGGCAGGGTGTGGCGACGGTGTTCGAGCGCGTATAGGGTTCGAATCCGCATGCAAGGTGCCAGTCGAAGTCGGTATCCAGTCGAAGTTGGTATCCAGTCAAAGTTGGTAGCCAATCGATCGCCGCCTCGTCTATGCGAGGCGGCGTTTTTCGTGGATTCGAATGAACGTAACTGGGTCTTGGTGACAAGCTCAGTCAAGGAACTGCAGCCGATCGCTGGCGATACGCGCCTTCGACCCGTAGCGCCAAGGGAGGTTGTCACGTCCATGGCCGACCGGAAGCCCTGCGTAGAGCGGCAGGCCGCGAGGGGCGATCCAGGTCTCGAACAGCGTCTCGATCTCGAGATCCCCGTAGGGGACGCAATTCTCGAAAGTGCCGATGCAGACGGCAGCGGCGGTGTCCAGCGCGCCGGAATGGACCAGCTGCCACAGGTCGCGCTCGAGCCGGTAGTAGGGCTCGCCAACATCTTCCAGAATCACGATCGCCCCGGGCGGTGCGCGAAACGCCAGCGAGGTGCCGGCAACGCTGGCCAGGGTCGCAAGATTGCCGCCGACGAGCGGCCCTTCGATCGCCGCCGCTGAAACTGTCGAAACAGGCGTCAACGCCACGCTCTCCGGCGACCGACCCTCGAGCAGTCCGAGCAGGGCGCTGAAATCTCGGTGGCTCGCGGTGCGCAGGTCGGCATCATCGCTGGCGAGCTTCACGCCCTCTTTCATCACCGGGCCATGGATGGCCGGTAAGCCGTGGCGATGGCACTGATCCAGTAACACGCTGAGATCGGAGTAACCGATCAGCGGTTTGCGAGAGAGCCGGCTCCAGTCGATTTCGGTCGCCAGATGGGCGCAGCCATAGCCGCCGCGAACGGCCCAGACGGCATCGGTGTCGGGATCGGCGTAGGCATCGTAGAGCGTCTGGAGGCGATGCTCGACGCTCCCGGCCAGGTAGTGTCGTTGATCCTGCAGCCGGTCGGGAAAGCGAACGGCGATACCGAACGACTGCAACGCCCGGGCGGCTTGTTCCAGTACATCGGGCCGGGTGAAGGAGGCGGGAGCGATCAGGCTGAACGTCGGGGACATGGGCAACGGCTTCACGAAAGCGGGCGAATGAATGAAAGCTTCGCACGTTACGCCAGCTCGGCGCCCGACGCTACCGGCCGTTTTCTTTCCCCGGCGTGACGCGTCATGCGACTGGCAGAGAGGTTTCGCTGGGAGATGCGATCAGAGCTCTCCCTTCAGTCGCTCCAATAGCTGTTCCACCGGCATGGGGCGACCCAGATAAAACCCCTGGTATTGCTTGACGCCCAGTGTCTGCAGCAGTTGCCACTGTTCTTCGGTCTCGACGCCTTCGGCAACGGTTTCCATGCCGAGCAGATTGCAAAGTTCGACGATGCCTGCCAGCAGGTCGCGTGAACGCCGGTCCGCTTCCAGGCCGTGCATGAAACTGCGATCGATCTTGATGGTGTCGAAGGGCAGTCGCTTGAGATAACCCAGCGATGAGTAACCGGCGCCAAAGTCATCCATCGCGACACGGAAACCTTGGCTTCTGAGATGCTTGATCCGGGCTTCCGGTAACCGCGTGTCTTCCAGGAACACGGACTCCGTCACCTCCAGTTCGATCTGGTCGGCCGTGATGTGGTGGCGTTGGCAGGCACTGCGTAGCGTATCCGCCAGCTTGTCGTCCATGACATGCAGCGCGGAGATGTTCACCGATACCGGCAACGGATTACCCGTGGCGGCCAGGCGGGCGGCATATTGGGCGGCGCGGTCGATGGCCAGGTTGCCCAGTGCCGACGCCATTCCGTTGTTTTCGGTCAGTGGTACGAAGACGGCAGGGGGCACTTCGCCATGGTCTTCGGTCATCCAGCGCGCGAGCAGTTCGGCGCCGATCATCCGGTTGTTGCCGTCGAACTTGGGCTGGACCACGAAGTCGAGAGCGTCCTTGGCGATGGCTTCCCGCAGGTGGGCGAGCATCGACATCTGTTCCAGGCTGTGATGCTTCAGCTGCTCGTGATAGACGACGATGGCGTTCTTGCCCCGGTTCTTCGCCGCATACATGGCGACATCGGCATGCTTGAGCAGAGTCTCTCCGTCGCGCCCGTTCTGCGGTGCGTGAACGATGCCGATACTGGCGGTGACGCTGATCTGATGCCCGCCGATCACCATGGGGTGGGACAGCGCTTCGAGCAGGCGTTGGGCGATCCTGTCGGCGAGTTCCATGTCGCTGCCCACCTCGATGACCACGACGAATTCGTCGCCGCCCCAGCGCGCAACCAGATCCTTGCTACGCACCGTGGCGCGTAGCCGCTTGACGATGATTTTCAGCAGAATGTCGCCCGACTGGTGCCCCAGCGAGTCGTTGATGTGCTTGAAACCATCCAGATCGATGAAGAGGACCGCGAGTCCGTGTCCAGGCAGGAGCCTGAGCAGCCGCCCGTTCAGCGTCTGCTGCAGCGTCGCACGATTGGGCAGTTGAGTCAGCGTGTCGATCCTGGCGAGATGCTCCAGCTCCCGCTCGGAGCGCTTGCGTGCCGAGATGTCCCGTAGCGCGGCGATATAGTGAGTCTCGCCAGTTTCGTCCAGCGTAAAGTGGCTGAGGGTCAATTCCACGGGAACGGGTGCTGCCCCTTCGACATGGAAGAGTCCTTCGTAGTGCTGGATGCGATCGTTACGCGCGACCGTCGCCGGGTCGGAGCGCAGCACATCGGCATCTATGTACTGCTGCAGTGCGCGGCCGAGTATCGCGCTCGGTGGTAACCCCCCGAGCGTGGTGAACGCGTCGTTGATTTCCAGAATGCGCCAGCGATTGTCGACGACCAGCATCGAATCGCGCGAGGCGGCGAACGCATGCGCCCGGACGCTACCATGAGGCCGCTGGTCACGCGGATCGTCGAGGACTTCCCAGGTGCCGGTTGCCGCGAGAGGGGAGGCGCCATCGTCGCGCGAGGTGATCGCGCCGCGGATGCGCCACCAGATCGATGGCTTGGTGGCGTCGGGTTGTATCAGTACGTCGACGCGGTTCTGCTGACCGTCGTTCATTCGCCGCCATAGGGTGATCAGCCGCCGACGCTCGGCCGACGGCATCGTCTTCAATAGCGTCCACCAGTCAAGACGCAGAAGGTCGCTATCGCTTCGTTCGGCTATCGTGCCGCAGAGAAAGCTGCGTTCGGGGGCAGACCATCGCCAGTAGGAGGTCCGGGCTGCGGCCATGGCTTCCAGCGCCCATTGCTGATGTGTGTCGAGATCACCGGCCATCGCGTTTTCGAAAGGCGGGGCAGGCAGCACTGATTCTCCGAGGCTATCTGCTCCGAGGCTATCGTCGGTGTCTTGTGGCGAACCGCGTTGGAATTCATTGTCGGTGGACATGGGACGGGATCTCGATCGCACTCGAATGACAAAAAGCGAATCATGGAAGGTGATTCGAACTCTATCGGCTCATTTCGCTAAAACTTGATGGTTCTGAACGCTATGGGTCCTTGCCGTGGCGCTCTTTCCGAAAGCTCGCACCTTGATGCCATGTAGCCTATAGCAGAGCCGTCATGAAGAGTGACAGTACGGCCAGAAAGCTGACGACGAAAAGAGAAGACCTCAGTGTCGCCAGATCCATGGCGTAACAGAGACCATGGCCGATCCGAGCCAGCACGAAGACGACGCAGGCGATATCCGCAAGCCTGCCGCCACCCGAGGTCTGCATGGCAACGATACCCGCGGTGAACAGCGCCAGCGCCTCCCAGGCGTTGCTCTGCGCTGCCCAGAGACGCGCGCCTTTACCTGTCATCTGCGCATATTGCTGGCGTGGATGATGATTATCCAGGTGGCCGAATTCCCGGCGCCTGACGCTGCTGCCCCAGAATGCCAGCCAGAAGGGCAATAGCGCGGTTATCAGCAGGCACCATAGTGGCAGGCTCATTGCATTCCCTCTTGCATTCTCTCGGTCGATCCCGCCGAACGCCTTATCCGGCGATTTTTAGTCAAGATAGCAGATCGTTCTTCGATCGTACGGTTGTCGAATACGGTCGATCGGGACCTGAAAATATTGGCGCTTCGACCGCTTCGACCGCTTCGACCGCTTCGACCGCTTCGACCGCTTCGACCGCTTCGACCGCCTAGTCATCGGAGCATTGTCCGATATTTCTTTTCCCAACCTGGTCCGGTTCAGACATCGTCGCTCGGCGCTGCCCGTTCTACACGCTCCAGAATGCTTGCCACCTCCGCCAGTGTCGATGTGTCGAGTTGATCGGTAGTGGCCTGCAAATAGGTGCGATCCTCGAGATAGAGGCAGAGCGTTTCGATGAAGCGAATGCGCAGATCATAGAGCGAGGAGCGGGCGTCGAGGACATCTACCAAGTCTCTCAGGCCGAGAGATTCGCCGCGAATCGCCGCCTGCAGGAACAGACTGCCGGATTCCACCGAGCGCTGCAGGGCCTCCAGCTGGCGCAGGTCGCCCTGCATGCTGAGCAGGCGCTTGCGAACCTCCTGCTGGGCCAGTCGGCGTTCGTTCTCCGTGCTGGCCGCGCTGGCTCGTGCCGTCAGCTCTCCCTGGCGGATACTGGCGGTGGTATAGCCACCCTGGTAGATCGGCAGGTTCATTTCCACGCTGGCCGAAAGATCGTTGCTGGTTCTCAAGGCATCGCTACTGTCGACATCGCTGTAGCCGACCACCAGGTTGAGTTCGGGATAGCGTGACGCGCGTCGCACGTCGGTATCCCTGTCGGCGACGCGCTGGCGCTCGGCGGCCAGGCGCACCTGCACATTATTTCGGCTCAATGCCAGCCAGCTCTCCAGCGGGCGAGATTCCGGTGAGATGTTCAGATTCTCCGGCGTATCGACCAGTACCGGATCAAAGGGAAGCGCAACGCCGGTCAGCCTTTCGAGGTCGCTCAGAGCGTTGGTCAGGTCGTTTTCCGCCGATGTCTGGTCGGCGACCGCCTGATCCAGCCGCGACTGGGACTCCAGCAGGTTGATACGATCGCCGATACCCAGGTCGTAGGCGCGCTGGGCCTGGCGCTGCTGCAAGACCAGCGACTCGCGCTGCGCGATCAGCAAGCCCAGCTTGCGCGAGGCCTGGTAGGCATCGAGATAGGTTTCCACCACCTTGACCGCGAGGTCACGCTCGGCGACGGCCACCTGCAGCGCCGCCGCATCCATCTGCGCACGAGCCTTGCCGACCCGGCGCCAGCGCTCGAGGCTGAACAGCGGCTGTGTCAGCCGCAGTTCCCAACTGGTGTCCCGCGTCCTGCCGGAAACGCGATCGTCATAGACCTCGTCCGGATAGTCATCGGGATTGTCGGTGTAGATATTGTCGGCGTCCGTGTAGCGATAGGCAGCGGTGGCATCGAGCCGGGGGCGCAACCCTGCCTGCGCCATCGGCACTTCCTGCGCCATCGATTGGCTATCCAGGCGCTGGCTCTGCAAGCCGCTGTCGTAGGTCAGCGCCAGGGCGACCAGTTGTGGAAGGGACGGTAGCGGTGCTTCGATCTTGAGTGGCTGGGCATGCGCCGTGGCGATCAGCGTCGCCAGACAACCGGTCAACGCCCATTGACGAATGGATGGCATCACTCTTCTCGCATCGCGCGTGCCAGCATGTCGCTGAACGGTTTGAACATGTAGCTGGCAAAGGTGCGGTCGCCGGTCTTCAGCATGACTTCGGCAGGCATGCCGGCCAGCAGCTGCATCGACGAAGTCATTTCGGAATGACCCACGTCGGTGACGCGGATGCGGGCCTTGTAGTAATGGTTGCGTGTTGCCTCGTCTTCGAAACTGTCTGCTGAAACGTGGGCGACTTCACCTTCGATCACATTGGATAGCCGCTGGTTGAAGGCACTGAAGCGGATCTCGGCAGGTTGTCCGATGTGGACATTGTCGATGTCGCGATCCGGGATTCGCGCTTCGACGATAAAGGCTTCGTTGGCCGGGACGATTTCCATCACCGTATCGCCGGAGCGAATGACGGCGCCCTGGGTGTGGACCTGGAGGCCGACGACGGTTCCCGAGACCGGCGCGACGATAGCGGTACGCTGAACCTGATCGCGCAGCGCGGTGACCCGCTCCTCGGCGTCCGTCACCTGGGACTGGACATCCTTGAGATGTTCGCCGACTTCCTGGTGATACTCCTGTCGACGAATTTCCTTCTGGAACCCGTTCTCGCTGATCTGCGAACGTAGCTGCGCCACTTCCGCGCTATGCTGGGCGTTTTCCCCCTGATACTCGAGCACCTGGCGTTCGAGCTCGCGCAGGCGCTGGTTGTCTCCAAGCCCCTCCTTGAACAGCGTGCGATAGTCGCCGGCTTCTCCGGAAAGCGAGTTGATCTTGGACCGATTGACCTGCTGCAACCGTTCGAGACCGGCGATCTGCTCCTGCATCTGGCGAGCCTTCTCGTCCAGTGCGGACAGCGCGTCCTTCAACGACTGCCGGCGGACCTGGAACAGACGCTGCTGCACGTCGACCACGGCCTGCACCCGCGCCGACACGTCATCGAGCAGGATATCGGGAAACGTCAGCGTGTCGCGGTCGCTCTGCTCGGCCAGCAGGCGGACCTCGCTCGCCAGGGCAATACGGTATTCCGACTCGGCAATCGAGAGCTTGGCCAGCGGCTGGGTGTCGTCGAGCACGATCAGCGAATCTCCGGCACTGACCTGATCGCCATCCTCGACCAGGATGCGTTTGACGATGCCGCCCTCGAAGTGTTGAACCTTCTTGGTCGAGGTCTCGACGGCCACCGATCCCGGCGCCACCACCGCGACCGCGAGATCGGCCGTGACCGACCAGAGCACGAAACCGCCCAGGGCGAATACCAGAATGGCCAGACCCCAGCGTCGGCTGGTGCGATCGCTGGTGGGCAACTGAGGGGCAGGAGCCCCGAGCGCTATCGGCGCGGCAGATGAAATCGTCATGACGTCGGCGGTTCCGGGGGGAGAGGAAGAGATGATCGCGAGTCGTCCGGCTTGCCGCGGGCACGCATCCGGATGGAGTGAACGGGTGTGCCGCTCTCCCGCGGGGGTTGCGCCATCTTCGGCGCAGGCTGGCGGGCGGGAGCGCAGGACACCATACGTCCTTCCTGCAGTGTCAGGACACGGTCGACATGCTCGAGGATGGTCGATGAATGGCTGATGATGAACACCGTGGTGCCTTGAGTCTTGAGCTGGCGCAGGCAGTGCAGCAGCGCGCGTTCGCCGCTGGCATCGAGATTGGCGTCCGGCTCGTCGAGCACCACCAGGACCGGGTTGCCGTAAAGCGCCCGGGCCAGGCCGAGTCGCTGGCGCTGCCCGCCGGAAAGGATGCCGCCGGCCCCGCTGATCTGGGTGTCGTAACCCGAGGGTTGCCGCAGAATGATGTCGTGCACGCCCGCCTTTTGGGCGGCTTCGATGACCCGCGCCGGGTCCAGATCACCGAAACGGGCGATATTTTCGCTGATGCTGCCGTCGAACAACTCGACATCCTGAGGCAGATAGCCGATGAAAGGCCCCAGCCGTTCCCGCGGCCACTGGCCGATATCGGTGCCCCCTATCCGGACACAGCCACTTTGCACCGGCCAGACGCCCAGCATGACGCGAGCGAGCGTCGATTTGCCCGCGGCACTGGGGCCGACGATAGCGATGTGCTCGCCGGGATTGCACAGCAGGTCGAGTTCCCACAGGGTCGGCCGGCTTTCGCCGGGAGGGCCCGCGGTCACCGATTCGAGTGCCAGGCGCCCGGTCGGCGGCGGCAGAGGCATGCGCTGAGGCTCGGCAGGTACCGCCGACAGCAGGGCGTTGAGCCGTCCGTGCGCGGTACGTGCGGCGATGAAACCCTTCCAGCCGCCGATCATCTGGTCGATCGGCGCCAGTGCGCGGCCCATCAGGATGGAGCCGGCGATCATCATGCCGCCGGTCAGGCTACCTTCGATGACCAGAAAGGCACCCAGCCCCAGGATCAACGACTGGAACAGGATTCGCAGGGTTTTCGACACGTTGCTGAGGGTACCGGCCCGATCGCTGGCATGGGATTGATGCAGCAAATAGTCGTGATGCTTTCCTCGCCAGCGGGCGAGCAGATTCGGCAGCATCCCCATGGCCTGGAGCACTTCGGCATTGCGCAGGTTGCTCTGGGCCAGGTCCTGGGACTGGATGTGCTCCCGGTTGGCTTCGCTCAGCAGCGACTGGGTGCTCTTTTCGTTGATCCATGCCAGCGCCAGCAGCACGCTGGCGGCGACGGCGGCGAAGATCCCGAACCAGGGATGGAACAGCGTCAATATGGCGATGTAGACCGGAATCCAGGGCGCATCGAAGAAGGCGAACAACCCATTGCCGCTGAGAAACTGACGTAGCGTGGTCAGATCATTGAATGGCTGGGCCGACGGCCTGCCTGGCACCAGCAGCGCACGCTTGAACGTGGCCTGGTAGAGCCGTTCGTTGATCTGCATGTCGAGTCGGTTGCCGACGCGAACCAGAATGCGCGAACGCACCAGATCCAGGGCGCCCATCACGACAAACAGGAACACCACTACCAGCGTCAGCATGAGCAAGGTTTCAGGGCTACGGGTGGTGATTACACGGTCGTATACCTGCAACATGTAAATCGACGGCGCCAGCATGAGCAAGTTGATGAACAGGCTGAACAACAAGATAAACAGGAAAGCCTGACGACTGGCCGATATAGCCTGTTGCAGGTCGGTTTTGTCCTGGGGGTTTGCCACAGCATTTTCTCTTCTGAGGTTGTTGTGGAAAGTGGCGTTGATGCATCGCTGTTCCCATCAGGATGCGTAAATTGTGAACAAGTTTACAAGCGGGGTTTTAAGGGCGGATTCCTGGTCGAGAGAGGAGTATGGTTCTTGGGTTGTTGTTTTAACCTTTTTAAATCAATGATTTGTTGTGTTTTTGTCGCGATTGATTCGATATGTGGCAAAAGTCGTGCGAATAAAAACAAAGGATTTCATGGTGATAAGGTTACGAATTTGTACTGAAATGCCAGACCGATTTTTGGTACTTGAGTTTGATATTTATCATCCTTGAAATTTTATGTAAACGCGCTTTTTATAAGGGGGCGAGAAAGAAGCTAAATCAATGATTATGCGTTGGAAGTGAGGCGTTCGAGTGCTACATTCCATGCGCTTCTCGTTAAACTCGTTTTGATGGTTTTAGAAGTTTCAACTTTGCGCTGGCAGTGAGAAGCGCTAGGTTGCCATCGGTAAGACTCCATCGATAAGACTTTAGTCATGAGTCAGTCCGAGTCTTTCGGCCCATAAACGATCAGCGATAGGGAACTTCCGTCAGTCAATGCTCGGGAGCTCGGCATCGTGTCGGTTAGCGCCGAACGGGCGACGGTCATTCTCGCTCGTTTCATAACCACCATATAACGCGTAGGGGCTCTATTCATGTTCACGCTATCCATCATCGATGCTCAGACCGGGGACACCGTCGAGACATTGACGCAGGGCGCTGCCATCACTCGTGACTTTCTTGGTGAGGACTACTGGCTGGAAGTCGCGCCCATCGACAGCAGCGGCTTTTCCGCCAGCGACGTTGCCGCTGTCACCCTGACGGTAACCGACTCCGCGGGCAACCCGAGCGAGCAGGTGGCTTCGGAAAGCCCTTATCGGTTCACCTTGTCCGCGGATCTGGATCGAGGTCTGACCAATCTGATGCTGGATGCGCTGAATGCAAACGGTCAGCTGTTGACGGGTAGCGAGCAGTCGGTCGATATCGAAGTCGTCAACGTCGAAGGCTGGTCGGGCGATGTCTTCACTCTCCAGGGAGAATCACTGACGACCGATGACGGTAGCTCGGCTGCCGATACGGTCGTTCGCGATGCCGATAACCCGGAGACCAGCGCCGCCGCGGGTAGCGATGGCTTGTGGAACGGATCGAGCGGTACCGGGTACGTGGACATGGGGGGGCAGATCGGGGACGCGGCCTATTTCGAGGTGGATGTCGCAGCCGCCGGCACCTATCAGCTCGATGTGCGATATGCCGGCAGCAGCGCGAGTGGCGCCTCCCGCCCGATGGCCGTACTGGTCGATGGCAACGATCAGGGCACCCTGACATTTCCCTCGACCGGTACCGGGACGGCGGGGTGGGAGACCTGGCAGCACGCGACACTGACCCTGACGCTCGACAGCGGCACCAATGTCATCCGGCTGGAGAATATCGTGGGAGGCGGCCCGAACATCGACAGCCTGACGCTGACCGCGATCGCTGTGGATGACGTGCCGGCGCCGCTGGTCATTCAGGCCGAAGACTCAGCGCTGGTTTCCATCGCCGACAGCGGGGCGACGAGCAGCGCTGGCCTGACGCGAGTCGTCGACAGCGAACATCCCGACGCGCAGGGCGTCGTCCGCGCGGGCGCGATCGACGGTGGCTACGTCGATTTCGGCACGGATGCCGGCGATGCGGTCACCTTCCAGGTCTCTCCCGAGGAGACCGGGGTCTATACCGCGACGATTCGCTACGTCAATGGCGGGACCGGCGATCGCCCGCTGCTGCTCTCCGTCAACGGCGCGGAGCCCACCCTGGTTTCGTTTCCGCCGACCGGATCCTGGACCAACTGGAGCGAGATCAGCGTTTCGGTACCGCTCTCCGAAAACGACAACAGCTTGACGTTGACTCTGCCGTCGACGGCGCAGGGCGGCGTACCCAACGGTCCCAATATCGACCAGATCACCTTCGATTATGTCGAGGCATTGCCGGCGGATCCCACGCTGGTATTCTCGATCGAGGGGGAAGCGCTGGCGATCGACGACGGCTCCTCCGCCGCCGATACCGTGGTTCGCGATGCCAGCAACCCGGAGCCGAGCGGTGGCGGCGCTGATGGTTTGTGGGGCGATTTCAGCGGTACGGGATATCTGGATATGGGATCCCAGACCGGGGATGCGGGAGCTTTCACGGTCAATGTCGCGGAAGCGGGAACCTACCTGCTGACGATTCGCTACGCCGCCAGCGGCACGAACGATCGCCCGATGGCGCTTTCGGTAGACGGTGATACGCAGGGCACGATCGATTTCCCATCAACAGGGGTGAGCAGCGCGGGCTGGGAGAACTGGACGGAAACCACCGTCGAGATCGAGCTCGGTGCCGGCGACAACGTGGTTCGGCTCGCCAACATCGGCAATATCGGCCCCAACATTGACAGCCTGTCGATCCACACGCTGCCTGACGACGGCGGCGATCCCGTCGTCGAGCCCGGTGATCGCTTCGAGGTCAAGATCAACTTCCAGCCGAACGGCGCGACCACGCCGGATGGCTATGTTGCCGATACCGGACTGGCGTTCGGGCAGCAGTCGCTGCAGGTGGATGGCCAGACTTACCAGTATGGATGGGTGACGGAGGGTTCGATCGCCGACGGCACCGCCAACGGCACGACGCCGATGGCGATCGCCGGCCAGGATGCCAACGCGCTCGGTGACCGCAGCAGTGCGTTGCCCGATGTCGATCCGTTGCAGGCGACCTATGCCGGCTTCGACAAGCCGGGCTATAGTCAAAGCGCCGGCTGGGAAATCGAGCTGGAGGACGGCTATTACGAAGTCACGATCTCCATCGGCGACAGCGGCGGCGCGTATGACAGTGTCAACGTCATCAATGCCGAAGGGGATGCCTTCAATACGCCGTTTGTCTCGGCGCGGCCGGACGACTTTCCGGCGGACGGCAATCCGGCCGATGACAGCGACGGCTACCGTTCGACACTGGTGACGCGAATCGTCCAGGTGACCGATGGCCGGCTGACGCTCGACTCGATCGGTGTCGACAGCGCCAACACCGAAATCCAGTACATCCAGATCCAGTCGCTGCCGGACCTGACGCCCAACGATGACCGCGAGGCGCCGGCGGATTACGCCTATTTCACCGACCCGCGGGCCGTGGCCGGCGTCGGCGAGCAGCAGGTGGAGGTCCATCTCCAGTCGGACGACGGTACGCTACCGGTGGGTATCGATCCCACGTCCGATATCTTCATCGGTATTTCCGTGGTCGATGGCCGCGGTGGTGCGTTGCTGGAGAGTCTCAACGACGGCTCGGTGAAGCTCTTCAACACCGTTACCGGTGAAGAGGTCGCGTTCAACATCAATACCACCGGCGGGTTCGATTCGCTGACCATATCGCCGGTGGGCGAGCTGGATGAGTACACCAGCTACACCTTGGTGATCGACGGCTTCCAGGATCGCGGCGACAACGACGATCCCAGCGCGCCCACCCGCGAGTTCCAGAAATTCACCACCACCTTCGTGACCGGCGCCGAACCGGAAGTCCAGGACAGCGAAGTGGCCTTCGACACGACGGTGGAACTGAACGGTGCCGAAGATGGAGCGTATCTGTTTACTTCCATCACCATGTCACCGGACTACAGCCAGATCTACGTCTCGACCATGACCGGCGAGATCAAGCGTTTCGATGTCGATCCAATCACCGGGGCGCTGTCCAACGAGCAGACGCTGGCACTGGACTACTTCCAGAGCGAGGAGGGAGCCCGCGGTATCGTCAGCCTGACCTTCGACCCGACCGACCCCAATGTGCTGTGGGTGACCGACAACTATCCCATTCCGCTGACCGGGCGTGACAACGGCGTACCCGAATTCAGCGGACGCGTCAGCAAGATCACGATCGACGATAGCGATTCCACGTTCTCCGGCTCGGCGGAAACCTATATCACGGGGCTGCCGCGTTCCAACGGCGACCATGTCACCAACAGCCTGGTGTTCCACGCCAACCCCGAATACGACGCCGAGACCAACCCCGACGTGCCGCCTTATCTGCTGTATGTCTCGCAGGGTGCCAACACCGCGATGGGGGGAGACGACAGCGCCTGGGGTAACCGTCCCGAGCGACTGCTGAACGCTGCGGTGCTCGAAATCGATCCGTATCGGGATGCGCCGGCGGGAGGCTTCGACGTCTCGACCGAACCGTTGCCGACCGATGGCTCCAACACTCGCTACGAAGACGATGACGGAGACCTCAAGAATGGCCCCATCGACATGGGTGGCGGCCAGTATCTGGTCTTCGCGGAAGATGGCACCGCGACGATGCAGGATGCCGACGGCAACGTATTGATCGAATACTACGATCCGTTTGCCGCCGATGCCGTCCTCAAGGTCTACGCCACCGGTATTCGCAACGCCTACGATCTGGTCTGGCACTCCAACGGCAACCTGTACGCGCCCACCAATGGCTCGGCTGCCGGCGGTGTCACGCCGGACGATCCTTCGACGGCCTACAACGAAGGGCTGATCAACGTGGGCATCGAGGACGACTGGCTATTCAAGGTCGAGGAAGGGGGTTACTACGGTCACCCCAACCCGATGCACGACGAATATATCCTCAACGGCGGGAATCCGACCGCCGGCGAGGATACCAACGAGACCGACGAGTACGCGGTGGGTACCAACCCCGACAGCAACTACGCGATCGACGATGCGTATTCTCTGGGTACCAACCGTTCGCCCAATGGCGCCATCGAATATACCAGCAACATTTTCGGCGCGACGCTGGACGGCAGCCTGCTGTTCGTCGAGTACTCCGGCGGTGACGATATCCGCTGGATCACACTGGACGAAGAGGGCAACGTCTCGAACGATAACGTGCTGCGTGATGTCGACGGTAGTGTCATCACCTATGTCGATCCCCTGGATATCATCGAGAATCCGCTGACCGGCCAGCTCTACCTGATGACACTCAATCGCAGCACGGGCGAGAGCCAGGTCGTCCGGCTTGATCCGGTGCCTGGCGATATCATTGACCCCGGAGAAGGAGATGCCGACTTGACTACTATTGCCACTATCCAGGCCGAAGACGAGTCCCAGGCGATCATCGCTTCCGGGGCCGGCGCTCAGATCGTGATCCGAGACGGCGACAACCCCGAGCCCACCGATGTCGGATCGGATTACGGCGTGCGTCCCGGCGCCTACGGGCTCGACGGCAACACCAACGACAGCGATGGTGTGATCGGCGGCTACGCCGACTTTGGCGCGACCACAGCGGATTTCATCACTTTCAACGTCGACATGAGTGCGACCGACGCTGGCGATGCCGTACTTCGGATTCGCTACGCCAACGGGGGCACGGCCAACCGGCCGCTGGAAGTCTTCGTCAACGATGTCAGCATCGGCGTCTATGGTTTCGCGCCGCCGGTCGGTGTCAGTGGCAATGCCGCATGGAATACGTGGCAGACACTGGATATTCCGGCCGAGCTGATCGCCGGCGCCAATACGATCCGACTGCAGTCGACCAGCAACACGGGGCCGAATATCGATCAGTTGCAGGTACTGGTCGAGGACACGACGCCGGGTTATGCCGTCTACGAAGCAGAGGCTGCGGTCATCGAGGGTGGCGCCGTCGTCATTCCTTCCTCTCAGACCGATCGTGACGCCTCGGGCGAAGGCTTCGTCGATTTCGTCGGCAGCGGCGACCAGAGCCTTACCTGGGATGTGGACGTCGATCAGAGCGGTGTCTATGAAATCGCATTCCGCTACTCGTTGACCAGTGGCAAGGCCGACCGCCCCATGGCGCTGACGATCAACGGGGTCAGTTATCCGACGGTCAACTTCCCTGCCCAGAGCCAGACGGTGAGCGACTGGGTCTACCAGACGGTGGAAGTGACGCTGGCGGCGGGCAGTAACACCGTCACGGTCACCGCGCCCAATGGTGTCGGGCCCGATATCGACTCGCTGGAAGTGTCGGACGAGCCCGTCACGGTCGTCTCCGACGGCAACATCAGCGTTGTCAGTACCGATCCGGCCTACTTCAGCGACCGCATCGCTTTCAATTATCTGGAAAACAATGAAGCCACCCATCCTGAGAACGGACCTCGGGAGTACAAGGACAGCGGTTCGGTCGTCATCACCAACAACGGCACCGGGGAATTGGCGGTAGGTAGCGTGGCGGTCAGCGGTCCATTCATGTTGGCCGACGCCCACTTGCTGGACGATTTGAGATTGGCCCCCGGCGCCTCCATCGAGGTCGGCGTCCTGTTCAACCGGGATGCCTATACCCCCCCGGCCGGTAACGCCGATGACGGGGTGTTCGAGGGCACGTTGACGATTCAATCCGACGACGTGGATCACCCCGTCACCGAAATTCAGCTGGCCGGCTTCTGGCAGGCGCGCGACGAGGGCGGCTGGGAGCCCAATCTCAACGAAATCTGGCAGGTCTTTGGCTTCGGTAATCATGTCGACGGGCTCTCCACGCTGGAGGGCGGCGGCCTGTCGGAGGTGGATACTGGCGGACGCTACGAAGCCGCGCTGGAGGGCGAAGTTCTCTCGCGTTACTGGCAGGTTGCCGACGGCGCCGAAACGGCCAAGGTCACGCAGCTGGCGGGCTTGCACGGTCCGGGAGGCGCGTTACTTGCCATGCACGAGCCCGGCGACAAGAACGATGCCAGAAGTCTGGTTCATCATGACTCGCCCTATAATCAGTCTTTCCTGCCGCTCCTCGCCAACGGCGGTTTCGCGACCACGACCATCAGTCGCGCGCAGGTACCGGATGCCTGGCTGGGCGACGATATCTTCGGTTTTTCGGCGGCAAGCGTGTCGACCGACCCGTCTCTCAATAACCAGTCCTCCAACGCCGACCCGGGAATCGAGACCGGTTACTATTTCCGCATGGTCCAGGCTTTTGACGCCGACGGAAACGCGATCGCGAACACCTATTTTGCGCTGATGGACTATAACGGCGGCAATTCCGACTACAACGACAACGTTTATCTGATCGAAGGGATTCAACCCGCGGCACGAACGCCTTTCAACGAGACCGCGACGCCCTGGGAGGTCGATCAGAGCGGCCTGACGCTGGATGCGGCGCTGTTCGACGAGGGTGCGCCCTATCTGACCTACGAGGACTCCAGCGAAACCCAGCTGGGCACCAACTTCCGCGAGGGCGGAGTGGACATTCGCGGCAATGGCGACGCCATTGGCTGGATCGAGGACGGAGAGTGGGTCGAATACACGCTAGAGGTCGATCAGGCCGGCGTCTACGATCTCTCGTTCCTGTCCGCGCTGGGTGCGCAGACGGGTAGCGCCCGCTCGATCACGGCCACGTTCGACAACGGCGCCGGCGTCTACGAAGTCGTGACCATCGGCGTCGACTATACCGGTGGCTGGAATACCTTCGAGGCAACCGACAGCCAGCACGTGGCCCTGGAGGCGGGGACGCAGACCTTGCGGCTGACCTTCAACGGTGGCTCGCAGAACCTGGAGTCCTTCAGTCTGGCACCTGCCGCTCAATCGGCATTCAACGCGTCCAGCACACCCTGGGCGGTGGACGATGGGCTGACGCTGAATGCCGGGCTCTACGACGAGGGTGGGGCGGAAGTCGCCTACCATGACAGCAGCGAGGAACAGCTGGGCGTCAACAAGAGGAACGAAGGCGTCGATCTGCGCGACAACGGCAACTCGATCGGCTCGATCGCCGACGGCGAATGGGTGGAGTACACCATCGATGTCGCTCAGGCGGGCACCTATCAGCTGTCGTTCGCCGCTGCCACGATGTCCAACGGTCGCACCGTCACGGCCAGCGTCGAGCAGGATGGCGCCACCTACACCAGCGCTGCGCCGCAATCCGTCACCAATACCGGTGGCTGGAACAACTACCAGGTCAACGAGGGTATCGAACTCGATCTTGCGGCGGGCGAGCAGACGCTGCGGCTGACGTTCAACGGCGGGGCAATGAACCTGCAGTCGTTCACGCTGACACCGGAAGCCAGTGCGACGGCGACGCCCATGACATCGCTGTTCTCGATGATCGCCTCGATCGACGAGAACACCAGCCTGATGCAGGCCTTCGAGGATCTCTTCGTGGACAGTGACGAGGTTGCCGTGGCCGGGGTCGACGATAACCCGGACACCGCCAGCGTCGCCTAGGTTTCCTTCCGCCTAGACATCCCTTCAGCTTGTCCATCGTTAAGCCGGGCGGCGTCGCCCGGCTTTTTTACGTCTGCCGCAGGCGTGACGCTCACGACTGTTCAGGTCGGTTCAGCGAGCCCGGTGTGGACGCAGTGCGCCGACGATGACACCCATGCAGACGAGCGAGCAGAGAAACATCGAGGCGATGACCCAGCCCAACGTTTCCGGCAGCAGGGTCGATAGCGCACTCAGCGTGCCGGCAACCCCGAACTGGCAGGCACCGAGCAGAGAGGCCGCAGTGCCGCCATGGCGTTCGAAGTATTCCATGAAGCAGGCCTGGTTGTTGGGCACGACAGCGCCCTGGGCGCCAATGGTCAACATCATGGCCGGCAGGAACAGCCAGACGGAAACCTCCAGCCAGGTCATCAGTGATAGCAGCAGGACACCGGTGAACTGCACGCATAGGCAGGTAATCAGAATCTGTCGCGACGTGAACCGGTGGAGAACGGCGCGGTTGGTCAGGTTGACCAGCAGCATGACCAGGATATTGGCGCCGAACATCAGCGAGAAGGCGCTCTCCGACTGACCGAAATGGGCCTGATAGATGAAGGATGCGTGAGTGATGAACAGCATCATGACCGAGAAGGCAAAGGCCTGCAGGGCAATGAAAGGAAGCGCGGCCCGGGTCGCCAGAACGAAACGGTAACGGGTCAGCAGAGAGTCTTCATGATGGGCCTTGGCGGTGGGCCTGGCGTGGCGCAGCACCACGCGAGCCTGCAACGGAATCACGCCGAGCGCGTAGATGGCGAGGAACCAGAAAATCGCGTGCCAGTCGCCAAGCGCCAGTAGGGCGCTGCCGATGCTGGGCGCGACACCGGGAGCTACCACCATGATCAGCCCGATCATGCTGAACAGTTTGGCCGCTTCGCGCCCCCTGACCTGGTCTCGCACCAGCGCCGGCACCAGCACCATGATCCAGCCAGCACCGAAGGCCTGCAGGCCACGCAGCATCAGCAGCAGGTTCAGGTCATCGACCTGGGTGATGCCCAGGGCGGCCGCGATGAAAATAGCCAGCCCCGCATACATGACGCGGGATCGCCCCACGCGATCCGATAGCGGACCACCGACCAGTTGCCCGATGGCGAGACCGAAGATATAGACCGAGAGGCTCCTCGACACGTCACCAATGCCGACCCCCATCGCATCGGCCATGGCCGGGAAAGCGGGGAGGTAGGCATCGATCGACAACGGCCCGAGCGCCATGGTGATGGCTAACACGAGCGGCAAGGCAAAGGAGTAAGGGCGGGACATGGAGCCTGTGACGTACATTGCTGGATAGTTGAGGTAGTCAACTATATGGATGTGCCGTGGGGAGGTCAAATTCGGCTTCGTTTCACGCTGGCTGAGAAGGCCGGCAGAGACGCCGGCAAAAGACGTCCGGTAAAAGACGTCAAGCGGTACGGTAGGCGTAAGGCATTTCCGCCAGCAAACCGCGACCGCCGGCCAGCGTGAGGGCGAGATCCTGCAGGCAATCCCACACCGGCAGGGCGACGGCACCCTTGATGGCCAGATCGATGCGCTGTGCGAACAGCAGCAGCTTGTGCAGACGACGCTGGGGGAGTCGCTTGAGTGCCTGCTGATAACCGGGACGGCGCTTTTCCGGAATCATCGGCCGCTGCGCCTTGCAGGCGTGTTCCAGACTCTGACCCTGGTCGAGATGCTGGAAGATCGACAGCAGCGTACGCAGCTCGCGGGTCAGTGCCCACAGAATGACCGGCGCTTCGACACCTTCCTGACGCAAGCCGCGCACGATCCGCGCGACTCGATCACGGTCGCCTTTCAGGCAGGCATCCGTGAGCGTGAAGACATCGTAACGCGCACTACTTTCGACCCCGTTGGCGATGGCGCTGACATCGAGGCGGGCGTTGGGCGGCATCAGCAGCGCCAGTTTCTGCAGCTCCTGGTCGGCTGCCAGCAGGTTGCCCTCGGTGCGCTCGCCGAGAAGTCGGGCCGCGTCCATGTCCATGGTGAAGCCATAGCGATTGGCCCGGTCACGCATCCAGAAGCCCAGGCGCTGGTGATCCACTGGCCACACCGGGACGAACACGCCCAGCTTGTCCAGCGTCTTGAACCATTTGCTCGACTGCGCCTTGCGGTCCAGGCGCTGGCTGGACAGCAGCAGCACGTTGTCGCTGTCGCCGGCCTGTTCGGCATAAGCCTCGAGAGCCTTGCCGCCATCCTGGCCGGGCGATTGCCCGCCCAGCCGGACTTCGATCAGCTTGCTCGACGCGAACAGCGACAGGCTGGACGCCGATTCCAGCAGTTGAGTCCACTGAAAGCCGGACTCCACATGCATGACCTCGCGCTCCTCGATGCCACGCTCGCGGGCAACCCGACGCACGGCATCGCAAGCCTCGAGATGAATCAGCGGCTCGTCGCCTGCCACCATCACCACCGGCGGCAGACGTTTCTTGAGCGCGTCTTCCAGCTTGTCGGGAAATACCTTCATGGCGTCTCGAGCGCATCCAGTCGATCGATCAGTTGGGTCGCCGCGTCTCGACGCAACTGCCGGATGGCCTCCGTGCGCACTTCTTCACCGGAATAGATGTCGTCCGTCGACAGCAGTACCGTCGTCGACGCTTCCAGCTGTTGCTGATTCAGCAGATAGGCATCGTCCGAGTCGCGCTGCACGGAGAACGGGGCCGTCAGCGTGACTTCGGTTTCGCGGCTGCCGGAATCGGAACGCGTCAGCCGATTCTCGCTGATCCGCTCGTCGCCGAGATTGACGCGGATGTCCGCCGTTTCGCTGATACGGGTGCCGGCATTCTCCAGCGCGCGACGAACCTCCTCGCTGAACGGCGAGACGTTGGCGTTGAGATTCAGCTCCGGGATAGCCAGGGTCGGCTGATTCAGGCCACGGAGCTGGAAGCCGCAGCCGGCCAAGGCAGTCAATGACACGGCCATCAGGCCGGCCAGAACGGTGCGACGCATCATGAAAAGCTCCTTTTTACATGACGGCACCGCTTTCGCAGTGCCGGATGGGTCCGATATCGAACGTTGCCGCTTGGCAAGGTTCCAGGTGGCAACGTTTCAGATGGCAACGGCTCAGTTGGCGACGATATTGACCAGCTTGCCGGGAACGACGATGACCTTGCGCACGCTCTTGCCTTCGATATGGCGCTGCACGTTCTCCTCCGCCAGGGCGAGGGACTCTACCGCGGCCTTGTCGGCCTCTGCGGGCACGTCCAGGCGGGCACGCAGCTTGCCGTTGACCTGCACCACCATCTCGATGCTGGCCTTGACCAGTGCGTCTTTGTCCACCGTCGGCCAGGCCGCGTCGATGACCGGCTCCTGATGGCCCAGTGCCTGCCACAGCGCATGGCAGGCGTGCGGGGTGATCGGCGCCAGCAGCAGGACGCAGGCTTCGATGGCTTCGCGACTGACGGCGAGACCCTGCGGCGAGGTATCGTCGAAACGGCCCAGCGCGTTGGTCAGCTCCATCACCGCGGCGATAGCGGTATTGAACGTGGTACGACGTCCGATGTCGTCGCCGGCCTTGGCAATGGTCTCGTGTGTCTTGCGGCGCAGATCCTTTTGCGTATCGTCGAGCGCGTTCACGTCGAGCGACGCCGGCGTTCCCGCCGCGACATGATCGGCAACCAGCTTCCAGAGCCGCTTGAGGAAGCGATGCGAGCCCTCGACGCCGGAATCCGACCATTCCAGGGATTGTTCCGGCGGCGCGGCGAACATCATGAACAGGCGCACGGTATCGGCGCCGAAGCGATCGATCATCGCCTGCGGGTCGACGCCGTTGTTCTTCGACTTGGACATCTTCTCGATGCCGCCCATCTCGACCGGCTGCCCGTCGCTGATCAGTTTGGCACTGGTCGGGCGCCCCTTGTCGTCGCGCTCGACTTCCACGTCGGCCGGGTTGAACCACTCCTTGCCGCCGTTTTCCGTTTCGCGATAGAAGGTCTCGGCGATGACCATGCCTTGGGTGAGCAGGCGCTGGAACGGCTCGTCGCCGTTCACCAAGCCTTCGTCACGCATCAGCTTGTGGAAGAAGCGGGCGTAGAGCAGGTGCAGAATGGCGTGCTCGATACCGCCGATGTAGAGGTCCACCGGCAGCCAGTAGTTGGCGCGATCGTCGAGCATCGCCTCCGGGTTGTCGGCGCAGCAGAAACGGGCGTAGTACCAGGAGGACTCCATGAAGGTGTCGAAGGTATCGGTTTCACGGGTCCAGCCGTCGCCCAGGTCATAGAACGCCGGCATCTTCTTGAGCGGTGAACCCGAGGCGTCGACCTCGACTTCCTGCGGCAGGGCGACCGGCAGTTCATCGTCGGTGAGCGGAACGGTCTGGCCTTCCGGGCCATACTTGATCGGGATCGGCGCGCCCCAGTAGCGCTGACGAGCGACACCCCAGTCGCGCAGACGATAGTTGATCTTGATCTTGCCGCGACCCTGGGATTCGAGCCTGGCGGCGATCGCATCGAACGCGGCTTCGAACTCGAGGCCATTGAATTCGCCGGAGTGAATCAGCTTGCCGTGCTCGACGTAGGCGCCGCCGGAGAGATCCGGCGCGTTGCCTTCGGCATCGGCGATCACGGGCTGGATCGGCAGTTCGTACTTGGTGGCGAACTCCCAGTCGCGCTGATCGTGGGCAGGTACGGCCATCACGGCGCCGGTGCCGTACTCCATCAGCACGAAGTTGGCGACGAAGATCGGCACTTCCCGCCCGGTCAGCGGATGAATGGCGCGATAGCCAGTGTCGCGGCCGCGTTTCTCCATGGTCGCCAGCTCGGCTTCGGAGTTGCCGCCTTGCTGGCATTCGATCAGAAATTCGGCCATGGCCGGATCCTGATCGGCGGCCTGCTTGGCCAGCGGATGACCGGCTGCTACCGCGACGTAGGTGACCCCGAACAGGGTATCCGGGCGCGTGGTGTAGACGTCGAGGCGCTCGGCATGATCCTTGACGTCGAAACTCAGCTCGACGCCGCGGGATTTGCCGATCCAGTTGCGCTGCATGGTCTTGACCTGCTCGGGCCACTCGACCTTGTCGAGATCGGCCAGCAGCTCATCGGCGTAGTCGGTGATCTTGAGGAACCACAGCGGGATCTCCTTGCGCTCGACCCGCGCGCCGGAACGCCAGCCGCGGCCATCGATGACCTGTTCGTTGGCGAGCACGGTCTGGTCGACAGGGTCCCAGTTGACAGTCGACATCTTCTTGTAGACGACGCCTTTCTCGACCAGCTTGGCGAAGAACCACTGCTCCCAGCGGTAGTAATCGACATCGCAGGTGGCGAATTCACGATTCCAGTCGTAGGCGAACCCTAGCGCCTTGAGCTGGCCGCGCATGTAGTCGATGTTCTCGTAGGTCCACTTGCCGGGCGCCACCCGATTCTTGATGGCGGCGTTCTCGGCCGGCATCCCGAAGGCGTCCCAGCCCATCGGCTGCAGCACGTTCTTGCCCTGCATGCGCTGGAAACGCGTGACCACGTCACCGATGGTGTAGTTGCGCACATGGCCCATATGCAGCTTGCCGCTGGGATAGGGGAACATCGACAGGCAGTAGAACTTCTCGCGCGTCGCATCCTCGACGGCCTTGAAGCTCTGGTGCTGGTTCCAGTATTGCTGGGCGGCGTTTTCAATCGCTTGCGGGTTGTACTGTGCGTCCATCGGTTTGGTCAGGCACCTTGCGTTCAGCGTATGGGAGCGCCAGAGTCCCCGCAAAAAGCTATACTCATCACAGACGAAAAGCGCGGGGCCGGCTTGATTTTTCAGGCCCACAAGCATACCCCAGACCCATCGTCGCAAGTAAGAGCCTGGCGCTGGCGGGGTGGATTTTGGGCGAATAGGGCGCCTGACAGACAAGGCACGGTGCGCAGGGTTCGTCGGGAAGGGCCGGGCAATGAAAGCCTGGCAAATCGACCAGCAGCAACTCGATCGGCAACGACTCGATCAGTAACGACTCGATCAGTAACGACAAGGGGAATAGCCATGGATGAGCAACAGTCACGACCCGAGGCGCGTTCCCGTCTCAGCGAAGCGTACGAGCGCATTCTGACCCGATTGAAGGACGGCGGCGGGGAGCTCTCCTGGGAGAGTTTTCAGCAGGAACTCGACGAGGCGGTGGCATTCGAAGCCGAATTCGAGGAGTTCACCAAGGACGAGGTGGCGCTGCTGCGAGCCTGGGTCGAGCGGGACATGCGCGATTTTCGTCAGTTTCTGGCCAAGGGCGGCGAAGGCGTCGCGACCTGGCTGGGGATCGATCTCGACGTGCTCTCGCGACGAGTCAGCGAAGCGCTGTTCTCGATCGCCGATCGCACCACCATCGACCGCGAACGCTTCGATGACGATCTCGAAGCGGCCCGGGCCGACTATACCGCCGGGGAAGTGGCCCTGCCCGGGCGCATGAGCTGTGTTCACTGCGGGGCTGGCGTGATGCTCGATCAGGTGGCCCGTCTGGACGCCTGTCACGCTTGCGGGCATCGCTACTTCCAGCGCGATTCCGGCGTGCCGTCCTCCGATTCCCAAGCGTAAGCGGGCATCGCCGCCTGAGGAACATTTGGCAGCGAGGTCAGTCGTAACGGCATTCCGTGCCAAAACCGACGAGGGCCCAAGCGTGCCGAAGCCAACTCCCACCTGGCGGCAAGGATTGCTGGTCATCGGCCTGCTGGCGGGATATTGCCATCCGCTACAGGCCGACGAGCTTTCCCTGGATGCCGATTCAATGACCCAGGCCGATTGTCCCGACTGGCTGCCGACCGCCACCGGATGTTTCACCGGCCAGGATACTCACGGCGCCTACTACTGGATCGCGATTCCCGACGACTGGAATCACAAACTGGTTCTGCACAGTCATGGCGGGCCGCGCCCCAATGCCCCGCAACCCGACGATCCTCTCGATATCGACCTGCGTCAGTATGACGTCATGGTTCGCGAGGGTTACGCCTGGGCAGGCTCCAGTTATCGGCGTGGCGGATATGGTGTGCGCATGGCGGCCGAAGACACCGACTATCTGCGACGGCTGTTCGTCGAGCGCTTCGGCCAGCCCGAACGCATCTACCTGCACGGGCAGTCCTGGGGCGGTAACGTGGCCGCCAAGGCGATGGAGCTCTACGGAACGGACGACAATGGCCACCATCGCTACGATGGGGCGCTGCTCACCAGCGGCGTGCTCGGGGGCGGTACCCAGGCCTATCAGTTTCGCGCCGATCTCCGCGCCGTCTACCAGTACTACTGCGCCAATCACCCCTATCCTGACGAAACGCAATACCCGCTCTGGGAAGGGCTGCCCAAAGGCGCCGAGATGACGCCGGAGGAACTCAATGCCCGGGTCGACGCCTGTACCGGCGCCGGCCTGCCGGCGGAGCAGCGCACGCTCATCCAGCAGCAGACGCTGAACAATATCGTCGATGTCGTGCGGATTCCGCCCGGCACGTTGAAGGCGCACATGCGCTGGTCGACGTTTCTGTTTCAGGACATGGTCGAGCAGCGTCTCGGTGGCGCGAGCCCGTTCTCCAACCGCAACGTACGCTACCGGGGCTCGAGCAACGACGAGGCGCTCAACAAGGGGATCTCCCGCTTCGACGAGGATGCCCGGGCGGTCGAGAAGCTTGGCGCGGATGCGGGGCTGAGCGGGAATACCGACATCCCCACCGTGACCATGCACGCCATCGACGACCCGATCATCTTCGTCGAGAACGAATGGCTATACCGGCGCGCACGCCAGGATAGCGGCACGGCCGACTCGCTGGTCCAGATCTATACCGACGAAGCTCGACACAGCAAGCTTTCCACGCCGCAATATGCCGCTGCGCTGGAATCCCTCGACCGCTGGGTCGAGCGCGGTCACAAGCCTACACCGGAGGCGGTTGCCCAGTACTGCGAAACGCGGGAAGCCGCTGTCTACGATGGCGGTTGCCATTTCGACACGGATTACGAAGTCGCCGACTGGCGGGCCAGAGTCTATGCCCGCCAGCCATGAGCGGCTTGTCGATGGATCAGCCAGCCGTGAGCGGCTTGCCGATGTATTAGAGAGCCGGCTGGGCGGCGGATTTCGGCGCGCGCTGCCATTCGGATTCGTCGGCGTTCAAGGCACGATGGGCGGATTCCGGCAGGCGCAGACCACCCCACATCGCCAGCAGCGTGATTGCGATCAGGTAGATCGCCGGCGACAGGTTGTTGCCGGTACGCTCGATCAACCACGTCGCGACCAGCGGTGCCGTGCCGCCGAAGATCGTGTAGGAGACGTTGTAGCAGAGCGCCGAGGCGGTGTAGCGCACGCGTGTCGGGAACTGCTCCGACAGCAGGACCGCCGTGACTACGCCGCAGATCACCGCGCCCACCGCCATCAGCATCGCGCCGATCAGCGATGCCCACCATTCTCCGCTGCCGGCCAGCGTATAGGCGGGAAATACAGCAGCGATCAGACAGATCCCCGCCGTCAGTATCGTTCGGCGCCGTCCGACACGGTCGGCATAACGGCCGACGAACGGGCACAACGCCGCCGCGAAGATCAGCGCGCCGAGGCTGGCCAGAAGGGCGGTGGTCCGCGAGGCGCTCCCGACAACCTGCATGTAGGTCGTGAAGTAGGTGGTGAACATATAGAACGATAGCGCCGTGACCGAGATGAACGCGCTCAGGCTGACGATGGTCGTGCCATGCGTGCGCACGGTTTCCTTCAATGGTGCCTGCGGAACGGCGTGTTGCGCTTTCAGGGCCTGGAAGGCGGGAGATTCGTCCAGACGCAAACGCATGTAGAGCCCGACCAGTCCCAGTGGTGCGGCGATCAGAAACGGTACGCGCCAGCCCCAGGCATTCAGAGCTTCCTCTGACAGCAGGGCACTGATGACGAAGGTCAATGCCGCGGCCGTAGCGAAGGCCAGAAAGGTCGAAACCGGGACGAAACTGCCATAGCGCGCCTTGCGATGGGTGGGCGCGTGTTCCATCACGAAGGCGCAGGCACCGGCATACTCACCGCCGGCGGAGAAGCCTTGAACGCAGCGAGCCAGCGCCAGTGCCAGCGGGGCGAACAGGCCGACGCTTGCATAGGTCGGCAGGATGCCGATCAGCGTCGTGGCTCCGGCCATCAGCAGGACGGTCACCGCCAGAATGCGCTTGCGTCCGATCCTGTCGCCGAGCATGCCGAAGAAGATGCCGCCCAGCGGGCGCAGGGCGAACGAGACCGCGAATACGGCGAATGTCTGCAGTAGCGCCAGGGAATCGTCCCCCGGCGGGAAGAAATGCTGCGATATGACCACGGCCAGAAAGCCGTAGACGGCAAAATCGAACCACTCGACGAAATTGCCGATCGCCGAAGCCGCGATTACCTTGCGTAGCGTGGAGAGATCGACGTCGGTCGAAGCGGATGAGATGTCATGATCATTGTTATTGGATGAATGCACTGTCCGAGCCTCACACGGCTGAAGAAGGAACTTCAGCCTAGGCTGACTGACCGGAACGCGATTCACTCTCCACGACAAGAGCATGTGTCCATACGACCTTCATGCCTGTCCGATGCTAGAGCCCGCCGGTTACCTCGATCACCGAGCCCGTGATATAGCTCGTCTCCGTCGAAAGCAGCCATGCGATGGCGTTGGCGATTTCGTCGGGTTGACCGGCGCGGCCGAGCGGTATCTTCTCGGCGATGCGCTTGGCCCGATCCGGCTCACCCGAGCGGGCATGAAGCGTGGTATCGGTCGTACCGGGCGAAACCGCATTGACGAGAATGTTCGCTCCCGCCAGCTCTTTGGCCAGACCCCGTGTGAGTGCTTCCAGACCCGCCTTGGTTGCCGCGTAGACGACATACTCGTTGGGCGATCCTGTCCGGGCGGCGACCGACGATACGTTGACGATGGATTTGCGGCTGGCGTGATTCTGCCAGCGTCGCGCTGCCTCACGGCATAGCCTGGCTGGCGCCGCGAGATTGACCGCGATGACCCGGTCCAGTTCGTTGTCTCCGAGTTCGGCCAGAGGTCCCAGGCCGCCCGTGATACCCGCGTTGTTGACCAGTGCCACGGGATCGCCGAGCGCTTCGGCCGCATCGAAAATACATGTTGATGCGTCGGGGTTCGCAACGTCGCACTGCAAGCCGCGGACCACCGGGCCGTCATCAGAGAAAGTTTGCTCCAGGGTTTCCGCTTCCTGTGGGGATTGGGCGTGGGTGAAGAGCACGCCAAAGCCCTCGCGATGCAGGCGATCGACCAGGCTGGCGCCGATGCCGCGAGAACCGCCGGTAACAATGACGATGGGGGTCGTCTTGTCGTTGTCTTGTCGCTCCGTTTGCGGCATTCCACTTCCCTCTCTGAAATACTCTGGCGCCCGGGCATATCTGCTTGCGGCGCGATTGGGGCTCGAACTCCGTGTCTAGATACCCAACTGCTGCCGCACGCGAGCCAGAGAGTCCTCCTGCAACCGGCCGTAGAGTTCGAACTCGTCGTGAACCGGCCGGCCGAGGGCGAGCTCGAAGGCGCCCTGATTGGATTCATTGGCATACGCCTGGTGTCGGGCATCGCCGAGATTCGACTGGAAGATGCCGGCGGCGCTGACCGGCAGAAAATCCTCGTAGGTGATCGGCGTGGCGTCGATCCAGTCTGCTGCCAGGGCCTCGTCCAGCGAGGCCGGGGCTGGCTCGCCGTCGGCCAGGCGTTGGCGGCCGCTCTCGCTGATCGCGTAATGGAAGTAGGCCAGCGCGTCACGCTGCAGCGCGTCCAGGTCATCCGGGAATGCCGTGAAGTACTCGCTCAATTGGCGCTGGTGGGCGAGATTGTCGGCGGCGGGCGGCGCCTGGCGGGAGTTGGCCAGCAATTCATCGTACAGCGCGCGCCCCTTGGGCGTCAGCGCCATGCCGCGCTGCTCGATCTCGCCAAAGCGAGCGGTATGGGTGCCGCCATCGCTGCCGGCGAAGCGCACCGGCTCTTCCAGTGCCTTGAAGCTGGTCTGGCGTAGCAGAATGGGCCACTCGCGCTTGGGTGGGCCTTCGATGACGGCCTTGGGCGTGATTCCGTAGTCGGGCATGGCAGCCTGGGCGGCATCGATATCCAGCGTGCGCGGGGTGAGATGATTGATATGCGGGCCGCGAAAGCAGACCACGTCGGCGATCAGGCGATGGGCGTCGTGCAGCGCCTGGTAAGTCTCGTGATCGACGGTCGCGTCGCGGTGCCAGCGGAAGGTTTCGAGGATCTCGGTCACGAAGCGCTCGGCCTGGTCGCGGTCGAAGCCGCCCTGGCGCTCGCCGAGTTCGATCAGCTCGCGGGCCGCCGGCGTGAAGATGTCGCGTTCGGCAAGGATCGAGGCGGCCTGGCGGCGCAGGTCGTCGTTCTCGATCAGCTCCAGGCGCAACAGCGACGTGAAGACGCGGAAAGGATTGCGCCGGAGCGAATCCTCGTCGATGGGGCGGAAGGCGGTGGAGTGAACCGGCACGCCCGCTTCCGACAGGTCGTAATAGCTCACCGGGAACATGCCCATCAACGCGAAGACCCGCCTCAGCGTCGACAGCTCCTCGGCGGTGCCGACGCGAATCGCCCCGTGGCGTTCGACATCCAGGCGCGACGTTTCGTTCTGAGCATCGAGCCGGGCGGCCAGTGCCGGGTCCGCTGTCAGCGTCTCGCGGTTGATGTTGGCGACCAGTTCCAGTAGATCGCCGTATTGCGGCACTTCCTGGCGGTACATGTCGGACATGGCTTGCGAGAAGGCGCTGCGGATATCGTCGGGAGAGACCAGGGACAGTGTCATGGCGAACTCGATGACTGGAAATGAAGACTTCCATCCAACGCTATCGTCACTCGCGAGGCAAGTGTCTTCCTGCGAGCGGGAACCAATCGATAAACCGGCGTCGCATATTGAAAAAGCGGAGGTGGGAAGAGAGAAGAGAGAAGAGGGTGGATCGAGATGTGTTGGAGGATGGGATCGTTCCGGAAACGGCGCCGTCACCCTCGCTGGATTCGAAGGCGAATCCTGACAGAGTGGCGGTGCCGTCGATGTATCTTTCTGCGTTCTATCTTCCTACGTCGGCTGGCGGGCTTTCCACACCAGTGCCGGGGCCAGCAACAGCAACGACAATATCCAGGTCGGCCAACTACCGGTGCGCGTGAACGGTGTCAGCCCGGTCATCGGGACGACATCGCCGACCACGCTGGCAGTTTCGAACTGCGGCGCCTGCTCCCGCAACTGGCCCTGGTCGTCGATGATCGCGGTCACCCCGTTGCTGGTGGCCCGGATGACGTAGCGGCCGTTCTCCAGCGCGCGCAGTTGGGCCATCTGCAAATGTTGAAGGGGGCCGATCGAGCGACCGAACCAGGTATCGTTGGAGACCGTCAGCAGCACGTTGGCATCGCGCGCGCGCTCCGCGACCAGGTCGGGATAGACGATCTCGTAGCAGATGGCGCTGCCGATGGCGACGCGATGAGTGAGGATCGGCGGCTGGGAATCGGCGCCGGCAGCGAAGTCGGACATCGGCAGATTGAAGAAGTCGATGATGCCGCGCAGCAGGAAATCCAGCGGCAGGAATTCGCCGAACGGCACCAGATGGCTCTTGCGGTACTCGCCGCGGACATCTCCCACCCCCGTGATGGCGTTGTAGTAACGCCCGGCCTCGTCGCGCTGAACGATGCCGGTCAGCAGCGACGTCTCCGGGGGAAGTGTCGACTGCAGTCGAGCCATGAACGGGCGCGCCTGCTGCTCGAACATGGGCAGTGCCGTTTCCGGCCACACGATGATGTCGACATCGTCGGGTTGCTGGCGCGTCATGCGGGTGTAGGTGTTGACGGCGTTGCGCTGGCCCTCGGCGCTCCACTTGGAAAGCTGGGGCAGGTTGCCCTGCAGCAGCGCGACCCGCAGCGGATCGGCGGCCTGCGATGTCCAGTGGGTGGGCAGGGCCAGCGGCACCAGCCACAGCAGGGCGACGGGCGCGACCGCCCACCAGCGCCGACGGCAGAACTCGACCAGTAACGTGCCGCTGAGCGCGACGATCAGCGACAGCAGATAGACACCGCCGATGGGTGCCCAGGGCGCCAGCGGCGAATCGACATGGGCACTGCCCAGCAACAGCCACGGGAAACCGGTGAACGCCCAGCTACGAAAAGCCTCGCCCAGCACCCAGACCCCGGCAAAGCTGAGGAAGGCGAGCCGGGGTGAGGTGAACCGCCGGTAGAGACCGAAGATGAACGCGTGGAACAGCGCCAGCGTGGCGACGAACAAGGCGGTCAGAAACAGCGCCAGCGGCACGCCGGTATAGCCGTAGTCGTGGATCGAGACGTAGACCCAGGAGGTGCCGGTCCCGAACAGCCCGACGCCGAACAGCCAGCCGCGCAGGGCGGCCTGACCCACGCTCAGGCGGTGGTGATCGAGATACATCAGGGCCACGGCGACCGGACCCAGCCACCAGAGGTGGAAGGGGGCGAAGGTGAGCGTGGAGAACCCGCCGGCGACCAGCGCAGCGAGATAGCCCGGCCAGGGTCGACGGGCGGAAATCAACGGCTTGGCTTGCGGCATGTCGGGGGCACTCCTTGCGAAAAGTGCCCCTTATATCAAAGTTGCCGATCGAATGCGTCAAGTGCCTGCAAGCCGAAGGGCGGAATCGATCAGCTTTCGATACGGCGCGGGGAGTCGCTTTCGACCTCGGCCGGCACCGGCCTGGCCTGCAGCAGGCGGATGCGTCGATTATCGGCATTGAGGACGGTGAATCGCCACTCGCCGAGATCGGTATGTTCGTTGCGACCGGGCAGGTGGCCAAAGCGCTGCATGATCAAGCCGCCGACGGTATCGAACTCGTCGTCGGAGAAGGCCGTGTCGAAATGCTCGTTGAAGTCCTCGATCGGCGTCAGCGCGCGGACGGCATAGGTGCCGTCGCCCATGTCGCGAATGTCCTCTTCCTCGTCGGTGTCATGCTCGTCCTCGATATCGCCGACGATCTGCTCGAGGATGTCCTCGATGGTGACGATGCCGGCTGTGCCGCCGTACTCGTCGACCACGATCGCCATGTGATTGTGGGTGTCGCGGAACTCCTTGAGCAGGCTGTTGAGGCGTTTGGACTCGGGAACGAACATCGCCGGGCGCAGCACATCGCGCAGCTCGAACGCCTCGCGCTCCTGGGGATTGCCCTTCAGCAGCGGCAGCAGATCCTTGACCAGCAGAATGCCGATGACGTCATCGAGGTTGTCGTCGATGACCGGGTAACGGGAGTGTGCGGTTTCCAGGATGATCGGCAGGCAATCTTCCGGGCGCTGCGTCACGTTGATCGCGGTGACCTGAGAGCGCGGAATCATTACCTCGCGCACCTGCTGGTCGCTGATCTGGAAGGCACCTTCGATGATGGTCAGCGCATCCTGATCGAGGTTCAGCCTAGGGCCGGCCTCGCGCAGAAAGGTGAGCAGCTCTTCGCGGGAGCTGGGTTCATCGAAATCGCTAGAGAAGGTACTGATGAGTTTATCCAGCCAGGATCGACTGTTCTGGCTACTCGATCGGTCTTCGCTCATGACTGTGGTCTCTTGTCCTCGGATGACGCACGGAAGGGGAAAACGATGGCGCGCCGGCATGACGCCCGCGCGCGTGGCCGCACCGTACTAGACGGGGGCTCGATAACAGCATGTGTTGAATCGATGGTCGATGTCCGAAGGGGGCCGTCCGCAATCCGGGAGCGGCTAGGCGGAGGCTCGTCAGGCTGTTCGGCCGTCAAGCTCGGGGTCTCGCTTGATCCTTCCCGGCCCTCGTTCCAGGCAGGGCAGGAAGGTCTCGTCGGTGTCGGCATGGCGATGAATGTTAGCGTCGTGGGTCGGCGTCTAGACATCGGGTTCCGGATCGGTGACACGATAGGGGTCCGTGATGCCAAACTGGGTGAGCAGCGTTCTTTCCAGCGCTTCCATCTGCTCGGCTTCCTGATCATCTATATGGTCATGGCCGAGCAAATGCAAGCAACCGTGTATTACCAGATGGGCGTAGTGCGCCTGGGTCGACTTGTGCTGTTCCTGCGCTTCGCGCACCACGATGTCGTGGCAGATCACCAGATCGCCGAGCAGGGGAAGCTCGATTCCGGGCGGCGTCTCGAAGGGAAAGGAGAGCACGTTGGTCGGCTTGTCCTTGCCGCGATAGTCGCGATTGAGCTGCTGGCTCTCGTCCCGCTCGACGAAGCGGATCGTTAACTCGTGGCGGCCATCGCCTTCCTGGTCGAGCACGGCACCGACCCAGGCTTCCAGCTCCGCCTGTGTCGGAAGGGCGGCTTCGGCCTCGGTGCCGACGGCAATCTGACGGTCGATCTCGGGACTCATGATTCGCCTTGATCCCGCTGGGATTCCGCGTCGAGGCGTGCCTGACGACGGTCTTCCCGGCGCTGGCGCTGGGCCGCTTCCTCGGTTGCCTCGTGGATGTCGTAGGCTTCGATGATGCGCTGCACCAGCGGATGGCGAACGACGTCCTTGGGTGCAAACTGGGTAATCCCGATGCCGGCCGTGTCGCGCAGCACTTCGAGCACATGAATCAGGCCGGAGCTCGAGCCACGGGGCAGGTCGACCTGGGTCGCATCGCCGGTGATCACCGCCGTCGAGCCGAAGCCGATACGGGTCAGGAACATCTTCATCTGCTCGCGCGTGGTGTTCTGGCTCTCGTCGAGAATGATGAAGGCATTGTTGAGCGTCCGCCCGCGCATGTAGGCCAGCGGGGCGATCTCGATGATCTGGCGTTCGATCAGCTTGTTGACGTGCTCGAAGCCCAGCATCTCGTAGAGCGCGTCGTAGAGTGGGCGCAGGTAAGGATCGATCTTCTGCGCCAGATCGCCCGGCAGGAAGCCGAGCTTCTCGCCGGCCTCGACGGCCGGACGTACCAGCAGGATGCGTCTGACTTCCTGACGATTGAGCGCCTCGACCGCCGCCGCGACCGCCAGATAGGTCTTGCCGGTGCCCGCCGGGCCGATACCGAAATTGATGTCGTGGCGGCGGATGCTGGCGACATAACCCTGCTGGTTGAAGCCGCGGGGCTTGATCAGCGTTCGCGGCGTCCGGATGAGCAGGCCGCCGGCTTCGATGTCGCCGGTTTCCTCTTCCAGCGCCTCGACGCCCGACTCCTGAAGATAGAGATGCACCGTATCCGGCGTCAGCTCGTCGGCTTCGGTCTCGCGGTAGAGGTGTTCGAGCACGTTGGCCGCTGCCTTGACGCTGGCATCCGGGCCCGCAAGCTGGAAGACGTTGCCGCGATTGCGCAGCGTCACGCCGAGGCGGGCCTCGACCAGCTTCAGGTGTTCGTCGCGCTGGCCGCAGAGATTGGCCAGGCGCATGGGATCGTTGGGTTCGAGTGTCAGTGACACGACGCGGCTGTCAGACTGTTGGTCTTGGGTCAACGCAAAGAGATCCGTTGGTTTGAAAAAGTTGGCTTGGAAAAAGGTGCAACTTGAAAACTTATCGCCAGCTTACTGCGCCGCTTCCTGTCGAGGCAATGACCGGGATTAACCTGCACCTGGTTCCGACAGGCTCTCCCGCGTATCGAACGCGAATCAGTCTGGCGGAGCAAGGCGAGGCACGGAGCGCCTCGCCTTGCGTCAGGCTAGATGAGGGCGATTGGCGCTAACTCAATAGCGGTCGGCGGATACCAGCTCGCCACGCAGTGAATTGGGCAGGGCTTCGGTGATGGTGACGTCGACGAAATAGCCGATCAGCGACGTCGGATCTTCGGCCCGGAAATTGACGACACGGTTGTTTTCGGTACGCCCGGAAAGCTGCCCCGGATCCTTGGGCGAGAAGCCGGTGACCAGAATCCGCTCCCGGTTCCCCACCATGCGGCGACTGATCTGCTGCGTCTGCTGGTTGAGCCGATCCTGCAGGATCGCCAGGCGCTGCTTTTTCGTCTCCACGGGAGTGTCGTCCGGCAGGCTGGATGCCGGCGTGCCGGGACGCTTGGAATAGATGAAGCTGAACGAGGCATCGAAGCCGATGCGATGGATCAGGTCCATGGTGTCTTCGAAGTCCTCGTCGGTCTCGCCGGGGAAGCCGATGATGAAGTCCGAGGAGAAACTGATGTCCGGACGCAGCGCCCGGATGCGCTCGAGCTTGTCGATGTACATGTCCCGGCCGTGGCCGCGCTTCATGGCAGCAAGAATGCGATCCGAGCCCGACTGCACCGGCAGGTGCAGGTGGCTGACCAGCTCCGGAATCTCGCCGTAGGCCTCGATCAGGCTGTCGGTGAACTCGACCGGGTGCGAAGTGGTGAAGCGAATGCGATCGACGCCGTCCACCGCCGCCACGCAGGCGATCAGTTCCGCCAGATCGATTTCGTCGCCGCTCTCGTCCAGGCCGCGATACGCGTTGACGTTCTGGCCCAGCAGGTTGATTTCGCGCACGCCCTGTTCGGCCAGGTGAACGACTTCTTCCATTACCGACTCGAAGGGGCGCGATACCTCTTCGCCGCGAGTGTAGGGCACGACACAGAAGGTGCAGTACTTGGAGCAGCCTTCCATCACCGAGACGAACGCGGTCGCGCCGTCGGATTTCGGCTTGGGCAGATGATCGAACTTCTCGATCTCGGGGAAGGTCACGTCCACGGTCTGGATCGGTGTCGCGCTCTTGCTGCGGGCATCCAGCATGGTGGGAAGCCGATGCAGCGTCTGCGGGCCGAACACCATGTCGACATGAGGCGCGCGCTTGCGAATGTTCTCGCCTTCCTGGCTGGCGACGCAGCCGCCGACGCCGATGACCAGATCCGGGTTCGCGGCTTTCAGCTTCTTCCAGCGACCGAGCTGGTGGAAGACCTTTTCCTGCGCCTTTTCGCGAATCGAACAGGTGTTGAGCAGAATGACGTCGGCTTCACTTTCGTCATCGGTCATTTCCAGACGATGAGATTCGCCGAGCAGATCCGCGATACGGGCGGAGTCGTACTCGTTCATCTGACAGCCGTGAGTCTTGATGAAGAGCTTCTTCGTCATAGGTTGCGTTGCTGCGGCCATGCGCGCGTCACCGATGCCCCGTGGAAAAACTGAAGAGGAGAGACAGGAAAGACGGCGCCCAGCCAGTGTGCGCGCCGTTCAGGCCTTCTCGAGAACGCGGCATTATACGGGGGATGAGGCCATACAGCCAACCCGTGCCGCTCGCACGGCGCCATGGCTGTGGTACCCTTGCGCCTATTTGAGACGCCATGATGCCGCGTTCGCGGACAGGACGAACCGGCTGCGTGGCAATGATATCGAGAGAGCCGTTCATTTATGCCCAGCAAGCCGATCTATCGGGTCGTGTTCCACAACCAAGGTGAAGTTTGGGAACTCTACGCCAGAGAGATCTTTCAAAGCGACCTGTGGGGGTTTATCGAAGTCGAGGCCTTCGTGTTCGAGGATCAGACCAAGGTGGTCGTCGACCCCGGTGCGGAGAAGCTTCGGCGCACGTTCGATGGGGTCAATCGCAGTTATATTCCCTACAGCGCCATCGTGCGGATCGACGAAGTCGAGCGCGGCGGCGTAGCCAAGGCCGTGAAGGCCGAGGGCAATGTCACCGAGTTCCCGCGGCCGATGGCCTGGCCACCGCGGGACGATGGCTGAAACGAGCCGGTTAGAGTGGCCGATACCGACCGGCCGATGGGTGGAACGAGGTTAGAAAATGACGGATTGGTCAGATTTTCACCAATTTGTCGTCAATGCCGAAGCAGCCGGTGAATGGCATGATCGCTGCGCAGGTTGTCCAAATGGTTATCCACA
Source organism: Salinicola sp. MIT1003 (assembly GCF_001858555.1). NCBI lineage: Bacteria > Pseudomonadati > Pseudomonadota > Gammaproteobacteria > Oceanospirillales > Halomonadaceae > Salinicola > Salinicola sp. MIT1003. The sequence goes on from NZ_MCAP01000006.1 coordinate 50,142, forward strand.
GAAAGTGTGGATGATTGAATCACCGCCCTCGCAGGAAGCGATGCGCGGTCTCATCGTCGCCCAGTTCATCGTCACATGAGCACGAAATGCCCAACCGTTACCGACTAGCCATTTAAGATCACGACGATATGTTGAAAATTCGAAATGCAGTCATGGGTTGCGCCTTGGGCGCGGCCCTGTTTTCCGCCTCCGCCGTGGCTCAGGATGGCCACTGGGTCAGTGATTCATTGACCACGTTCGTGCGCAGTGGCCCCACCGACGGCTACCGCATCGTGGGAACGCTCACCAGTGGTGATCCCGTTACCGTGCTGCAGACCCAGGGCGACTATACGCAGGTGCGCGGCCCCGACGGCGACGAGGTATGGGTCCAGTCCCAGTTCATCCAGGACCAACCCAGCGCCCAGCAGCAACTGCCGGCGCTCCAGAAGAAGGTGGACGAACTGACCACGCGGCTCGATGGCATCGATGACGAGTGGAATCAGCGGGTGGCCGACATGCGCAACGAACTGGAAGGCCGTCAGGCGCAGGTCGACGAGCTGCAGGCCACCAATAATCAGCTCAATCAGGCCTATTCTCAGGCGGAGAGCAAGATGCGCGAGATGCAGGCGCGTCTGGACACCCAGGAAGAAGATCTGCTGATGCGCTACTTCATGTATGGCGGCGGGGTGGCTGGCGCGGGGCTGATCGTCGGCCTGATCGTGCCGCATCTGCCGCGCCGCCGGCGCAAGCGCGACCGCTGGTTCTGAGCCTGCCTGAGGAGTCGTGATGACCGCCGCGGATTGGTTGCAGCGCTGGCAGGAAGGACGCATCGGGTTTCATCGCGAGATGCCGCACCCGGCGCTGGAAAGGCACTGGCCGCGACTCGGGCTGGACGCCGGCGCCAAGATCCTGGTGCCGCTGTGCGGCAAGAGTCGGGACATGCGCTGGCTGGTCCAGCGCGGTAATCCGGTACTGGGAGTCGAGCTGTCGCCCCTGGCGATCGAGCAGTTCGTGGCGGAAGGCGATCAGCCCGCGCTTCGCTACCGCCGATCCGGGTTCGAGTGCACGCGGCAGGGGAGCGTCGAGCTGTGGTGTGGCGACTTCTTCCACTTTCAGGTGGATGAAGCGGCCGAGCTGGCGGGCTTCTACGATCGTGCCGCCCTCATTGCGCTGCCACCGGCGACGCGCCAGCGCTACGCTCACCATCTGGCGCAACTGCTGTTGCCGGGCAAGCGCGGCCTGCTGGTCACCCTGACCCATGACGACCCGGAGCGCGGCCCGCCGTTCAGCGTTCCGCACGAGGAAGTCAGGGCGCTGATGGCCCCCAATTTCGAGCTGACGCTGTGCGAGGTATCGGAGGCCAGAGATGGCCTGACCGAAAGCGTGTGGCAGTTGGTGAGGCGGGGTCCGCCGCTCTAGTGGTTACCGAAGTGTCGTCCAGTCGTGGTCCCGTGCGGCGTCGCCCCAAGCTACCCAAAGCCGCTATCCTCAAGCCCGGAACGAGAGAACCGCCTGCCACGGTGACGTGGCAGGCGGTTCTTCGCTTTCGGCGGAGACCTCCGGGCGGGATCAACGGGCCAGCAGATTGGCCAGTTGCTGATCGCGGAAGGTGCGATCCAGGGCGTTACCCAACAGTTCGCTCACCATGCGGTTGTTGGTATCCCAGTCCGGCTTCACGGCGTAGCTCTGGGAGCGCTTGGCGGTGTAGCGACCGGTATAGGTGTTGCCGCCATTGACCACTTCCGCCTGGATGATCGCCTGGAGCTGGGAGGCGTCCAGCAGCGGCTGCTCGGCGGTGCCGCGGGCGTAGGCCAGATCGGTCAGCGTCAGGGTCAGCGAAGGGCCGCCGGCGTTGCTGCTGGTCGGGTTGAATCCCATGCTGCGCAGGGCGTTTTCCGCCTGGACACGGATCTTGGGAATGACATCGTTGGCCTCGACGGTAATCGTCGACGTTGCCGACGGGCTGCCCGAGCGCGTGCCGATGACGCTGCTGTCGCGTCCGTCGACCACTTCCAGCGAGACCGACTGGCCGTTGCCGGTATGCGGAAAACCGCCGCTGACCTTGGGACTCACGGACAGAATCTGGGGGCTCTGGGCACAGGCCGCCAGCAGGCCGAGCAATAGCAGTACGGCCAGGCCTTTGAACGCAAACCATTGACGCATAACAGTGAACCTCTCGAGTCGTGGAAACGGCGCGACCATTATAGACGTCGGTCGCGAGTTTCCGGAATGCGACGAAGACCCCTAAGGCCTTGCCCCGGCTGCCGCCTCATGAGGCTGACAGCGGTGCCAGTGTCTGTGGTCGTGAGGTATCGAAGCGATGCAGACGGCTGGGCTGGGCGAAGAGCCGTTTGCCACGGGTGATCGCCAGGCGTTCGAAATCCGCATGGCTGATCGTGGCCAGCCACGGTTCGCCCAGCCAGTCCGCTTCCAGCTCGAGGCGAACTTCGGCGCCTACCGGCACGACGGCCGTGACGCTGACCGGCAAGTGCGCGCGGGTGCTGGGCTGCTCGTCCAGGCGGACCTCATGGGGTCGCAGCAGCAGTTCCTGGCGACCATTCTCGATGCCGGGCACCGCCACCCGCGCGTTGCCGCAGGTGAGGACTTCCTTCTCGATATCGCCCTCGATCCGGTTGACGTCACCGAGGAACTCGAACACGAAGCGATTGGCGGGTTGGCGATAGAGCGTATCCGGCGTCGCGATCTGTTCGATCCGGCCGTTGCTCATCACCACCACCCGATCCGACAGTTCCAGCGCCTCTTCCTGGTCGTGGGTCACGAACAGGCTGGTGAAGTGAAGCTCCTCGTGGAGATGGCGCAGCCAGCGGCGCAGCTCCTGGCGTACCTTGGCATCCAGCGCGCCGAACGGCTCGTCGAGCAGCAGCACGTCGGGCTTCAGCGCCAGCGCCCGCGCCAGCGATACGCGCTGCTGTTGCCCGCCGGAGAGCTGGGCCGGGAAACGCTCGGCGAAATCCTGCAGCCGGACCATTTCCAGCAACTGCATCACCCGCGAACGAATCTCGCCGCTCGACGGCCGCTGCGAGCGCGGCATGGCAGTCAGCCCGAAAGCGACGTTGTCGAACACGCTCATGTGGCGGAACAGGGCATAATGCTGGAACACGAACCCGATGCGTCGATCGCGCACGTGAACCCGAGTCACGTCACGATCGCCGAAATGGATCGAGCCGCTGTCGGCCTGTTCCAGCCCGGCCACGATACGCAACAGCGTGGTCTTGCCGGAGCCGGAGGGGCCGAGCAGGCCGATCAGTTCGCCATCGTGGATATCGAGATCGATGGGTTCGAGGGCACGGGTCCGGCCGCGGCCCTGGTAACCATAGGTCTTTTCGATCTGCGAGATGCGGATACTCATGTCGCGGTCTCCCGGCGCGCAGCGCGCCATTCGAGTGCGGCCTTGGCGGCCAGCGTCAGCAGCGCCAGCAGTGCCAGCAGCGATGCACTGGTGAAGGCACCCACGGTGTTGTAGTCCTGATAGAGCTGTTCGACCTGCAGCGGCAGGGTATTGGTTTCGCCGCGAATCGCCCCGGCGACCACCGAGACCGCGCCGAACTCGCCGACCGCGCGGGCGTTGGTCAGGATCACGCCGTAGAGCAGGGCATGACGAATGTTCGGCAGCGTCACGCGCCGGAAAATCGTCCAGCCGGAAGCGCCCAGCGTCACGGCTGCTTCTTCCTCGCGGGAGCCTTGCGCCTGCATCAGCGGAATCAGCTCGCGGGCGACGAACGGGCAGGTGACGAACAGCGTGACCAGCACGATGCCCGGCCAGGCGAACATGATCTGGATATCGTGAGCATCGAGCCAGCCGCCGAGCCAGCCGTTTCGCCCGTAGAGCAGCAGGTAGACCAGGCCGGCGACCACCGGCGAGACGGCAAACGGAATATCGATCAGCGTCTGCAGCAGGCGCCGGCCGGGGAAATCGAAGCGCGTCACCAGCCAGGCCAGAAACACCCCGAAGACCAGATTGACCGGCACGGTTATCACGGCGACCAGCAGCGTCAGGCCGATGGCGGAGAGGGTGTAGGCATCGCTCAGATTCTGCCAGTAGACATCGATGCCGCTCATCAACGCCTGGGCGAAGATCGCCACCAGCGGCAGCAGCAGGAACAGCGCCGTCAGCACCAGGGCGGCCCCGATCAGCAGACGGCGGACACGCGGTGCGTCACCGATCCGTATCATCAGCCGCGCCCTCCGTGCAGTCGTTTGATGAAGCGGCCTTGCCACAGATTGATCGCCAGCAGCAGCGCAAGCGAGGTGGCGAGAACGATCGAAGCGACCGCCGAGGCACCGGCGTAGTCGTACTCCTGCAGCTTGACGAAGATCATCAGCGAGGTGATCTCGGTTTCGTAGGGCTTGCCGCCGGCAATGAAGATCACGGCGCCGAACTCGCCGAGCGAACGCACGAAGGCGAGCCCGGTACCGGTGACCAGCGCCGGCCACAGGTAGGGCAGGATCACCCGGCGGAACGCGAGGCTATCGCTGGCGCCGAGCGTCATCGCGGCTTCGTCCACTTCGGCGGGGAGATCTTCCAGTACCGGCTGCACGGTGCGAACCACGAACGGGATGCTGGTAAAGGCCATCGCCAGGGCGATCCCGATCCAGGTGTAGGAGATCGAAATGCCCAGCGGCTCCAGCAGTCGTCCGATCCAGCCGTTACTGGAGTAGAGCGTCGCCAGCGTGATCCCCGCCACCGCCGTCGGCAGCGCGAACGGCAGGTCCATCAGCGCATCGACCAGGCGCTTGCCGGGGAACTCGTAGCGCACCAGCACCCACGCCATCAGCAGCCCGAACGCGGCGTTGAAGATAGCCGCCACCGCGGCGCCGAAGAGCGTCACGCCGTAGCTCGCCAGCAGGCGCGGATCCGTGATCAAAAACCAGTACTGCGACCAGCTCAACTGCGAGAGCTGCCCCACCAGACTGGTCAGGGGCAGCAGCAGAATCAGAGAGACGAAGGTCAGCGAGATGCCGAGCGAGAGGCCGAAGCCGGGCAGCACTCGGCGTTCGCGGCGCCAGGTCAGAGCGTGTGCGATCATCGGCGCTGAAGCTGATCCAGTTCACCGCCGCTCGAGAAATGCGTTTCCATCGCCTCGGGCCAGCCGCCAAAGACGTCTTCGACGCGCAGCAGTTCGGTTTTGGGGAACTGGTCGCTGAACTCCTCGGCCACCTTCTCGTCGTTGACGCGGTAGTTGAACCCGGCCAGCAGGCGCTGCGCTTCCTCGGTGTAGAGGTAGTCCAGGTAGCCCTTGGCCAGGTCCTCGTTGCCGTTGCGCTCGGCGTACTCGTCGACCACGGCCACCGGGAACTCTGCCAGGATGCTGACCGGCGGTACTACTACTTCGTAGTCGTCCTTGCCGTATTCGTTACGGATGTTGTTGACCTCGGACTCGAAGGTGATCAGCACGTCGCCGATACCGCGCTCGACGAATGTCGTGGTGGCGCCGCGGCCGCCGGTGTCGAACACCTCGACGTTGCCGAGGAACGTGCTCATGTAATCTTCGATCTTGTCCTGATCGCCATCGAAGGCCTGGTCGGCATAGGCCCAGGCGGCGAGATAGGTGTAGCGGCCGTTACCCGAAGTCTTGGGATTGGGGAAGACGAGAGAGACATCGTCCCGCGCCAGGTCATCCCAGTTCTCGATCTGCTTGGGGTTGCCCTTGCGCACCAGGAAGGCGGTCGTGGAGTAGTAGGGCGACGCCTGGTTCGGGTAGCGATCCTGCCAATCCTCGGCGACCAGGCCGGCGTCTGCCAGCACGTTGACGTCGGTCACTTGGTTGAAGGTCACCACGTCGGCACGCAGCCCCTGCATGATCGAACGAGCCTGCGTCGAGGAGCCGCCATGGGACTGCTTCACGCTGACGGTTTCGTCGTGCTGGGCCTGCCACCAGTCGATGAACTTCGGGTTCACCGCGGCGAACAGTTCGCGAGCGATGTCATAGGAGGAGTTGAGCAGCTCACGCGGTTCTTCCTGAGGCTGCGCGGGCGACAGGGCGCCGAAAGTCAACGCCAACCCGACGGCGGATGCGGTGAACAGCGAGCGAGGCTTGGAAAACCAGGTCATGAGTCAGTCCCCTAGGATTTATTGGTAATGGCGGCAAGGCTAAATAAATCAGAATGGAATGACAATTCGTTTCTATAGAACGTTTAATTATTAATTTGCTCGGTAACTCTATAAGCCCAGATGTTCTTGAGCTCAGGGTGCTCAGGCGCGGCAGACTCCGTGTCTACGGTCCGAAGCGAGCGGGCCTGCCGAGTCGGCGGAGAGCAAGCAGCCCCAGCAGCGGACCGGGAAGTAGCCACCAGGCGATCGTTGCCTCGAGGGCGGGTAGCCATGGCACCAGCAGACCGATCGAGACCGCGGAGATCGCGAACCCGATCGCGTTCTGCAGCGTCAGGGCACTGCCAATCAGCGCGGCGGGGCAAGCGCTGGCGGAGAGCGCGGAAAACTGCGGTGAATCGATCACCGCGAGCAGGCTCCACGCTGCCAGATACGCCACCAGCGCAGCGAAACCGAGGTGCGGAGCGAGCCAAGGATAGAGCAGGCAGCCTATCGCCGAGCCGGCCAGCCCCAGGATCGCGACCCGGCGACTGCCCAGATGCTGACTCAGCCAGCCGCCGAGCCAGCAGCCGGGAGCGCCGACCGCGATCAGGGCGAACGACAGCATCGATAGCGCCTGGGGAGAGAGCGAGGGGTTATCCCCAATCAGCAGCAACGGGATCAGTGTCCAGAGCGTATAGAGCTCCCACATATGACCGAAGTAGGCGCCGGCAGCACGGCGAAAATCGGCGATGCGAAAGGCCGCCAGCCCGGCCAGACGTGATGGCGTCGGAGTGGAAGCCCGAGCAAGGGAAGGGGCGTCGCCCAGCCGCCATATGGAGACGCCGGCCAGCAGGGCGAGCAGTGATGCGATCCATAGCGTCAACCGCCAGTCGCCGCTTTCTCTCGCCGAGCCGCCGCCGCTCTGACCTATGAGTCCGCCCCCACTCCAGCCGAGGCCGGCCAGCAGGTGGGGCATCGCGGTGCCCAGCACCAGCATCCCGACGAGCCATGCCAGCCCCAGTCCGGCGCGCCCAGGCGCCCAGCCCACCATCAGTTTCATGCCGATGGGGTAGATACCGGCCAGCGACAGCCCGGTAACCAGGCGCAACCCGATCGCTGGCCAAAGGCCACCGGCATAAGGCAGCAGGGCGTTGGAAAGCGCGCCGACCAGGCATGCCAGGGCGAACAGTCGGCTGGCTCGAGTGCGATCGGCAAGGCCGCTGAGACCAAGGCCGAGCGTTCCCAGCAGGAATCCGAACTGCACCGCACCGGTGAGCCAGCCCAGATCGCCGGTGGCGAGTCCCCACGTCCGCTGGAGATCGCCGATGACGGCGTTGGGCGTGAACCACAGCGCGGTGCCGAACCACTCGGCGATGGCAATGATGACAATCGGCATCGGTCTCCCCGCACGAATCAGCCTGGGTCACCGTCGGTGGGCGACGGCATGTCGGTCGCCTTCGGGTCGCAGGTGCCGGCTCATAGACCCATCGCCGAGGAGGTCGAACGCCGCGGATCGGCGCCGCCGGTGAAGGTGCCATCGTCCTCGATCAGGATCGACTGCGCCGCGCCCATCGCCTCCTGCTGGCTGACGGTATGGCCCATCGCCTCGAGGAGGGCGATCGTGTCCGGGCTGATGCCATCCTCGATGCGGATCTCGTCCGGCAGCCACTGATCGTGAATGCGCGGCGCGCTGACGGCACTCTGGATGTTCATGCCATGGTCGATAATGTTCATCACCACCTGCAGCGTGGTGGTGATGATGCGCGAGCCGCCGGGGCTCCCGGTCACGAGGAAGTTCCTGCCATCCTTCTTGACGATGGTCGGGGTCATCGAGGAGAGCATGCGCTTCTCGGGTTCGATCCTGTTGGCTTCACCGCCGATCAGGCCGTAGGCATTGGGCGTGCCCGGCTTGGCCGAGAAGTCATCCATCTCGTTGTTGAGCAAAAAGCCGGCGCCGTCGACGACGATGCCCGAGCCGTAGCTGAAGTTGATGGTATAGGTATTGGAGACCGCCAGGCCGCTGTCGTCGGCGATCGAGAAGTGAGTGGTCTCGTTGGACTCGTACGGCAGCGGGTTGCCGGCGGCGATCTCGCTGCTGGGCGTGGCGCGGTCGAGATCGATCTGCGCTCGTAGTTCCTCGGCATAGGCCTTCGAGGTGATGCCGGCGAGCGGCACGTCGACGAAGTCGGTGTCGCCGAGATATTCGGCGCGATCGGCGTAGGCGCGCTTCATCGCTTCGCTCATGACGTGGATCGTGCGTGCGGAATTGAATCCCATGGCGTGAATGTCGTAACCCTCAAGCATGTTGAGCATCTGCACGATATGCGCGCCGCCGGAAGAGGGCGGGCTCATGGCGTAGACGTCGTAGCCGCGGTAGGTGCCATGTACCGGCTCGCGAATCGTCGGCTGGTAGCCAGCCAGATCCTCTGCCGTCATCAGGCCACCATGGTTTTGCATCTCGGCCGTGATCAGTCGCGCCGTTTCGCCTTCGTAGAACTCCCGCGGGCCGTTCTTGGCGATGCGCTCGAGCGTCGCGGCCAGGTCGGGTTGGCGGAATCGCTCGCCGGCGCGATAGAGCGAGCCGTCCGGTTTGTAGAACACCTTGCGCGTCGAATCCCACTGCTTGAGCCGTTGCTGGGACTGTTCTAGACCTTCGGCGAATCGCGGCGGAATGATGAAGCCTTCATCCGCCAGCTTGATCGCGGGCGCCAGCGCCTCGGCGAGACTCATGGTGCCGTACTTATCCAGCGCCAATGCCAGGCCGGCCACGGTGCCGGGCACGCCGGACGCGTTGTGGGTGTAGCGGGAAAGCTCGGAGACGGCCTCACCCTGTTCGTTCTGGAACATGGTCTCGTAGGCTGCCGCCGGGGCCTTTTCGCGGTAGTCGATGGCGATGATCTCATTGCTCTTCTCGTCCGAAATCAGCATGAAGCCGCCACCGCCGATGTTGCCCGAGCGGGGTTGGGTCACTGCCAGCGCGAAGCCGGCGGTCACGGCGGCATCGACGGCATTGCCGCCATCGGCCAGGACATCGTGGGCGATCTGCGAGGCCAGGTAATGGCTGGTTGCCACCATGCCGTGCTCGCCGAGCTGGGGGTGGAATCGCTCCCCTTCGAGGATCGCCGACTGGGCATGCGTCGGTGTCGGGACGAGAGTCGATAACACAGTTGTCAGGCAGACGAGAGACAAGGCCACTGCTCGGCGAGCAGGCAGCATGAAAGGGTGGAAGCGAGGCATGACGTGTCCCCAATGAGTGTTGTTGTGATAAGGCCGAATCATGCCATGTGACCGAGGTCGATTCAGCCAAGACCTAGAGCAGTATAGAAACAGTCGATGCTCAATGCCTCGCCGGCCATGCCGGCGAGGCGGTTTTGCGTCCGGATCGGCCAAAGGTGGCGATCCGTGCGCTAGAATGAGCGCCAACGGCCAGCCTGCATAAGGAACCTTTCATGCATGACTTCAAGATCGCACCCTCCATTCTCTCCGCCAACTTCGCCTGTCTGGGACAGGAGGTCGAGGACGTGCTGGCGTCGGGGGCCGACATCATCCATTTCGATGTCATGGACAACCATTACGTGCCCAACCTGACGATGGGGCCGATGGTGTGCGAGGCGCTGCGCAAGCACGGCATCACCGCGCCGATCGACTGCCACCTGATGGTCAAGCCGGTGGATCGCCTGATCGGCGATTTCATCGACGCCGGCGCCAGCTACGTGACGTTCCATCCGGAAGCCTCGGAACATGTCGACCGCTCGCTGCAGCTCATTCGCAGCCACGGCTGCAAGGCCGGGCTCGTCTTCAATCCGGCGACGCCGCTCTCCTATCTGGACTACGTGATGGACAAGGTCGACATGATCCTGATCATGAGCGTCAACCCGGGTTTCGGCGGCCAGTCCTTCATCCCCGCCGCGCTGGACAAACTCCGCGAGGCGCGCCGGCGCATCGACGCCAGCGGGTTACCGATTCGGCTGGAGGTCGACGGCGGCGTCGGCCCGGACAACATTGCCGAGATTGCCGAAGCGGGGGCGGATACCTTCGTCGCCGGCTCGGCGATCTTCAAGGCGCGCAGCCTCGACGACCCCCATCGCTACGACAGCGTGATCGACAAGATGCGCTCGGCGCTCGCCGGGAACTGAGCCGGCATGTCGTCGAACGAGGCGGTAGCGACCGATAGCGAGCCGCGCCAGTGGTACCTCTATCTCATCGAGATGGCGAACGGGGCGCTCTACACCGGCATTACCACCGATGTCGCTCGGCGATTCGAGCAGCACGCCCGCGGCCGGGGCGCGCGGGCGCTGCGCGGCAAGGGACCGTTGACTTTGCGGCACGCGCAGGCGGTCGGCACTCGCAGCGACGCGCTCAAGCTCGAAGCGGCGATCAAGCGGCTGAGCGCCGATGCCAAGCGGCGCTGGATCGAACGGCAGCGGTCGTCACCGTTTTGTCACCAGATTGTCATCTCTCGGGGATCCGCAGGGCCGTAGAATCTCGGGCATCATTCGATATCGACCGGGAACACTTCGATCATGAAAGTGGTGGCACTGCACAATCTCAAAGGCGGCGTCGGCAAGAGCTCGGCGGCCGTCAACCTGGCCCGCGAAGCCAATCGCGATGGTTTGCCGGTGCTGCTGTGGGACCTCGATGCACAGGGCGCCTCGACCTGGATACTGGGAGGCGAGAACGGCTTGAGCCGCAAGGTCGGCAAGCTGCTGTCGGGCAAGTCGCCGCTGGGAGAGCAGGTCCAGCGCACGCCGTGGGAGCGTTTCGATCTGCTGCCGGCGGACATGGGCCTGCGCGAACTCGATCGTATCCTGGAAGACAAGGCAGAGGGCGGCAAGCATCTCAAGCGCCTGATCGCGCCGTTCAGCGAAGAGTACGCGCTGATGATCCTGGACTGCCCGCCGGGGCTTTCCACGCTGGCCGAACAGCTGATCCGCGCCGCCGATCGCATCCTGGTGCCGACCATTCCCAGCCCGCTGTCGATACAGGCATTTTCACGCATGCTGGCGCATCTCGATCTCAAGAAGCGTCAGCGCGAGCGCGTCTGCCCCTTTTTCAATCTGGTCGATCGGCGGCGCCGCCTGCACCGGGAGTGGATCGAATCGCCCCCGGAAGCGATGGGGCGCACGCTGCACAGCTGGATTCCCTATTCCAGCGACGTCGAGCGAATGAGTCTCGAAAACCAACCGCTGGCGGACCTGGCGCCCCGTAGCCGGGCGACCCACGCGTATCGCCGTCTGTGGCAGGAACTCAAGGCCGAGCTGGACGAGTAGTGTCTCGACCCGTCACGGGGCTTCGAACGCTGTCGCGTCATCTGTATACTTACCCAGTATTTTTGAGTCCTACGCTGGGGAGCCCATGGCGCTGCCGACGCTCGAAGACCCGCTCTATTACCTTGCCAACTTCCGCCAAGTGCTCGACTGGCTGAGGTCCCGCTACGCGGACCTGCTGAGTCCCGACGAAGGCGCTTTCATCGCCGACTTCGAGCGCGTGCCGGAGCCTGCCCAGGCGTTGCTGGTGCGGATGGTCATGCGCAAGGGCATCGATTTCCGTGCCAGTCGCCTGGTCTACGCCGAGATCGGCGATAGCGTCGAAGCTGCCGGACCGCTGATCGAGTGCGGCTGGATCGAGGAAGATGTACCGCTGTCGCTGGAAGCGCTGTTTTCGCTGGCGACCCGGGCGGAGATCGGCGTCGACATGGGCGACGGGCTGTTGGCACTCGGCGTCGGCAGGAGCGCGGGCAAGGGTGTCTGGCTGGCGGCGTTGCAGGCGGCGTCGCCCGAACCCCGCCCGCTGGCCGAGTGGTTGCCGACGCTCGGGGATCGTCACTATCGGCTGACCGTCGACGCGATGTGCGAGCGCTTCCGGCTGATGTTCTTCGGCAACCTGCGTCAGCACTGGTCCGAATTCGTGCTCTCGGAACTCGGTGTCTATCGCTTCGAGCGCGTCGAACTGGACGCTTCTTCCCGCGCCTTCTCGCGCCGCGAGGAGCTGGAGGCCTACCATCATCTGCACCGCTGCCGGGAGCGCTTCGAGGCCGACGAGTCGCTGGAATCGCTGTTGCCCGACGTGCCTCGCGTGGCGTTCGACAACGACTGGCTGGAGCGTCGCAGAGGCCGGTTGATCTACAAGCTCGCCTACCGTCTCGAACGCCAGGGCGAACTCGGCCGGGCGCTGGATCTCTATCGGGATTGCTCGGCACCGGAAGCGCGGCTGCGACGGATTCGCGTGCTCGAGGCGCAGCAGGCGACAGCGGATGCGCTGGCGCTGGCCGAACGGGCGGAAGCCGCGCCCACCAATGCCGCGGAGAGCCAGGCGCTGGAGCGGGTGATACCGCGGCTGCGGCGCAAACTGGGACTGGCTTCAGGCAGGCGGACGAAGGCACCGGAACCACCGCGTGTCGATCTGGTGCTGCCGCGTTCGGCCAGCGTCGAACTGGCGGTGGCCCGGCACCTCTCCTGCGCCGAGGCGCCGGTCTGCTATGTCGAGAACGTGCTCGTCAACGGGCTGTTCGGCCTGCTGTGCTGGGATGCGATCTTCGCGCCGCTGCCCGGCGCGTTCTTCCATCCGTTCCATAGCGGGCCGGTGGATCTGTTCGAGGCGGATTTTCGGACCCGTCGACGCGACCTCATCGAGGCATGCCTGGCTGCGCTCGAGCGAGGTGACCATGGCGAGATCATCCGTCGTCGCTACCGCGACAAGTGGGGCATCCAGTCACCGTTCGTGTTCTGGGAAGCGCTGGATGAGCGGGCGCTGGAACTGGCGCTGCACTGCATTCCGGCGCGCCATCTCCGGCTCTGGTTCGAGCGTCTGCTCGACGATGTTCGCGCCAATCGGGCCGGGATGCCGGATCTGATCCAGTTCTGGCCGGAAGGCGATCATGCTTTGCAAGGGCCGCGAGGCTCCACCGAGCCGGCTTATCGCATGATCGAAGTAAAGGGGCCTGGCGACCGCCTGCAGGACAACCAGAAACGCTGGCTTCAGTTCTGCGTCCGTCACGACATGCCGATCAGTGTCTGCTACGTCACCTGGGAGTCCTGCGACGACGAAACGGTAGACTCGGGCGACGCTGACACCACGGCAGGAGCGCTTTCTTGAGCTATCGGATCGCTGTCCGTGCGCTGTGTGAATTCGCGGCCAAACGCGGCGATCTCGATCTGCGCTTCACGCCGTCGCCTTCGGCACAGGAAGGTATCGCCGGTCATCAACTCGTCGGAGAGCGGCGGGGCGAGCGCTACGAACGGGAGATCGCCTTGAGTGGCGCCTATCGCCACCTCGAGGTACGCGGCCGCGCCGATGGCTACGATCCCGACGCCAATCGGCTGGAAGAGATAAAGACCCATCGCGGCGATCTTTCCCGCCAGCCGGCCAACCAGCGGGCGCTGCACTGGGCGCAGGCCAAGATGTATGGCCACCTGCTGTGCGCCGAACGCGGGCTGGATCAGTTGACGGTGACGCTCGTCTATTTCGATATCGTCAGTCAGCGCGAAACGCCATTGAGCGAGCGCTGTTCGGCCGAGGCGCTGCGCGCCGAGTTCGACGCTCATTGCCAGGCGTTTCTGGCCTGGGCGCAGCAGGAGCTGGCCCATCGGCGGCGGCGCGATCACGCATTGCAGGCGCTGCGGTTTCCTTATGCCGGGTTTCGCGAGGGTCAGCGGCCGCTGGCGGAGTCCGTCTACAAGGCGATTCACACCCGACGCTGGCTGATGCTGCAGGCGCCTACCGGCATCGGCAAGACGCTAGGCACGCTGTTTCCGATGCTCAAGGCGATGCCGGGCGAGCCGCTGGACAAGATCTTCTTCCTGACGGCGCGTAATACCGGGCAGCGGCTCGCCCTCGATGCGCTGCGCACCCTGGGCGCCGGGCAGCGGCACCGCGAGATTCCGGAACCGGAACACCCGGAACCGGGCGATACTGGGTCGGGCAGTGCCGAGCCGGACGATATCAGATCGGGCGATAGCCGGTTGGGTGACGTCCAGGCCGTTCCGCTGCGCGTGCTGACGCTCACGTCCCGCGACAAGAGTTGCGAGCATCCCGACAAGGCGTGTCACGGCGAATCCTGCCCGTTGGCGGCGGGGTTCTACGATCGCCTACCCGCTGCGCGCAGGGCGGCGGTCGAACGCGGCTGGCTCGATCGCGCCGCCCTGCGGGAGACCGCGCTCGCCCACGAGATCTGCCCTTACTATCTGGGCCAGGAAATGGCGCGCTGGGCCGATGTCGTCATCGGCGACGTCAACTACTGGTTCGATTTCCACGCCATGCTCTACGCGCTGAGCCAGCAGCAGCAATGGCGGGTCGGTCTGCTCGTCGACGAGGCCCACAATCTGGTCGAACGCGGGCGCGGCATGTACAGCGCGACGCTCGATCACGCGGCGTTTCGGCGCCTGAAGCCGACCCTGCCTGCTCCGCTCAAGCGGCCATTCTCGCGGGTGGCGTCCGCGTGGCGCGCGCTGGCGGATGACAGCGAATCGGACTACCGGGTTCTGGAGACACTGCCGGGCAAGCTGATCGGCGCGCTACAGCAGGCCGTTTCACAGGTGGTCGAGTATCAGAGCGAGCAGCCGATCGCGCTCGATAGCGAGCTGCAGCGCTTTGCTTTCGATGCCCAGCACTTCTGTCGGGTCGCCGATGTCTTCGGCGATCACTCGATCTGCGACGTGTCGCGGCAGGCGCCGCGGGGGCGGCAGCGCCAGGCTGGGGCCCGGGTGACGCTGCGCAACGTGGTGCCCGCGCCGTTCCTGACGCCGCGCTTTGCCGCCGCCCAGGGCGGTACGCTGTTTTCCGCCACGCTGGCGCCGGAAGCCTACTACCGTGATCTGCTGGGCGTGCCCGACGATGCGCCCTGGATGTCGCTGGCCTCGCCGTTTCGGGATTCGCAGCTCGAGGTTCGCATTGCCGCGCGGCTGTCGACGCGGTATGCCGATCGCGAGGCATCGCTGACACCGTTGGCGGATCGCATCGCCGTTCAGTTCCGAGCATGCCGCGGTAACTACCTGGCGTTCTTTTCCAGCTTCGCCTACCTGGAGCAGGTCGCCGACCGGCTGGCCGAGCGTCACCCGGAGGTTCCGATCTGGCGTCAGGCATCGCGCATGGACGATGACGCCCGCGAGACGTTCCTGAGCCGGTTCGAGGCCAACGGGGAAGGGGTGGGGTTTGCCGTGCTGGGCGGCATTTTCGGCGAGGGTATCGATCTACCCGG
This sequence comes from Salinicola sp. MIT1003, assembly GCF_001858555.1. Taxonomy (NCBI): domain Bacteria; kingdom Pseudomonadati; phylum Pseudomonadota; class Gammaproteobacteria; order Oceanospirillales; family Halomonadaceae; genus Salinicola; species Salinicola sp. MIT1003. The sequence goes on from NZ_MCAP01000006.1 coordinate 65,369, forward strand.
CGACCGTTTGATCGGCGCGTTCGTCGCAACACTGGGATTGCCGCAGATCAACCCGGTCAACGAGCAGATGCGAGCGCGGCTGCAGGCGCTTTACGGCCACGGCTACGATTACGCCTACTTCTTTCCCGGCATGCAGAAGGTAGTGCAGGCAGCGGGCCGGGTGATCCGATCCGGCACCGATGAAGGCGTCATCCATCTGCTGGACGATCGATTCGCACGGCGCGAATCGCAGGCATTGCTGCCGGATTGGTGGCCCAAGCCGATCAAAGACTAGGTCTGAAAAGTGGAGAGGAGCCGAAGGGCTGCCTCCCTATTTGGCAAAGTGCCACATTCCGGCTTTTTCAGCTTACGACTGTTCGAGCACCGACGACCGTTCCGCTCCTGGTTGGGGGGGGGCTTAACGCTCGCCCCCTCGCGCTCCCCCTCTTGATTGACGCCGCTGGTCCGCGAAACCCTGAAAGACGATGGCCTGCGCTTCGGGTCGGCGCGCAAGGACATCCCTGTCCGGGCGCGCCTCTTGTGACATCCATGTCACAAGACCCGGCTTGCCCCTCGTCTTTCAGCGCGGCCCCGGAGGCGTCGAGGTGGCCGATTCAAGTGGACATGGCGTAGGCTTTTTCAGCAGCGCCGTCCTGCGATCTACGAGGCCGAATGGCTTAGTGCCTCGAACACTCTTGCCACGGCCTCGGCACCGGGGTCGACGACACCCTTGAGTGCGCTTTCCGGCACATAGGCGGAGCGGCCGGCGTTGGCTCGGGTCAGGCTGGCGGTGGCCTGGGCGCCGTCGCGAGCGGCCTGCGCGGCCTGGGTGAGCGACTCGCCGCGCTGCAACGATTCGATGGCCGGGATCAGTGCATCGAGCATGGTGCGGTCGCCGGGCCGGGCACCGCCGTAGGCCTGCATTTTCTCCACGCCGGCGGCCAGCGCCTCGTCGAGTTTGCCGCGGCGATCCAGCGAGCCGGCGGCTGCGGTGAACAGGATAGACAGCAGCACGCCGCTGGAGCCGCCCATGTCCCTTGAGAGCAACTGGCCGACGCCCGCGAACAGTAGCGGTAGGGCGGCGGTGTTCAGGCGTTTGGCTTCGAGCGCTCTGGCGATCGAATCAGCGCCGCTTTGCATGCTGGCGCCGGCGTCGCCATCGCCGCTCCTGGCATCCAGAGCATCGAGTTCTTCACGTGCCTGGCGCAGGGTATCGATGATCCGCTCGAGCGTCGCGACGGTGTCGGCGTCCTGCGGCGCGTCGTCGGCCAGCGCTTCGTGATCCTGGCGGGTGTCCGGCGAGAAGTGCGGAGGCCTCTGCGTGGCGCGCAGTCCGGGCCAGCCTGGTGCCGTCGTCGGTGCCGACAACGCCGTGACGGTGTCGTCATCCGCCGGCAGCAGAGTGAGCGAAAAGCCGTGCATGTCCAGTGAGGTCATCAGCGGCGCCGGGCCAATCAGGTGCGCGACCTGCTCGACGCCCAACTGGCGCAGCAGGCTGGCGGCCAGCACACCCATTTCCTGGGTGGAGCAACTGCCCAGATCGTTGAGCATCGCGATCCAGGGGCCGGTGAGCTTGCGGTCGGACAGCGCGTTGCGCAGGGGATCCAGAACCAGGCTCATCGCCTCGTCGGCACTCTTCGGGTCGACCTGCCTCGTGCCGGTCTCGTTATGAATGCCCAGGCCCAGTTCCGGCGAGCGGTCGGCGGCGGGCTGGCCCGGCTGTGCCGCTGCGCTCAGCGCCATGCCCAGTGATCCCATGCGCCGACACAGCGCCTCGGTACGTTCGCGGATGGCATCGAGGGGTGTCTCCTGGCTCGCCAGGTAGCCGGCCAGCTTGTGGACCAGCACGGTGCCGGCGATGCCGCGCGGCTGCGGCGCGTTCTCGATGGCGATATCGTCGGCGACGATCACCATGGCGACATTCAGGCCCTCGCTGCGGGCACGCTCGGCGGCAAGGCCGAAATTGAGGCGGTCGCCGGTGTAGTTCTTGACCACCAGCAGGCAGCCGGCGTCGCCGCAGACTTCACGGATTGCCGCCAGCACCGCTTCGACGCTGGGCGACGCGAACAGGCTGCCGGAGATGGCGCCGGTCAACATGCCTTCGCCGATATAACCGGCGTGGGCCGGTTCATGGCCGGCGCCGCCGCCGGAGAGCACCGCGACCTGGCGGCGTCCCTGTTCCGTTCTGTCCCAGTCCCGGCGGATCAGGATGCGCAGGCCGCTGTCCGGTTCGGCGATGCGCAGCGGGGCGGTCGCCGCCGTCGTCCGCAGAATCTCGTCGACGACATCGCCGGGGGCATTGTAGAAACGTTCCATGTGATCTCTCCGCTGACGTTTCGAATTCGCTGGCTATCGTATTTGATGGCGCTTCACGCTTGCTGGAACTTCGCGGTCACAGCGTTCAGTGCAACTGTTGCTCAGTGCAGCTTCATCTTCGGCCGCAGATAGCGGTTGAGGCCGTCGACGACGACGGTCATGCCGGTCTTGAAAATGCCGTGAATGGCCATCTGATGCATACGGTAGAGAGAAGCGTAGAACAGCTTGGCCAGCCTGCCCTCGATGAACAGGCTTCGCGCCGACGCGCCGCGCATGAGGCTGCCGACCGCCTCGAAGTGCGCCAGCGAGATCAGCGAGCCTCGATCGTGATAGACGAAAGGCTTCAGCGGTTTGCCATCCATGGCTGCACGCAGGTTGTGGTAGCAGTGCGTCGCCTGCTGATGCGCGGCCTGGGCGCGGGGAGGAACACGCTTGTCGTCGGGCTGGGGACAGGAGGCGCAGTCGCCGAAGGCGAAGATGCGCTCATCGTCCAGGCTCTGCAGTGTCTGGTTGACCTTGACCTGATGGTTGCGCTCGGTGGCCAGTCCCAGTTCCGACAGGAATTCGGGCGCCCGGATGCCCGCCGCCCAGACGCTTAGATCCGTCTCCAGCGGTTCGCCGTCCGCGGTGATGAAGCCGTTGGCGTTGGCTTCTGTCACGCGCGTATCGACATGGATCTTGACGCCGAGCCGTTCGAGCTCGCCGTGCACGGCGCGGCTGATGCGCTCGGGCAGGGCGGGCAGAATGCGCGGCGCGGCCTCGATCAGGTGCACCTCGAGCTTGCCGCTGTCCATGGCCGTGAAGCCGTAGCTGTGCAGCATGCGTGACGCGCCGAAGAGTTCGGCGGCCAGTTCGACGCCGGTTGCGCCCGCCCCGACCAGGCCGACGGTCAGCTTGGGATGCGTTCGGCGCTCCGGGTCGCTGTAGCGCAGGAAGGTATTGAGCATGTTGCGCCGGAAGCTCTCCGCCTGCTGCGGGCTGTCGATGAAGTGGCAGTGCCTGGCGACGCCGGGGGTGCCGAAGTCGTTGGAGACGCTGCCGACGGAAAGCACCAGGTAGTCGTACTCGATCTGGCGCGCGGGCAGCACGACCGCATCGTCCTGGTCGTGGATCGGCTCGAGGGTAATGGTCCGGTTGTCGCGGTCGATGGCGCTCAGGGTGCCGCGCTGAAATCGGTAGCCGTGGCTCTTCGAGTGCCCCTGATAGGAGACCTCATCGAGCCCGGAGTCGAGGGTGCCGGTGGCGATCTCGTGCAGCAGCGGTTTCCAGATGTGGGTCGGGTTGCGGTCCACGAGGACGATGTCGGCACGCTGACGCTTGCCGAGCTTGCGACCCAGTCGGGTTGCCAGCTCGAGTCCGCCCGCGCCGCCACCGACCACGACGATACGTGGTGTGGTCATGGGAAACTCCAATGTGAGAATCAGAAGGGAAATGGTGAAAAGGAAGCGGGGAAAATCGGGGGCGTCGAAGCGAGTCACGGTACGGCAAGGCGGGGTCCTGAACGATCGCCAGGCCAGTGGCCGACATGAACGACATGAAACAGACGCAGCAATAGCCGAGCGGTGACGGTATCGGGCTGTGGAACTGCGCATTCACGGAAGTCGGTACCCGTCGATTCGACGAAAGATGGGGTCAAGGATACGCCGATCACTGGCGCTTGGCATCCGCGGGTTGCGTAAACTTACCGGCTTTTGGGTAAGCTAAAGACCGTCATCCCGACGCTCCGGCGCTACAGACAAGGACGCACACATGCACGCTTTGCTCCAGGACATTCGTCTGGTGGCCTTCGATCTCGATGGCACATTGATCGACTCCGTCCCCGACCTCGCGGCAGCGGTGGACGCCATGCTCATCGAGCTGGGCATGGTGGCGGTGGGCGAAGCGAAGGTTCGCGACTGGGTCGGGAACGGTTCCCGCAAGCTGGTCGAGCGGGCGCTGGAGAGCGTCCTCGAGCGAATGCCCGAAGCGGCGCTGCTGGAAGCGGCTCACGAATCTTTCCTGCGTCATTACCATGCCGCACCCTGCGAGCGGACCCGCGTGTATCCCGGCGTCCGGGAGGCGCTCGATGAGCTGGAAAGCCGCTCGATCATCGTGACGCTGATCACCAACAAGCCGGCGGCGTTCATCGATCCGATTCTCGACGCGCTGGCACTGCGCCACTATTTCCGTACGACGCTGGGCGGCGACTCGCTGCCGGAGAAGAAGCCTCATCCGGCGCCGCTGCTGCATTTGGCGGCGCGCTACGACATCGATCCCGCACAGTGCCTGATGGTGGGGGATTCGCGACATGACGTGGAAGCCGGAAAACGCGCCGGCTTCCGCACGCTGGCCGTTCCCTACGGCTACAATCACGGCGAGCCGGTGGCCTCGAGCGAACCGGATGGCGTGGTTGAATCGCTGGGGGAACTCGTTTAGGGTTTCCGGGACGGCGCCAGGGCGGTTATGGCGCCGGTTTCAGGCAGCTCCCCCTTTTTTCCCGTTACTCCTTTCGACCGAGCTTTGACATGCGACCGGATACCCAACGCCTTTTCAGCCCCTGCGTCTCGATGCGCCCGGCCAAGCGATGGCGATGGTGATTATCAGTCGTTACCGACGCAGCCGCTCTCACGATTGCTGATTTTCACTGCTGGAGCCCGGTCCCATGATGACCCCCGATCGCTTTGCCGAGCTGGCGCAAGCCGGCTACAACCGTATTCCGGTCACCCGCGAGGTGCTGGCCGACCTTGATACGCCGCTCTCCACCTACCTCAAGCTCGCTGACGCCCCCTGGACCTTTCTGCTCGAGTCGGTACAGGGCGGAGAGAAGTGGGGCCGCTATTCGATCATCGGCCTGCCAAGCCGGGAACGCATCGAAGTGCGCGGCTTCACCGTGCGCCATATCGTCGATGGCGAGCAGCAGGGCGCCAGCGAAGTCGAGGACCCGCTGGCGTGGATCGAGCGGTTCCAGTCTCGATTCAAGGTCCCGGATCTCGACGACCAGCCGCGCTTCGATGGCGGTCTCGTAGGCTACTTCGGCTACGACACCATTCGCTATATCGAGCCCAAGCTGCGCACCGTGCTGGCCGCCGAGAAACCCGATCCCATCGGCGTGCCGGACATCCTGCTGATGGTGTGCGACGATCTGGTCGTCTTCGACAACCTCTCCGGCCGTCTGCAGCTGTGGACCCACGCCGATCCGGAAACGCCTCACGCCTACGATAATGCGGTGGAGCGGCTTGAGACGCTGGAACTGAAACTGCGCAGCGCGACCTTCAATACGCTGAGTCCGGGAACCGGGCGGGCGGATGTCGCCGAAGACGACTTTCATGCCAGTTTCAGCGAGCAGGGCTATAAGGACGCGGTCGCCAAGATCAAGGAGTACGTGCTGTCCGGGGACGTCATGCAGTGCGTGCCTTCCCAGCGCATGTCGATCCCGTATCAGGCGCCGCCGCTGGATCTCTATCGCGCGCTGCGCAGTCTCAACCCGTCGCCCTACATGTTCTTCCTCAATCTCGAGGATCATCACGTGATCGGCTCCTCCCCGGAGATCCTGACGCGGCTGGAGGGTGGCGAGGTGACCGTGCGGCCGATCGCCGGCACGCGGCCTCGTGGTGCGACGCCGGAGCAGGACAAGGCGCTGGAGGAGGAGCTGCTGGCCGATCCCAAGGAGATCGCCGAGCATCTGATGCTGATCGACCTGGGGCGCAACGACATCGGTCGGATCAGCCAGGTCGGCACCGTCGAACTCACCGACAAGATGGCGATCGAGCGCTATTCCCACGTCATGCATATCGTCTCCAACGTGACCGGCAAGCTGCGCGAGGGCATGTCGGCGATGGACGTGCTGCGCGCCACCTTCCCGGCGGGGACGCTCTCCGGGGCGCCCAAGATCCGGGCGCTGGAGATCATCGACGAGCTCGAGCCGGTCAAGCGCGGTGTCTATTCCGGTGCCGTCGGGTATCTCTCCTGGCACGGCAACATGGACATGGCGATCGCGATTCGCACGGCGGTGCTGAAGGATGGCGAGCTCCACGTGCAGGCCGGTGGCGGCATCGTCGCCGACTCCAACCCCGACGACGAATGGCACGAGACGCTCAATAAGCGTCGCGCGCTGTTTCGCGCCGTCGCGATGGCCGAGAAAGGGCTCGATAACCTGGAATAGGCATCGGTTCGGCCGGGCTGTCATCGCCCGGTCACAATGATCGGTTTAGATCGGGGGCATGCGACACGCTGCCCCCGATCGATTTCATGCCGACTCTATCCTACTGCCGAGGCGCGCTCGCCTGCGGCGGCGGTGGATCGTGTTCCTCACCCTGGGGTTGCTCGTTGCAGGTCTCGTTGGCTGGGGCGGTGTTCCGCGGGAAGCGCTCGAGACGCTGCATCCACTGGCGCTGTTGATCGCCATGGCGGGCTTGCCGGCGCTGGGAATTCCGATGACGCCTTTCTACATTCTTGCCGGGTTGCGTCTCGGCGTGCCGGGCGGGCTGATGTTCTCGGCGGCGGCAACGCTGCTCAACCTGCTGCTCTGCTACGCGATCGCCAGGGGCCAACTGCGGCCGGTTCTCCGCGCCTCCATCGAGCGGCGTTTTCCGGCGCTGGCAGGACTGGACGATGCGCGCCAAAATGCCTGGCGCGTCACGTTCCTGATCAAGCTCGTTCCCGGTGTCCCGATGTTTCTCAAGCACTATGCGCTGGGAATTGCCGGCGTCCCGCTGTCGATCTACCTGAGCGTTGCCTTGTTGACCACCGGCCCTTACGGCGTAGCCTTCGTGGTGCTGGGGCAATCCGCGCTGACCGGGGATATCGGTCAGGCGCTGATCGCGGCCGGGCTACTGGCGCTCATCGTGACGGCGGTGAACATCGGGCTAGGTCGCCGGGCACGGCGCCAGTCGCGCAGGGAGCCGAGTCTCGAGGCGGGGTTTGAGTAGAGCGGAAAGAAGAAGGCCGCGAACCTGTCTCGGATCGCGGCCCATTGCGCTTCGCCCGGCAACCGTCAGTCGACCTGACCCAGCAGCAGAAATTCGATCAGTGCCTTCTGAGCGTGCAGTCGGTTGCCGGCTTCCTGCCAGACCACGGCGCGGGGATCGTCGAGCAGCGTCGTGCTGATCTCTTCGCCTCGGTGCGCCGGCAGGCAGTGCAGGAAGATCGCATCGTCTGAGGCCTGATCCAGCAGCGCTTCGGTGACCTGGAAGCTGGCGAAATCGCGCTCCCGCTTGGCCTGCTCTTCCTCCTGCCCCATCGAAGCCCAGACGTCCGTGGTCACCAGATCGGCGCCGCGGACCGCTTCGGCCGGGTCGCGTACGATGACGGCGTGCTCGCCGGCGGCATCAAGGATGTCCTGGCGCGGCTCGTAACCCTCGGGGCAGCAGATGCGCAGCTGGAAATCGAACTGGCGCGCGGCGTTGATCCACGAATGGCACATGTTGTTGCCGTCACCCACCCACACGGCGGTCTTGCCCTTGACCGGCCCGCGGCATTCGGTCCAGGTCATCACGTCGGCCAGCAACTGACAGGGGTGATAGTCGTCGGTGAGGGCGTTGATTACCGGGACCGAGCTGGCAGCGGCGAACTCCTCGAGGCCGGTATGGGAGAAGGTCCGGATCATTACCGCATCGACCATTTCCGACAGCACCCGGGCCGTGTCGCCGATCGGCTCGCCGCGCCCGAGCTGGGTATCGCGCGATGACAGGAACAGCGCATGGCCGCCGAACTGCGCCATCGCGGTCTCGAACGATACACGCGTTCGCGTCGAAGACTTCTCGAAGATCATCGCCAGCGTGCGATTGCTGAACGGCGTGTAGGTCGGGCCGTTCGTCTTCAGGCGGTTCTTGATCGTGATACCGCGCTGAATCAGATAGTCGAGCTCCTCGGCGGAGAGATCCAGCAGGGTCAGAAAATGGCGTGCGCTCATGAGCGAATTCCTGTCGTGGCTTGACGTTGAGACGTGGGCTTCAAGGCATGCGGCAATATCCAGGCGCGCCGCACGGCGAAATCGAGATCGTCGGCCGCAATCGCAGGCTATCCACGCGGTCGACTCGGAAAACAACGAAAAAAGCGCCGCGTCCCAAACGCTTGCGAAGGCGTCTGGCGAGACGGCGCCGTGATCGGCCCGTTGTGCGTTTCTACAGTCGTGGCCGATCCGTGCGAAAGCCAATCATCCTAACCAGCCCCCGCGAGCGGCGCAATGGCGTGGGAAGAGCTTCACACGGCGCTGGGGGTGTTTTCAGCCGGTGTCATCAGTAGAATGGAGGCACGGTCATTCACACTCGCGTACACGCGAAGAGTCGGCATCGGTCTTCTCTTCCCGCTATAGGACGTCTCATGAGCGATACCATCGAAGCGATCAAGCAGCAGATCAGTGACAACGCCATTCTGCTCTACATGAAAGGATCGCCCCAGCTGCCGCAGTGCGGTTTCTCGGCGCAAGCGGTTCAGGCGCTGATGGCCTGCGGCGAGAAGTTTGCATTCGTCAATATCCTGGATAACCCGGACATCCGTGCCGAGCTGCCGAAGTACGCCAGCTGGCCGACGTTCCCCCAGCTTTGGATCGAAGGCGAGCTGGTCGGCGGCTGCGATATCATCGTCGAGATGTATCAGAACGGCGAGCTGGAGCCCATGGTCAAGGCGGCTGCAGCCAAGGCGGCCGAGGCCTCCAGCGACAGCTGAGCCGAGTGCAGTCTCGTCAACGAAACGCCCCGTCACGACGGGGCGCTTTTCGTTCCGTCGTTCAGATGTCGTCGAATCCCTGTTCCTTCATGGCGAGATTCCAGCCGCCGAGATCCTTGAAGCGGTTGATGATGGCGCAGAAGAGTTCGGCCGTGCGCTCGGTGTCGTAACTCGCCGAGTGCGCCGAGGAGTTGTCGAAGTCGATCCCGGCAGCCTGACAGGCCCGCGCCAGTACGGTCTGTCCATACGCCAGCGCCGAGAGCGTGGCGGTATCGAAACTGGAAAACGGGTGGAAGGGATTGCGCTTGATATTGCAGCGATTGACCGCGGCGTTGAGGAAGCCCTGGTCGAAGGAGGCATTGTGGCCGACCAGGATCGCGCGCGTGCAGTCGTGGGACTTGATGGTCTTGCGAATCGGCTTGAAGATGCCATCCAGGGCTTCGCGCTCGCTCACCGCGATCTGCTTGCGGAAGGCGCTGGATGGGTCGATGCCGGTAAAGTCCAGGGCCGACTGTTCGATGTTGGCGCCTTCGAAGGGCTCGACGTGGAAGGCGATCGTATCGAGCGGCAGCAGATTACCCTGTTCGTCCATCGTCAGCGGCACGGCGGCGATTTCCAGTAGGGCGTCCGTGGCCGAATTGAATCCGCCGGTCTCGATATCTACCACCACCGGGAGATACCCGCGAAAACGCTGCGCCATCAGCTCCCTCGTGCTGGCGTCCGACATGCAATGACTCCCGTTCCCTTGATGCAAGGATGATGAACTCGTGATGAATGTCGCCGGCTCGACAGGAGCGGATACGCGCGGCGCACCGCATCGTGATCGGGTACCGCTCCGGGCTGGCAACCGCGTAGAGTCTAGCAGTTTCGGCCATTGGCGTCCCGCCGCTCGGTGTTACCCGCCGGCCCGGGGCGTTATAATCCACTTTATGTTTGGTCATAGACTGTGCCCGGTCGAAGACCGCCGTATGCCAACGAAACCTTGTCCATCAAGGCAATTTTGCTAAGGAGCTGTCGCATGTCCGATGTCAAGAAGGTCGTCCTCGCCTATTCCGGCGGCCTTGACACTTCCGTGATCGTGAAGTGGCTGCAGGAAACCTATGCTTGCGAAGTGGTTACCTTCACCGCCGATATCGGCCAGGGCGAAGAGGTCGAACCGGCGCGAGCCAAGGCGCAGGCACTCGGGGTCAAGGAGATCTACATCGAGGACCTGCGAGAAGAGTTCGTGCGTGACTACGTCTATCCGATGTTTCGAGCCAACACGATCTACGAGGGCGAGTATCTGCTCGGGACTTCCATCGCCCGGCCGTTGATCGCCAAGCGCCTGATCGAGATCGCCAACGAAACCGGCGCCGATGCCATTTCCCACGGTGCCACCGGCAAGGGCAACGACCAGGTGCGCTTCGAACTGGGCGCCTACGCGCTGAAGCCGGGCGTCAAGGTCATCGCCCCGTGGCGGGAGTGGGATCTCAACTCCCGCGAGAAGCTGATGGCCTATTGCGAGGAGAACGACATCCCGGTCGACTTCTCCAAGAGCAAGAAGAAGTCGCCGTACTCGATGGATGCCAACCTGCTGCACATCTCCTATGAGGGCGGCATTCTCGAGGATCCGTGGGCCGAAGCCGAAGAGGACATGTGGCGCTGGAGCGTGTCTCCGGAGGCCGCACCGGACGAGCCGACCTACATCGAGCTCACCTACGAGAAGGGCGATATCGTCGCGATCGATGGCGAATCCTTCAAGCCTCACGAAGTCTTGGCCAAGCTCAACAAGCTGGGCGGCGACAACGGTATCGGCCGTCTCGACATCGTCGAAAACCGCTACGTGGGCATGAAGTCGCGCGGCTGCTATGAGACGCCGGGAGGCACCATCATGCTGCGCGCCCATCGGGCGATCGAGTCGATCACGCTGGACCGCGAAGCGGCACACCTGAAAGACGAGCTGATGCCGAAGTACGCCAAGACCATCTACAACGGCTACTGGTGGAGCCCGGAGCGTCGCATGCTGCAGGCCGCGATCGACGAGACGCAGACGTTCGTCAACGGCATCGTGCGCATGAAGCTCTACAAGGGCAGCGCCGTGGTCGTGGGTCGTCAATCCGAGCAGTCGCTGTTCGACGAGTCGATCGCCACGTTCGAAGACGACGCCGGCGCCTACGACCAGAAAGATGCCGAAGGCTTCATCAAGCTGAACGCACTGCGCCTGCGCATTGCGGCGGGCAAGGGTCGCTCCGCCAACTGAGCATCAGCGGCCGCTGTTCTTTATGAGTTATCTCTACAAGAGTTACCCTCTGTAAGAGCGCGGCCGCAGGAGGAACGCATGCTGAAGAAGTTGTTTTCCGGATTGCTGGGCGGCGGTGATGCCAAGCCCGCTGCGCCGAAGAAAGAGCGGGAACCGGTCGAGTACAAGGGGTTCCTGATCGTCCCCGACCCCCAGGACGCCGGGGGACAGCATCGGGTCAGCGGCTGGATTCGCAAGCCCGTCGAAGGCGGGGAAACACTGGAGCGTCGCTTCGAGCGTTCCGATGTGGTGCCCGGCGAAGACGCCTGTGTCGAACTGACGATCGCCAAGAGTCAGCGTTACATCGATGATGTCGGCGACGAGATGTTCGACCAGCAGCATTGAGAGCGATCGAAACGTTCTCGACGACGGCGCCATTACGGCGCCGTTTTTGCGAATGGCGATGTCAACGATAACTTCCTATGGTTAGTGGACCCCGGATCGAAAAGCGGGGGGATTGGAAGCGTTCGAATCGCCGGCAAGGAAGCCAGCCCATGATCACCGTGCATCATCTCGAAAACTCCCGCTCGCAGCGAATTCTCTGGTTGCTCGAAGAGCTGGGAGTCGAGTATGAAATTCGAACGTATCGCCGGGATCCCGAAACCCTGTTGGCGCCCGATGCGCTGAAGAAGGTCCATCCATTGGGCAAGTCGCCGGTGATCACCGACGATGCCCATACGGTGGCGGAATCCGGCGCGATCATCGAATATCTCGTCGCTCGCTACGATGGCGAAGCCCTGGTCCCGGATGCGGGGACGCTAGAGCATCTGCGCTATATCCATTGGCTTCACTATGCCGAAGGCTCGGCGATGCCGCTGCTAGTGATGAGACTGGTGTTCTCGAGACTCGGGAAGTCGCCGATGCCCGCTATCCTTCGTCCGGTCGGCAAGTTGCTGGCTAATGGGGTTCATCGAAAATTTCTCGATCCGCAGCTTCGCCTGCATCTCGATTACTGGGAAAGTGAACTGCGGCAGACTGCCTGGTTCGCGGGGAACGACTTCAGCGCGGCGGACATCCAGATGAGCTTTCCGCTACTGGCCGCAGAAAGCCGTGCCGACTTGTCGCATTATCCCAACATCCGGAAAGTGCTGCAGAATATGCGTGATCGCCCGGCCTATCAGCGCGCGATCGAGAAGGGAGGAGAGTTTCGATTGTGAGGTGTCTCGGTAGCGGGATTATCGAGGCGGGTCACGCGTGGCTTGGTATCGCTCGCGCGAGGATTGGCAAGGCGGCTCGCCATTTCTCGCGACGCAATGGGTTGAGGAGTTTCTATGCGTGTCTGTCGCTGGAAAATGGCTGTGGTGGCGGGTTTGGGTAGTGTCGGTCTGGCGTCGTCTCTGGCCTGGGCGCAGACCCAGCCGGGGGATTCCCCATTCGATGAGCAGCCGGAAACCCGGCTGGCCTGCGAGCGCCTGAAGGCGCAGATCGATCAGACTATCCGGGATAACGGCGCGCGGCATTTTCTACTCGAGATCGTCGATAATGCCCAGGTGGAAAACGATATCGTCAAGGAAGGCGAACGCTTTGCCGGTGCCGAAGTCGTGGGAAGCTGTGACGGTGGCACACGTAAAGTCGTCTACAGTCGCGACGGCGCGACGGAAATGCGTGTCGCACCGCAAGAAAAAACATCGGCATCCAACCACGTCGATTCTTCGAACAGCACTGACGGGGGCGACGGCAGCCATTTACCGGAAACCGCGCCCGCCGCGCCGGAATCCAGCGGTGAAGAGGCGGTGCCGACGCGGAAGCGGGCGGATGAAGAGACCGCGCAGGAGCCCGAATCCAGCCCCTGATTGCCTGCTGCTGACTTCCTGCTTCCTGAGTGCCCGATCGTTATCGTCTGATCGGACTTCCGTCAGGCGATATCGATCTTGTCGGGGTATTCACAGAGATCCTCGATCACGCAGCTTCCGCAGCGCGGCTTGCGTGCCAGGCAGGTATAGCGCCCGTGCAGAATCAGCCAGTGATGAGCATCCTTCAGATAGTCGCGAGGCACGAAACGCATCAGTTTCTGCTCGACTTCCAGCACGTTCTTGCCCTTGGCGATCCGCGTCCGGTTGGCGACGCGAAAGATATGCGTATCGACCGCCATGGTCAGCTCGCCGAACGCCGTGTTCAGAATGACGTTGGCGGTCTTGCGGCCGACGCCGGGGAGCGCCTCCAGCCCTTCTCGCGTGCGTGGAATGTCACCGTCGTACTGTTCGACCAGGATATGGCAGGTCTTCATCAGGTTCTCGGCCTTGGTGTTGTAGAGGCCGATGGTCTTGATGTGATCTTTCAGACCGTCGATGCCAAGATCGATGATCGCCTGCGGCGTATTCGCCACCGGAAACAACTTTGCCGTCGCCTTGTTGACGCCTACATCCGTCGCTTGCGCCGACAGCAATACCGCTGCCAGCAGCTCGAAGGAGGTCGACCAGTTCAGCTCGGTGGTCGGATTGGGGTTGTTGGCCTTGAGGCGGGCAAAAATCTGTTCTCGCTTGGTGGCGTTCATGACGTCGTTCCGTGATCGTTGCCAGCGCTGTCGGCAGGCGAAGTGGCCGGGGATTGGTTGGCAAGGGAAAGAAGCCGCTCCGCCTCATGAATCTTGTCCTGCGCCTGCGCGATGCCTGCCTGATCGCCCTTGCGCTGGAAATGGGCGAGTTCCTGTCGCGCCTTGCGCATCGCCTGCTCTGCCGCTGCCACTGCAATATGTCGATGAGCGGGAGCGGCGCTCTCGCGAGACGATGACGTCGATTCGAGCTGGCGATCGATGGCGGCGAGCTGGTCGTCGAATCCGGCCAGACGCTCGAGCAGGGCCGGGCGCTGGGTCTCGTCGGCCTTGTCCAGCTGCCGTTGCAGACGCTTCCGGCGAGCCGTGAGCGTCGCTCTCTGCGCTTTCAGGGCCGTGACGTCGATCGCGGCGGGCTGCGGCTGCGCTTCGTTCGAGACTTCGGCCGGGGCTTTGGTCGAGGCTTCGGCCGGTGCGCGCGCCGCGGCAGCACGGCGTTCCCGCCGGCGACGCTTCTCTTCGGCTTTGACTGCCAGCCGGCGCTTGCGCGCCTCGAAGCGTTGGCGGCCGTTCCCGGCACGCCAGTCGAGATAGCGCTGCTGCTCGACCTCGTTCTCGGCTCCGGCCCACTGCGGGTGTTCGACGAGATCGATACAGTCGACCGGGCAGGGGGCAACACAGAGTTCGCAGCCGGTGCATTCGAATTCGATCACCGTATGCATCTGTTTGGCGGCGCCGAGTATGGCGTCGACAGGGCAGGCCTGGATGCACTTGGTGCAGCCGATGCATTCGGCTTCGCGGATGACGGCCAGTAGCGGCGTCTGCGCGGGCTCGATCAGTTCGAGGGGCGGTTGGCCGGTCAGCTTCGCCAGCCGGTCGCGTGTGGCCTCGCCGCCGGGCGGGCAGCGGTTGATCGCCTCGCCCTCGACGATGGCTACTGCATAGGGGCGACAGCCGTCATGGCCACACTTGCCGCACTGGGTCTGCGGCAATTCGGCATCGATGCGTTCGGCGGTAATCGTGGTGGCCATGTTGTTTCCGAAACGTCGGGACAAGCGGTGGCTCCCGGTTCAAAGAGGCCGGCATTATAAACGCTCCTCCGCATGGCTTCGAGAAGCCTTTCCGAGATCGCATTCGATCCGGTTGCGGCCTCGCTGTTTGGCGCGGTAGAGCGCGGCATCGCATCGTGCCAACAGCGTCGGCGGAGAGCGCTCGTCGATGGCGCAGATCGCCGCGCCCACGCTGACCGTGACAATGCCCAGGCGGGCCTTGTCGTTCGGCAATTTCATCTGCGCGACCGCGCTGCACAGGGCGCCAGCAAGCTGCTCGACGCGGCTGGGCGACGTACCCGGCAGGATGACGGCGAACTCTTCGCCGCCGACGCGGGCAAGAAGCGATCGATCGCCTGCCTGCTGGCGCACGGTTCGCTGGAGACACTTGGCCAGGCGGGTCAGGCAGCGGTCGCCTGCCGGATGGCCGTAGAAATCGTTGTAATTCTTGAAGTAGTCGATATCGAGCAGTATGCCAGCGACCGGTACGGGGGGCTGCGACGCATCCATCAAGACATTCAAACGTTCATCGAACAGTCGGCGATTGGCCAATCCCGTCAAATGGTCCGTCTGTGACAGGTTGAGCAGTTGGGACGTCCGATGCCGCTGATGCTGGATCAGGTGCAGGAACTCACGCGACAGCGCGCCGATTTCATCCTGGCGATGCAGAAGCCGTTCCGGCAGCTCGGCCTGTGTGGCGTCCTGCTTGGCCTGTTGGGTAAAGGTCGCGAGCTGGCGGAGCGGGTGCAGTACCACCACCTCGAGCAGCAACAGCACCAGGACAATCACCGTCAGTAACAGGCCGGCCGTCCACCACTGGGCGTAACGCACGGTAGCCATGCGCTCCAGAAAGGCATCTCGCGGCAAATAGGTGCTCAGCAGGGTGGGCGCATCTCGAGGATTGAGCGATAGCGTTTTCGTGACGTGGATGCGTCCATCCCCGGTGGGGGTGATTTGTAGTTCGGGTGGCACTTCGGCAGGCGGTAAGGGCAGGACATCGACTTCCCGACCCGTCTGCATCGCCATTCGCGCTTGCCATTGGTCATCGAGGAACTGGATCTGGACAAGCCAGCCCTGCATAGGGCCACTTTCGTCCGTGCGGAAAATGGAATGAATGGCCGCGTAATATAGCCGGCTCCCTTGGCGCTCCAGATGCGTGCTGGCGTGCTGATTAGCCGATCCCAGTAGTGGCCTCAGCTTGTCGGCATAAGATTTTGCCCAGGCGCAGGCATCGCTTTGGCCGGGACAGGAGTCGTAGCGATCGCTGACCGGATCAATGCCGGCGACCCAGCGAAGATTGGCTTGCCGATCGAAGAACAGCATGAACTGGTAATCGAGATCCTCGAACATGTTGCGGCTGAAGTTGGAGGCTGCGTAATTATCGTCGCTTCCCTGGATAAAGGCATAAGTGTCGTCCCACGTAGCCCAATCCTTGGCGCTCAACAATAATGTCTGCATTTCGCGTTCGATCGTATGCTGGGCTCTGCTGGTCGCCGCGATGCTGGCACTCGTATTCATCGGCAGCCTCATCGTATATCCCGGGATGATTCGGGACGAACGCGAGCAATCGATCCATGAGCTCAACAGACTCCAGAGGCTGATCAGGAAGCGACCGCGCAACGAGAAGAAGGCTGATCTCATAATGTAGATGACCTGTTCAGCATGCCGGTTATGGCACTGGCGCCAAGGAAGGAAAAGCTAATCTTTCTTAATATCGGCTTCTCCTTGTATTGTCTTGAACAAGATAAGTAAAAGTTCCTGCTGGTTTTGACTTGCTTCTTCGCCTGAATAAATGCTCTGGCAGTATTTCGGGGATGATTTATCTGTTCAAACAAAAAACGCGCGGCGAGGCCGCGCGTTGGTAAGAGTCTCGATTTCCGTGGGTCAGGTCACGCGCTGGCCCGGCTTGGCGCCGCTGTCGGGAGAGAGCAGATAAATACCGTCGTCGTCACCTGCAGCCAGCACCATGCCTTCCGAAACGCCGAAGCGCATCTTGCGCGGTGCCAGGTTGGCGACCATGACCGTGAGACGGCCCTCGAGTGCCTCGGGGGCGTAGGCCTTGCGAATGCCGGAAAAGACAGTGCGCGTCTCGCCGCCGAGATCGAGCGTCAGCTTGAGCAGCTTGTTGGAACCCTCGATGTACTCGGCCTGGTCGATCCGGGCGATTCGCAGATCGACCTTGATGAAATCGTCGAAGGCGATCTCGTCGCTGATGGGATCATCGGCCAGCGGCGTTTTCTGCTGGTCGTCGGAGGAGGGCGCCTTGCCGGTCAGTTTCTTCTCTTCCTCGAGCACTTCCTTCGAGGCCTCGATCATTGACTCGATCCGGTCGCTCTCGACGCGGGTCATCAGCGGCTTGAACTTGCCGATGACATGGCCTTCCAGTACGTGCTGGCGGCTCTCCCAATCGAGGCTGTCGACCTGCAGGAAGACGCGCGCCTGCTCGGCCATGGCCGGCACCACCGGCTGCAGGTAGACCATCAGGGTGCGGAACAGGTTGATGCCCACCGAGCAGATGTCGATCACTTCCTGCTCGCGACCGCCTTCCTTCGCCAGCACCCACGGTGCCTTGTCGGCGATATAGGTGTTGGCTTCGTCAGCGAGTTCCATCACCTTGCGCATGGCGCGGCCGAACTCGCGGGCCTCGAAGTCCGCCGCGATCTCGTCACCGGCGTGGATGAATCTGGCGACCAGTTCCGGCTCGGTGCAGGTCGCGGAAAGCTGGCCGTCGGCGAGCTTCTTGATGAAGCCGGCGCAGCGGCTGGCGATATTGACCACCTTGCCGACCAGATCCGAATTCACGCGGGCGGCGAAGTCCTCGAGGTTGAGATCGAGATCGTCGACGCGAGAGGTCAGCTTGGCGGCGAAGTAGTAGCGCAGATACTCCGGGTTGAGATACTCGGCGTAGGTCTGGGCCTTGATGAAGGTGCCGCGGGACTTGGACATCTTGGCGCCGTTGACGGTGACGAAGCCGTGGCAGTTGACGCCGGTCGGCGTGCGCATGTTGGCGCCTTCGAGCATCGCCGGCCAGAACAGCGCGTGGAAGTAGACGATGTCCTTGCCGATGAAGTGGTAGACCTCGGCGTTGGAGTCCGCCTTCCAGTAGCTGTCGAAATCGAGGCCTTCGCGGTCGCACAGGTTCTGGAAGCTCGCCAGATAGCCGATCGGCGCGTCCAGCCAGACATAGAAGTACTTGCCCGGCGCGTCGGGAATCTCGAAGCCGAAGTAGGGCGCATCGCGGGAGATGTCCCACTCGTTGAGACCGGCCTCGAACCACTCCTGCAGCTTGTTGGCGATCTGCGGCTGCACGCGGCCCGAGCGTGTCCACTGTTTCAGAAAGTCTTCGAAATCGGGCAGCTTGAAGAAGTAGTGGGTCGAAGTCCGCACTTCCGGCGTGGCGCCGCTGATCGCCGAGACCGGGTTGATCAGTTCCGCCGGCGTGTAGGTTCCGCCGCACGCTTCGCAGTTGTCGCCGTACTGGTCCTCGCTGCCGCACTTGGGGCAGGTGCCCTTGATGAAGCGGTCGGCCAGGAACAATCCCTTGACCGGATCGTACATCTGCTCGATATCGCGGGTGCTGATATGGCCGGCATCGCGCAGCGCGGTGTAGATGCGCTCGCTGTGGATTCGGTTCTCTTCCGAATGGGTCGAATGGTAATTGTCGAACGCGACGCCGAACCGGGCGAAATCCGCCTGATGCTCTTCGCTGACCTTGCTGATCAACTGCTCGGACGTAATGCCTTCCTGCTCGGCACGCAGCATGATCGCGGTGCCGTGGGCGTCGTCGGCGCAGACGTAATGACATTCGTGGCCGCGACTTTTCTGGAAGCGCACCCAGATATCGGTCTGGATATACTCCAGCAGGTGACCCAGGTGGATCGAGCCGTTGGCATAAGGCAGAGCGCTGGTGACGAGGATCTGGCGCGAAAGCGAGGCGTTGTTCGACATGGCGACTGGAACATTCCCGTAACGGAACCCGAGGTGGCGCAGTATCGATGGCCCCACGGGATGGATAGGCTGAAAACGTTCGACACTGGGTCGACGATAAAACTTGGTCGACG
The DNA here is from genome assembly GCF_001858555.1 of Salinicola sp. MIT1003. NCBI lineage: Bacteria > Pseudomonadati > Pseudomonadota > Gammaproteobacteria > Oceanospirillales > Halomonadaceae > Salinicola > Salinicola sp. MIT1003. The sequence goes on from NZ_MCAP01000006.1 coordinate 84,188, forward strand.
ATTGTAGCATCGCTGGGCTGGATTCGCGCTGATGTGTCCGCGTAAGCCAGGATAAGCGCATCATCGGTACGGGGATTTTATCCAAGGGAGGTACTGAAATGCGCATGTTGGCTCGAAGAAGCCATAGGGTATTGATAGGGACGCTGCTTCTTGTGAGTGTGGCAAACCCCGCTAATGCAATGCGTTGCGAAAATGGGCTCACCGCCAATGGCGATTCACCTGAGCAGGTGCTAAGAAAATGCGGCCCGCCCGACTCTCGAGTGGTCGAACTACCGCAGCGGCGCGGTGGTCATGTCATCGAGGGCGCCGTCACGGTCGAGCGCTGGATTTACAAGAGTGTCCATGGGGCTCGCTATCGTCTGCGTTTCGTGGCGGGGAAGCTGGTCGACGAAGATACGGAGCTATTCCCCTGATAGGTACGGAAGTCAAGTTGTCGGGGTTTGTAGAATACCGGCTAGTACCGTGTTCGGGTGTTACAGTTAGCGCCCAAATCACTACAACCTGTCGCTTTAGGAGCCCGAGATGGCCGATGTCGATCTTTCGCAGTCACTATGGATGCTGCTGTTCTTCGTGGCTCTGGGCTGGGTCGCATCGCGGCATCTCAAGATCGATCCGCGGCCGATCGCGACATTGCTCGTCTACATCATCTCTCCGCTGACCTTCTTCAACGGCCTCACCCAGGGGCATCCGACCCCCGACAAGCTTTTGTTGACGGGGAGCGTGCTGCTGCTGGCGGCGCTGCTCTGTCTGGCCGTCAATGCCCTGGCCGCACATTTCTTCGGTGATCAGGAACGGGCGCTACTTGCCTTTTCGGCGGGCACGGGCAATACCGGTTATTTCGGCTTTCCGATCGCGCTGGTGCTGCTGCCGCCGGAAGGCGTCACCCTCTATCTCTTCTGCATGCTGGGAGTCTCGCTCTACGAGTTCACGGTCGGCTTCTATGTCAGTGCCCGTGGCCGTTTCTCGGTCAAGGAAAGTCTCGTCAGGCTGGCGAAGCTGCCGCTGATCTACGCCTTTCTGGCCGGCATGCTGGTCAGCGCTCTCGGCTTGCATATTCCGGATGTGGCCGTGGACGGGCTCGATTACTTCAAGTACTGCTTCACGGTGCTGGGCATGATGATCATCGGCATGACGCTGGGGCGCGTCACGTGGAGGGCGTTCGATGGCCGTTTCGTGGCCGCCTGCGTACTGGTGCGCTTTCTCGTCTGGCCGTTGGCCACGCTGCTGATGGTGGTGGGGCTGCGCGCGAGCGTGGGGATTTCCGACTCGCTGGCATTGGCGTTTCTGCTCATCGGTGCGGTGCCCATGGCCGCCAACGTGGTGGTCATCGCCATGGAGCTGGACATTCGGCCGGAGAAAGGTGCCATTGCGGTGCTGATCACTACGCTGGCCGCCCCGGTGCTGATACCCCTCTATCTTGGTGTGGTGCTGCCCTGGGTGCTCTCTTTCTGAACGCGGGCTATCGGTGACGACGACTGTGCAAGGGAATGTCGTGGAACAGCAGGGCTTCATTCTGACGCGCCACTGGCGGGATACGCCGGCCGGTACCGAAATATCGCTGTGGCTGGCTACCGATACCGGGCCGCGGCTGGTGTGTCTGCCGCCGCAGACTTCGGTCGCCTTCCTTCCTGCCGAACAGCGCGCGGCGGCCGAACGGGTCTTGCGCCAGGAGCGCGACATCGAACTGCGTGAGCTGGAGCTGAAAGACTTCGATCAGCGCCCGGTTCTCGGGCTCTATTGCCGGTCTCATAGGCAACTGATGAACCTGGAGCGACGGCTGGGCGAGGCGGGTATCGATGTGTTCGAGGCCGATGTCCGGCCACCGGAGCGCTATCTGATGGAGCGTTTCATTACCGCGCCGGTCACCGTCAGCGGCCGCGAGGGAATGGATGGCACGATCCTGGACGCACAACTGAAGCCGGCGCCTGACTATCGCCCGCCGCTGAAGCTCTGCTCGCTGGATATCGAGACCAGCGAACGCGGCGAACTCTATTCGATCGGCCTGCACGGCTGCGGTCAGCGGATCGTCTACATGCTGGGGCCGCCGGCGGGAGAAGGCGGCAAGGCGGATCGCGAGCGCGACTTCGAGCTCGTCTACTGTGACTCTCGCGCCGAGCTGCTGCAGGCGCTCAACGCCTGGTTCGCTCGTTTTGACCCGGATGCGATCATCGGCTGGAGCGTGATCCAGTTCGACCTGCGTCAGTTGCAGCGTCACGCCGAGCGCTTGAACGTACCGCTGACGCTGGGCCGAGGCGGCGTGGCGATAGAGTGGCGTGCCCATGGCCGCGGTTCCGACACATCGTCCAGCCATCATTTCGTCACCATTTCCGGGCGACTGACCATCGATGGCATCGAGGCGCTGCGCTCCGCGACCTGGAGCTTCCCGTCGTTCAGTCTGGAAAACGTGGCGCAGACCCTGCTCGGCGAGGGCAAGGCGATCGATAACCCCTACCAGCGCATGGCGGACATCAACCGCATGTTCGCCGAAGACAAGCCGGCGTTGGCACGCTACAACCTGAAGGATTGCGAGCTGGTCACGCGAATCTTCGACCATACCCGGATCATGGCCTTCCTGCTCGAGCGGGCAAGCGTGACGGGCCTGGCCGCGGATCGCAGCGGCGGCTCGGTGGCGGCCTTCTCCCATCTCTATCTGCCACGCATGCATCGGCTCGGATTCGTCGCCCCGACGCTGGGCAGTCGCGACGGCGAGGATAGCCCCGGCGGCTACGTGATGGATTCCCGCCCCGGGCTCTACGACTCGGTGCTGGTGCTCGATTTCAAGAGCCTGTATCCATCGATCATTCGTTCGTTTTTGATCGACCCGGTGGGCCTGGTCGAGGGGTTGCGTCAGCAGGACGACGCGCACGCCGTGCCGGGTTTTCTGGGAGCGAGGTTCTCTCGCACGGCCCATGCTTTGCCGGCGATCGTCGAGCAGGTCTGGGAGGGGCGCGAAGCCGCCAAGCGGGAAGGCAACGCGCCACTGGCCCAGGCGTTGAAGATCATCATGAACGCCTTCTACGGCGTGCTCGGCTCGCGGGGTTGCCGCTTTTTCGATCCCCGCCTGGCTTCGTCGATCACCATGCGCGGTCACGAGATCATGCGCCGCACCCGCGAATTGATCGAAGCCGAGGGTTATACCGTTATCTATGGTGATACCGACTCGACTTTCGTGTGGTTGGGCGGGGCGCACGAGGCCGAGGCAGCGAATGCGATCGGGCAGCGGCTGGTGGCGCTCGTCAATGACTGGTGGCGTCGGCATCTGCGCGAGACGTTCGATCTGGAAAGCGCGCTGGAGTTGCAGTTCGAAACGCATTTCGCCCGCTTTCTGATGCCGACCATTCGCGGCGCGGAGGAGGGTAGCAAGAAGCGCTATGCGGGGCTGGTGCGAGGCGAGGACGGCAGCGAACGGCTGGTATTCAAGGGGCTGGAATCCGTACGGGCCGACTGGTCGCCGCTGGCGAAGCAGTTCCAGCGCGAGCTCTACCGGCGCATCTTCACGGGTGAACCGTACCGTGACTACGTGCGCGGGATCGTCCACCAGACGATGGCCGGCGAACACGACGACGCGCTGATCTACCGCAAGCGTCTGCGGCGCAAGCTCGACGATTATCAGCGCAACGTGCCGCCGCACGTGCGTGCCGCGCGCATGGCCGACGAGCTCAACCGTCAGTTGGGCCGGCCGCAGCAGTACCAGAACGGCGGCTGGATCCGCTACGTGATCACCGTCTCCGGGCCGGAGCCACTCGAGGCCCGCCGCTCGGCGATAGACTACCACCACTACGTCAGCCGCCAGTTGGCACCGGTCGCCGACGGCATACTGCCGTTCGTGGGGGATGACTTCGCCAGCCTGACCGATCAGCAGTTGGGGCTGTTCTGAACGACCCGCTGATCTCTTCTGGCATCTCGCATCAGTCGGGGAGGTCGGGGAGGTCGGGGAGATAGACGCCGATGTTGTCGTAACCCTGATCGGTCAGGTGGGCGGCCTGCATCCGGCTCATGGTGCCCTGGGCACAGTAGAGCAGATAGTGGCAGTCGTCCGGCAGTGTCGCGACGCGTTCGCCCAGCTCGAAGTAGGGGATGACCAGCGGTTGGCCCTCGGGCAGAACCAGCGGATCGAGGTCGCGCTCGTCGGGATGGCGGATGTCGATCACTCGGACCTGGTCACGGCTGGCCGTGGCCGACGGCGAAGCGGTCGCCACCGCGTCGTCGCTGCGTGTCACGTCTTCGTTCAGCAATTGGTCACTGCGCACGACGCTCGCTCGGGCAATGGCATCGTCCAGTACGCTTTGATCGAACCCGGTCTCGGCGTCGAGTATTCGCTCCGGCTTGGGCCGCGTGTTGGGCTTGCGTGAGATCGTCCCGCACACTTCCGGGAGTCCCTCGGCCAGTTCGGCAGTGCCGATGCGCCGCGCCTGCTCGATGATCGTCTGTTTGTCGCTGGCGATCAGCGGTCGCAGGATCGGTCGCTCGCTGGCAGCGTCGATCAGGCCGAGATTGGTCAGGCTCTGGCTGGAGACCTGGGCCAGCGCGTCCCCGGTAACCAATGCCGGTAGACGGTGGCGCTGGGCGATCCGGTTGGCAGCGCGGACCATCATCCGCTTTAGAATCACGCCGGCCAGGCCGGCCGGCACGGTGCGCTGAATGGCGTGCATTACCTCGACAAACGGCACGCTGATGAAATCGACGCGGTGAGAGGCACCGTAACCTCGCCACAAGCGATCCACGACCTGACGTACCACGTGTTCCTGATCCGGTCCGCCGAGATCGAAGTACAGAAAGTGGGTCTTCAATCCTCGCCGCATCATCTGCCAGGCCGCGACCGGCGAGTCGTAGCCGCCCGAGATCAAGGCCAGCGCCTGGCCCTGAGTGCCCATCGGGTATCCGCCCAGGCCGGGTAGTCGTCGCGTGACCAGTGTCAGGCGCGTGTCGTGAAGCTCGAGACGCACGTCGTGTTCCGGCTGTTTGAGATCGACCCGTGCCGAGGGCACCGCCTCGAGCAGCGCGGCGCCAAGGAAGCGTTCGAGGGTTTCCGAGCGGAAATCATGCTGCCCCCGGCGCTTGACGCTGACGCGGAAACGGCGATTCGCCAGCGTCTCTCGCCACAGCGGGACCAGTCTGGCAGCGGTATCCTCGAAGGAGGACCAGTCGTGGGTTTCGACGACCTGGATCTCGTGGATGCCGGCCACGCCTCGAAGGCGGGCTTCGAAGGCCTCCCGCGCGGTATCGTCGAGAGAGCGGCGCGGGCGGATTTCCAGTGCGTCCCATTCGTCTCGTACCCGCACGCCCGGGGCGACGGAAGCGAGCGTATTGCGAATGTTGGTACGCAGATATCTCACCATTTCCCGGCGCACCGGGCGGGATTTGACGGTGATTTCCGGGAACAGCTTGACGCGATAGCGCATGATGGGGAGTCGGCCGGCTCGAGGGCGGCGTAGGGTAACAACACTGGAGCCCGCTCGCCAATTGACAGGCCGGATTCGGGGGTGCTATTAAGCCGCTGCCGGCAATCGTGCCGGTGTTCGCGCCGAGACCCGACCACGTCCGTGAGCGGCGTCAGGCGCTCTTCGAGGAATCACTCAAGATGGCATTGCGCCGTATGTTGATGGCGTCCGGATTGGTCGTGGCGATGGCCGGCTGCGCTTCCAATACCTTTGCGCCCAATTACCAGTCGAACAATACCGACATCCTGAGAATCGGCGGCGAGCGGCCGGATGCTGCCGCGCCGGCGATCGAGGATCTCGGCTCGTTCTGCGTGCAGACCACGCAGCAGTGGAACGATCAGGGCAAGACTCCCGACGGTCAGCGGCTGTGGGTGAAAAGCACGCTGCGCCAGGCCGTGGCGTGTCGCTAGATTTTTCGTCGCTGCTCTGTCGCTGATCGGCGAAGCATCGTGGTCCATCCGGCGGGCCCGAACCGAGACAAGGTTCGGGCCCGTTTTTTGTCCTATGCTGAGGAGCGCATTCGATCGTCGGGTCGATCCGACCGCCGCTATCTCGGGGTTGTCTCATGGCGATCCGGCTCCATGTCTTGAACAGGATTTCAGCAGCGCTTTGAAAGGCTGTCGGCCAACAGCGCCTGAACGGGAGGGGAAAAGGATGACCTACGAGCTCTACTATTGGCCCGGGATTCCCGGTCGCGGCGAATTCGTGCGCTTGGCGCTGGAAGACGCCGGCGCGGATTACATTGATGTAGGCAAGCAGTCCGCGGCTGATGGCGGTGGCGTGGGTGCCGTCAGCGAATTCATCCACGGCGGGGAGCTGGCACAGCCGCATTTCGCACCGCCGGTATTGAAAGCCGGCGACATCGTGGTGTCCCATGTCGCCAATATCCTGCAGTTCCTCGGCCCTCGGCTGGGGTTGGTGCCGGAGGGCGAGGCCAGCCGCCTCTGGGCCAACGGCTTGCAGTTGACGCTGACGGACTTCGTCGCCGAGATTCACGACACTCATCATCCGATCGGCGCGTCGCTCTACTACGAGGACCAGCAGGAGGAAGCCAAGCGACGCAGTGTCGTTTTCGTCCAGGAGCGATTGCCCAAGTTTCTCTACTACTTCGAGCGAGTGCTCTCGGCCAACGCCGGCAACGAGCCCTATCTGGTCGGTACGGCACACAGCTACGTGGATCTGTCGCTGTTTCAGGTCGTCACCGGGCTGCGCTACGCCTTTCCCCGCTCGATGGAGCGGCTGGAGCCGGAAGTGCCGGAGGTGACGGCGCTGGCCGACCGCGTGAGTCAACGGCCAAAACTGGCGGCTTATCTGACCTCGGACCGGCGGCTCGATTTCAACGAGAGCGGCATATTCCGCCACTATCCGGAACTGGACACCTGACAGCGCCGATTAGCGTGCTAAAGTAGGCACCTGACCGGACACGCCAACCAAGGAGGCAAGCATGCCATTACTCGATAGTTTCATGGTCGACCACACCAAGATGAATGCACCGGCGGTGCGTGTCGCCAAGCAGATGAAGACACCGGGCGGCGACAACATCACCGTCTACGATCTGCGCTTCTGCGTTCCCAACGAAGAGATCCTGTCCGAGCGCGGCATTCACACGCTCGAGCACCTGTTCGCCGGCTTCATGCGTCAGCACCTCAACGGCGACGGCGTCGAGATCATCGATATCTCGCCGATGGGCTGCCGCACCGGGTTCTACATGAGCCTGATCGGCCATGTCGACGAGCAGACCGTGGGGGCCGCCTGGAAAGCGGCGATGGAAGACGTACTGGCGCTGACGGATCAGAAGTCGATTCCCGAACTCAACATCTATCAGTGCGGAACGGCGGAAATGCACTCGCTCGACGAAGCGCAGCAGATCGCCCGCAACGTCACCACGCGCGGGATCGGCGTCAACTCCAACAGCGAGCTCAAGCTGACCGAAGAGTTTCTTGCCGCTCACGGCGCGTGATGGCTGATTTTTTTCTTCAGTCGGTCGTAGAGCGCCGGCTATGCATCGAACCCGCAACCTCGGTTGCGGGTTTTTTCGTTCGGCGAGGCGCGTCGATCGAAGCCGGTGGGCTTTCGAACCTTTCGGGCTTTCGGTGTCAAAATGTTAATCAACACAAGCTAGAAGCCATGCGAAACGCCTATCAGTCAACACGCGCCTAAAGCCGCGCGAAGCGCATTGTTTCATCGCCATTTATCGCAGTTCATCGCAGAGGAGTGAGCCATGCTCGATACCGTTCAGCAATTCTTTCAGCGCGTTCTGGCCGTGCCGGAATCCGACGGCCGTGACGCCGTGACACCGCAACTGGCGGTCGCGGCGCTGTTCAGCGAGGTGCTGCGTGCCGATTATGAGGTCGATCCTCAGGAGTTGGCCACGCTGCGCCGGATATTGATGGTCCAGTTCTCGCTGGACGAGGCTGCCGCCGATGATCTGATCCAGCAGGCACAGACGCAGGTCGAACAGGCGGTGGATCATTTCCAGTACGTTTCCCTGCTCAATGAACGCTACAGCTACGATCAGCGTGTCGAGCTGATCGCCGCGATGTGGCGTCTGGCCTACGCCGATCATGAGCTCGCCGCTCTCGAGGAGCATCGCATCCGGCGGCTGGCGGACCTGCTCTACGTGACCCACAGCGACTTCATTCGCACCAAGCTGACGGTGCAGAAAGAGTTCGAGCGCGATTGAACGGCCTTGCCGCCGTTCCCTGTATCGATTCGAACCGTGATGAGCGTTCCCCGTTGGCAACGATGTGCTACCTCATTCGATCGGCTCGGCCGCTATTTCCCAGCACAACGCTAGGGTATAGGGCGCCGGGCTCGTTATACTGGCGGAAAGTCATGCTTTGAACGTTGCAAGGAGAGGTTCGTGATCGAGGGCATCAAACATATCGTGGCGGTCGCCTCCGGCAAGGGCGGCGTCGGCAAGTCCACCGTCACCGCCAATCTGGCGTTGGCGATGGCGGCGGAAGGGTATCGTGTCGGCCTGCTCGACGCCGATATCTATGGCCCGAGCCAGGCGCGGATGCTGGGCTTGCCGGAGAACACCCGCCCCGAGGTGGTGGACGAGAAGAACATGAAGCCGGTGATGGCGCACGGCATCCAGGCGATGTCGATGGCATTCATGGTCGATATCAACCAGCCGATGGTATGGCGTGGCCCGATGGTTTCCGGCGCTTTCCAGCAACTGCTCAACCAGACGCTGTGGGACGATCTCGATTTTCTGTTCATCGACATGCCGCCGGGCACCGGCGATATCCAGTTGACGCTGGCGCAGAAGGTGCCGGTCGACGGTGCGGTGATCGTCACCACGCCGCAGGACATCGCGCTACTGGACGCGCGCAAGGGCATCGAGATGTTCCGCAAGGTCAACGTGCCGGTGCTGGGCGTGGTGGAGAACATGAGCCTGCACATCTGCTCGAACTGCGGCCATAGCGAACCGATCTTCGGCGCTGGCGGCGGCGAGCGTATCGCCGAGCAGTACGAGACGCGGTTGCTGGGCCAGCTGCCGTTGCAACTGTCGATCCGCGAGCAGGCCGACGGCGGCAAGCCGAGCGTGGTTGCCGAGCCGGAGGGCGAGGTGGCTGCCACGTTCCGTCAGATGGCGCGTGATGTCGCCAGTGGTGTCGCCGGGCAGGATACCGGTGGCCCGACGATCTCGTTCAGCGACTGATCGAATCGCCTTTCGATTCTCCGGCGGTTTCGGTTCTTACCCAGGCTATTCCCGATCGCGCAGGGCATGACCACTCGCCATGCCCCGCGCGACGTTTGCGGCATGGGGGCGTCGTTTCCTTTCCTTTTTTCTTTTCCTTAATGAAATTGGGCCGCTATCATGTCGCCCCGATCAGATCGCTCCCGTTTTCCTCGGCCCAACGAATACATGACGTCGTGACGACGTCAGTCTCAGTCTCAAGGACGCCTGCATGAGCATTAAATCCGACAAGTGGATTCGCCGTATGGCGGAGCAGGAAGGCATGATCGAGCCGTTCGAGGCCGATCAGGTCCGTCATGTGAACAACCAGCGCGTCATCTCCTACGGGACGTCCAGCTACGGCTACGATGTCCGCTGCGCCGACGAGTTCAAGGTGTTCACCAATATCCACTCGGCGGTGGTCGATCCCAAGGCGTTCGACGAGAAGAGCTTCGTCGACGTCAAGGGCGATGCCTGCGTGATTCCACCCAACTCCTTCGCCCTGGCGCGCACTGTGGAGTATTTCCGCGTCCCGCGCAGCGTGCTGACGATCTGCCTGGGCAAGTCGACCTACGCGCGGTGCGGCATCATCGTCAACGTGACGCCGCTGGAGCCCGAGTGGGAAGGTCACGTGACGTTGGAGTTTTCCAACACCACCAATCTGCCGGCCCGTATCTACGCCAACGAAGGTGTGGCGCAGATGCTGTTCCTGGAGTCCGACGAGGTCTGCGATGTCTCCTACAAGGACCGGGGCGGCAAGTATATGGGGCAGCGTGGGGTCACCCTGCCGCGCACCTGAAGGAAACACTGCCTAAATGGCTGCGCAGGCGAATCGCTACGTTGCGCGGTGCCGGGGCGCCGGTCCGATCGGAACCCTCACATATACCCCATATGCTCCGGTTCCTGCGCGCCGTGCGCCTTGCGCTTCATCCTGCTCGCCGATTTATCAGCGCTTCCTTGAAGAACTACCTGCGTTGGCAATACTGCGTTAAAAACGGTCTCAAAATGCTCATTTACAAACTCGTAAACTGCGCTTTTTCGGCCGTTTTTCCTTGTCTTGCCTGCCTCGTTTACGTTCTTCGGTAGTTAGCTGATTATCATGATGAAGAACGGTCATCGCTGCGGTTCTTGATCGTCTCGCTGAAGCCGTCCAGAAACGGCTTTTCTGCCGGGTCCAGGCGATCCATGCCGGAAACCACGCGATGCCAGTACGGATAGAGCGGTGCCGGGCGAGTCAGTTTCTCCAGGCGTTGATGCTCTTTCGGGGATAGCGTCAGATCGGCGGCGGCGAGGTTGTCGCGCAGGTGCTCTTCGGTGCGGGCACCGACGATCAGGGACGTGACGCCGGGGCGATCCTTCAGCCATGCCAGGCAGACACGGGGTATGGAGCAGCCATGGGCTTCGCCAATGGCGGCCAGCGCCTCGATGATGTCGTAGGCCCGTTCCATGTCGTGGATATAGGGTTCCGGCCACCCGTTGCCCTGACGGGTATCCGGCGGCGTCTTCTGGCCCCGGCGGACCTTGCCGGTCAGGAAGCCTTCGCCCAGCGGTCCCCAGATCAGCGAGCCGACGTTCTGATCGAGCGCCAGCGGCATCAGTTCGTACTCCGCCTCGCGGGACTCCGGCGTGTAGTAGATCTGCTGGCTGATCGGCTTGATCATGCCATGCGCCTCGGCCTTGCCGAGCGTCTTCATCATTTGCCAGCCGGTGTAGTTGGACGTGCCCCAATAGCGTACCTTGCCGCTGGCGACCAGATGATGCATCGCCTCGAGCGTCTCCTCGATGGGAGTGACGCCATCCCAGTTGTGCAGCTGGTAGAGGTCGATGTGATCGGTGCCCAGCCGCTTGAGACTGGCCTCGACGGCGCGAATCAGGTGGTAGCGCGAGGCGCCGGTAGCGTTGGGGTCATCGCCCAGCGGGCTTCGGCCCTTGGTGGCGAGGATGATGTCGTCGCGCTTGCTGCCCAGCGCCTTGCCGGTAATTTCTTCCGCCAGCCCGAGCGAGTAGAGATCGGCGGTGTCGACCAGGTTGACGCCGGCATCGAAGGCGATATCGAGCAGCTTCTTGGCCCCCTTGACGTCGACGCTAGCGGCCTTCTCGAAACCGTTGGCGCCACCGAAGGGCACCGTGCCCAGCGTCAACGTCGATACCATCAATCCTGAATTGCCTAGCGGACGATAATCCATATCGCTTTTCCTCCTTGCGTGCTGAAACCTTCATCGACGGAAACGATTCATCCGGCACGAGGTGCCGAACGAAAGAATGATGTCAGTCTGGCAAAGATTGGCGGTTGGGCAAGCGCGGGTAGCGTCCGCAGCGGGGAGATCGTCGGCGCCGGGAGCGCCGACGAGGGAAAAAACAGCTTACCGGCGATCAGTCGTCGAGATCTTCGTCCAGCTCTTCGGCGGCGTCGGCATGGGACATGCGCAGCCCCGTGGGGGGCAGTGGCACGTTATCCAGCGTCACCTTGCCGTCGGGCGACAATTTGACGCGGCCTTCGAGGAACCAGCGCACCGCGATGGGGTAGATCAGATGCTCGCGAGCGTGAACCTTTTCGATCAGCGCATCGACATCCTGATCCGGTTCGACGTTGACCACGGCCTGGATCACCACCGGCCCGCCATCGAGCTCCTCGGTGACGAAATGCACGCTGACGCCATGCTCGGCGACACCGTCGGCCAGTGCGCGCCGGTGCGTGTCCAGCCCCTGGTAGGCGGGCAGCAGTGACGGATGAATGTTGAGCATGCGACCGCGATAGCGGTCGACGAAAGCGGGCGTCAGGATGCGCATGAAGCCGGCGAGCACCACCAGGTGGGGCTCGTGGCGGTCGATGACCTTGATCAGCGCGGCGTCGAAGGCTTCGCGGGAATCATACTCGCGGTGGGGCAGGGCGACGGCATCGACGCCGGCATCCCGGGCGCGCTTGAGTCCATAGGCATCGGCCTTGTTGGAGACCACGGCGACGATCTCGCCGCCGCCCAGTTCGTCGTGCTCCTGGGCATCCAGCAGGGCCTGCAGGTTGCTGCCATTGCCGGAAATCAGTACCACGACCCGCGGCTTCTCCGCCGCGGCCGCTTCGAAGTCGTTCAGCGTGTCGCGCTGCTGTGAAGGATAGTCACCGCTCATGCCGGCAGGTTCTCCAGTTGCACGGCTTCTGCATCGGCATCACGGCCGACGATCTCGCCCAGACGATGGACGGTTTCGCCGGCGGTCTCGAGATGGGCGATGGCCTGGTCGGACTGGTCCGCGGGAACCACCACGACCATGCCGATGCCGCAGTTGAGCACGCGGTACATTTCACGCTCTTCCACGTTGCCCTGCTGCTTGAGCCAGTCGAACACGGCGGGACGCTGCCAGCGGCTGACGTCGATCCGCGCGGCCAGATGTTCCGGCAGCACTCGCGGCACGTTCTCGAGCAGGCCGCCACCGGTTATGTGGGACAGCGCGTGAACGTCGACACTGCTGGAGCGAATCAGCGACAGCAGCGGCTTGACGTAGATACGGGTCGGCGCCATCAGCAGGTCGGCCAGCGGCTTGCCTTCCAGCGTGTCGTCGAGCTTGCCGCCGCCGACTTCCAGGATCTTGCGGATCAGCGAGTAGCCGTTGGAGTGCGGGCCGGAAGAGGCGAGGCCCAGCAGCACGTCGCCTTCACCGACCTTGCTGCCGTCGAGGATCTCGGATTTTTCGACCACGCCGACGCAGAAGCCGGCCAGGTCGTAGTCGCTGCCCTCGTACATGCCGGGCATTTCCGCGGTTTCGCCGCCGACCAGCGCGCAACCCGCCTGGCTGCAGCCTTCGCCGATGCCGGTGACCACGTCGGCGGCGATATCGACATCCAGCTTGCCGGTAGCGTAGTAGTCGAGAAACTGCAGCGGCTCGGCGCCGGCAACGACCAGGTCATTGACGCACATCGCGACGAGATCGATGCCGATGGTGTCGTGACGCCCCAGGTCCATGGCCAGGCGCAGCTTGGTGCCGACGCCGTCGGTGCCGGAGACCAGCACCGGCTGGCGGTAGCCGCTCGGAATTTCGCACAGCGCGCCGAAACCCCCGAGCCCGCCCATGACTTCCGGCCGCGAGGTGCGCTTGGCGACGCCCTTGATTCTCTCGACCAGCGCGTTGCCCGCGTCGATGTCGACACCGGCGTCTCGGTAGGTCAGAGACTGGAAGCCGGGCGAACGGGGCGCGTTCGGGGTATCGGAAGAGGAGCGCGTCATAGGAGGACCTTTCTCGCGGAGCCAAGGAATAAGGATGATGTTCAGCGGGGCGCATTGTAGCATTGCCTTCATTGAGGGGGCAGTCGAAGGACGACGAGAGCGCGATGACAAAACTGCAAATCTGGGGCGCGATCGGGGCGGCGCTGGCGGTCTGGCTGCTGATCCTGCTGGAACCGATCCTGATGCCGTTCTTCGTCAGCATGATCCTCGCCTACCTGGGCGACCCGGTGACCGACTGGCTCGAAGCGCGCGGATTGTCGCGGCGTCTTGCCGTCAGCGTGGTGTTCCTGCTGCTGGGCGTCATCATCGTCGGCGGCGTCCTGGTGCTGGTTCCCGTGCTGGGACGTCAGATCGCGCAACTGATCGAGGCGCTGCCCAGCATCTTCAATTGGGTGCAGGCAACGGTTCTGCCGGAGATCCAGTCGTTGACCGGCATCGATTTCACTGCGGACTTCGACCAGCTGCGCGATGCACTGATGGCCAACTGGCGCGAGACCGGCACCTTCGCAGCGGCGTTTCTCGCCCAGGCGTCTCGCTCCGGCCTCGCCTTTGCAGTGTGGATCGGCAACATCGCGCTGATCCCGGTGGTGACTTTCTACCTGCTGCTCGACTGGGACCGGATCAAGGGATATATCCGCGACATGCTGCCCCGGCACATCGAGCCCCGCGTGACCTCGTTGACTACCGAGTGCGACGAGGTGCTGTCGGCGTTCCTGCGAGGGCAACTGCTGGTGATGCTGAGCCTGGGCGTGATCTACGCGGTCGGCCTGAGCGTGATCGGGCTGCACTTCGGGCTGCTGATCGGGGTGATGGCGGGGCTCGCCAGCATCGTGCCGTATCTCGGCGTGATCGTAGGCATCGTGACGGCTGCGGTAGTGGCCTTCTTCCAGTTCGATACCTGGCTGCCGCTGGTCGGCGTGCTGGTCGTGTTCGGTATTGGCCAGATCGCCGAAAGCACCGTCCTTCAGCCCCTTTTGCTGGGTGACAAGATCGGGCTGCATCCGGTGGCCGTGATCTTCGCGGTACTCGCCGGCGGCCAACTGTTCGGGTTCACCGGCATTCTGCTGGCGCTGCCGGTGGCCGCCGTCGTCATGGTATTGCTCCGCTACGCCTACCATCGCTATCGTGGTAGTCAGCTCTACAATCGTTCGCGCAGCGGCGCGCTTTCCCAAGACCAGAGCCAAGGAGATGGATCGACATGAGTCCGGGGCCGTCCCAACTGCCGCTCGGCGTCGGGCTACGTGATGATGCCACTTTCGCCAACTATCTGCCGGGCGACAACGCATCACTGGTGGCGCATCTCATGAAGCAGCTCGACGAGAGCGGGGAACCTTTCCTCTATCTCTGGGGTGGCGAGGGCGTGGGCTGTAGCCATCTATTGCAGGCGGCATGCCATAACGCCGATGCCCGAGGCAAGCGGGCACTCTATCTGCCTCTGGATGCGCTGGGGCATTTCCCGCCGGATATTCTCGAGGAGCCGGAACGCCTCGATCTGCTGGCGATCGACGACCTGCAACTGGTGGTCGGGAGAAGACGTTGGGAGGAGGCGCTGTTCCATGGCTTCAACCGCCTTCGCGATGCCGGCAAGCGGCTGGTGATCGCCGCCGACCGCTCGCCGCGCCAGCTCGAGGTCAAGCTGCCGGATCTCGCTTCCCGCCTGAACTGGGGCATGGTGTTTCACGCCCAGCCGCTGAACGACACCCAGCGGCTGGCGGCCCTGCAACTGCGTGCGCAGGTGCGCGGGATGGAGCTGCCGGCAGAAGTGGGGCGTTATATCCTCCATCGCGGCCCGCGCCAGCTGGACCCGCTGTTCGAGATCCTGTCGCGGCTCGATCGCGCCTCGCTGTCGGCCAAGCGCAAATTGACCATCCCCTTCGTCAAGCAGGCGCTGGAGTGGTGAGCCAGCTTAGATAGCCGACACCGGCTCAGAGCGTGACATCACTGTAGTGAGCCAGCGTCGTGCTCGGTTCGTGCGTCCGACGTTCGCGGATCATCTGATGCAGCGTGCTCATCAACTTGGCGGCGCCGGGCGACATGCGCCGTTCGCGCAGGCTGATCAGGCCGAAAGGCTGCACGCTGAGCGCATCGGTAGACGGCAGAATCGCGAAGCGTGGCTGGGTGCAGAGCAGATCCGCGACCTCGCGTGTCGTGACCGTGATCGAGTCCGATTTATCGACCATGGCCAGCGCCATGTAAATATCCGGCGTATTGATGATGCGCTGGGGTGGCGCCACCTTGTGATGCAGGAAAAGGTGCTCGACGCGCTGGCGCATCAGCGCCCCCGGTGGCTGCAATACCCACGGATAGCCCAGCATCGGGATCAGGTCGAAAGCGTCTTTCGCGAGCGGGTGCCCGGCACGGCAGACGAAGCACAGCGCTTCTTCCCCGATTTCCTCGAATACGAAATCGCCGGCCGGCATTCCGCTGGGAATGCGGGCAATGGCGAAATCGAACTCACCGTCGCGCAGTCTCGGCACCAGATTGCGACTGACACCGACATCGATGTTGACCTCGAGATGGGGACTGTCACGGTGCACGCGCTCGACCGCGCTGGCCAGCAACGTGACGGCAGGCGCGAGCACCGTACCGATCGATACCGTTCCCGCGTTACCTTCCTTGAGTGCATTGATTTCATCGCTCGCTTGCGCCAACGATGTCAACATGCCGCGGGCATGGCGGATCAGGCTTTCCCCGTACCAGTTGGGCGTCACGCCACGGGAGTGCCGCTCGAAAAGCGAGACGCCAAGCAGATGCTCGAGATCCCCCAGCAGCTTGGAAGCCGCCGGTTGGCTCATTCCCAGCCTTGCCGCCGCACGATGCAGGTTGCGGTGGTCGTCTAGTGCCACGAACAGCTGCAAATGGCGGAACTTGAGCCTGACACGAAGGAACCAGTCCGGCGGCAACGGGTCGGTGGAATGTGCTTTCATGAAACGGTCTCGGACGTATATTCGACGTTTTTATAAGTCACGTTGTGGCGTTCTCGCATAGTCAGATAGGGATCGTGGGTCTAGGGTTTAAACGATCGTCATCGGCAGCGGCAGGCCGGTCCGAGCAGCAAGAACGATAACCAGAAAACTGAAAATGAAACCAGGAGCTTGTGATGACACGCCATGTCCTTTCTCTTTCTCGGTGTCTCGGCGTCGGTCTGTTCGGATTGATGATCGGGCAGGCCTTCTTGCAAGCCCAGGCGCAGACGATGCCGGCGAATTCGCCATCCTCCAGCGCCTTGCCACCGGGCATCGAGAGATCGGCCTTCGGTCGGTTGCCGGATGGCCGCGAGGTCGACTGCTATCGAATCACCAACGACAACGGCATCGAGATGCGGGTCATCAACTACGGCGGCATCATCGTATCGTTGAAGACGCCCGATATGACCGGGCAGATGGACGATATCGTGCTGGGCTTCGATTCGCTCGACGATTATCTCTCCGACACCTATCGTCAGGCCAACCCCTACTTTGGTGCCTTGATTGGTCGCTATGGCAATCGTATTGCCAATGGCCGCTTTACGCTGGATGGCGAAACCTATCGTCTGCCCACCAACGACGGTCCCAATACCCTGCATGGCGGCGATGTCGGATTCAATCAGCGCTTGTGGCATGCCGAACCCTTCTCATCTTCCCAGGGGCGAGGCCTGGTCCTGACCTATACCAGCCCGGATGACGAACAGGGGTTCCCCGGCCGTCTGTCGACGCGAGTCAGCTATACGCTGACCCATGACAATGAACTGGCCATCGACTACCGTGCGGAAACGACGCGTGCGACGCCGGTCAATCTGACCCAGCACAGCTACTTCAATCTCCAGGGCGAGGGGAGCGGCAGCGTCCTCGATCACCAACTGATGATCAACGCGAGCGCCTACACGCCCGTCGGCGAGACCCTGATTCCGACGGGAGAGATCGCCGACGTCAGCGGTACGCCGTTCGATTTCCGCCAGCCGACCGCCATCGGCGCACGCATGGGGCAGAAGAACACTCAACTGGCCTATGCCAAGGGCTACGATCACAACTTCGTGCTGAGCAAGAATCCGGGACAGGCCGATCGACCGACGCTGGCGGCGAAGGTCATCGAACCGCACAGCGGCAGAGTGCTCGAGGTTGCCACCACGGAGCCGGGACTGCAGTTCTATTCGGGAAATTTCCTTGATGGCAGTCTCGTCGGCAAAAGCGGTCGCCCGTACACCCATCGTTCCGGTCTGGCACTGGAGACGCAGCATTTCCCCAATTCCCCCAATCAGCCGAATTTCCCTTCGACGATTCTCAAGCCCGGTGAAACGTACCATTCCCAGACCGTCTATCGTTTCTCGACGATTCAGCAGATGCCGGGCGTTACCTCAGGCTGATTGCTATCAGGGCCCGACTCTTCGAAGCCGCCGTCATGGCGGCTTTTTCGTGGAGGATGGGGGGCTTCCCGTCACCAAAGTCGTAAAACGACTTTAGTCGGCACGAAAAGCCACTGTGAGGTCGTCGACCCCGCATCCCGGTAGCTCTCATGATTTGCCGATAGCAAATTAAGTATCGCTTTGAGCGAGGCTCGTTATTAGCCGGTTATTGGACGACTGTTTAATGTCGTTTCAGCCGTGTCATGGCATGTGCTTGCCAATAATAAACCTAATGGTCCACGAGGCCTGGAGGTCGTCAATGATTCGCTTTGTGAAGTCGTCACTGCTCGTGCTGAGTGTCTCCGCCCTTGGCATTGGCGCTGCACCGCTCTATGCCCAGGATGACGTCAAGATCGGTTTCATCGTCAAGAAACCCGAGCAGGCCTGGTTCATCAATGAGCAGGATGCGGCCACCGCTCTGGGCGAGCAAAAGGGATTCGAAGTCGTCCGGCTGTCGGGCGAAGACGGCCAGCAGGTGCTCAGCGCCATCGATAACCTCAATTCACAGGGCGCCCAGGGTTTCGTGATCTGTCCGCCGGACGTTCGGCTGGGGCCGGCGATCGCCAACCGCGCCGAGCAGTACGGCATGAAGGTAGTGACCGTCGATGATCAGTTCCTGGGTCCGGACGGCAAGCCGATGGCGTCCGTGCCGCATCTGGGCATGTCGGGCTACAAGATCGGTCAGCAGGTCGGCGAGACGATTGCCAAGGAGATGAAGGCGCGGGGCTGGGATCCGCAGGATGTCGCGGCGTTGCGCATCAGCAACAACGAACTGCCGACCGCCAAGGAGCGCACCGATGGCGCGACGGACGCGTTGCTGGACGCCGGTTTCGTCGAGGACAACATCTTCGATGCGCCGCAGCAGAATACCGATACCAGCAGCGCCTTCGCCGCGGCGTCTCCCGTGCTATCGAAGAATGGCAATTTCGAGCATTGGGTGATTTACGCGCTCAACGAAGAGAGCGTGCTGGGCGGCGTTCGCGCGAGTGAACAGTACGGCCTGTCGCCGGATCAGGTGATCGGCGTCGGCATCAATGGCTCGGGTGCGGCGTTCGCCGAATTCTCGCGCGAGAAGCCGACCGGCTTCTACGGCACCATCGCCGTGAGTTCGACCATGCATGGACGCCAGAGCGCAGACAATCTCTATACCTGGATCACCGAGGACAAGCAGCCGCCGGCCAATACCGAAACCACCGGGACGCTGATGACGCGCGACAATTGGGAGCAGGTTCGCGACGACCTGGGACTGTAAGCCGGTGCGTCGATAGTCGAATCATATACCGCTGAGGAGAACGGTATGGCGGATGCTTACCTGCGTGTCGATGGCATCACCGTCGAGTTTCCCGGGGTTCGCGCGCTGGACGGCGTCAGTTTCTCGGCGCGCGGCGGCGAAGTCCACGCGTTGATGGGCGAGAACGGTGCAGGCAAATCCACGCTGCTCAAGGTACTGAGCGGCGTCAACCGCGTCACCGGTGGTCAGCTCTGGATCGGCGGTGAACCGATCGTTTTCGCTAATGCGCGTGAAGCGCTACGGCGTGGCATCGCGATCATCTATCAGGAACTGACCCTGTCGCCCAATCTCTCGGTTGCCGAGAACCTTCTGTTGGGGCAATTGCCGGTCAAGCACGGCTTTCTCGACCGGCGTCGGCTGCGCGAGCGGGCGATGACGATTCTGGAAGAACTGGGGGAGGGGGACATCCACCCCTCGACCAAGGTTCGGGATCTCTCGATCGGTCAGCAGCAGATGATCGAAATCGGGCGAGCACTGCTGCGGGACGCGCGCATCATTGCCTTCGACGAGCCGACCAGCTCGCTCTCGGTGCAGGAAATTCGCCATCTGAAGCGAATCGTCTCGCGACTGCGCGACGAAGGCCGCGTGGTGCTTTACGTGACCCATCGCATGGAAGAGGTGTTCGAAATGTGCGATGCGGTGACCGTGTTCCGCGATGGCCGCCACATTCGTACTCACGACACGCTGGAAGGACTCGATCACGATACGCTGGTCAGCGAGATGGTGGGGCGCGAGATCGAGGATGTCTACGGCTACCGGCCACGCCAATCGGGCGATGTGCTGATGCGTCTCGAGGGTATCGAGGGCCGTGGCGTCCGGGCGCCGGTCAGCCTCGAGATTCGGCGCGGCGAAGTGCTCGGGCTGTTCGGGCTGGTCGGGGCAGGACGGAGCGAATTGATGCGGCTGGTCTGCGGCGTGGAGCGTGCCACCGCCGGCCGGGTTTTCTTCGATGGCAAGTTGCAGCGATTCGGTTCGCCGCAGGCCGCAATCCGTGCCGGTATCGCCATGTGTCCGGAGGATCGCAAGTCGCAGGGTATCTTCCCGGTGGCGAGCGTATCGGACAATCTCAACATCAGCTGTCGCCGCTTCTTCAAGCGCTGGGGCGGCTTTCGCAACCCGCAACGCGAGACCCGAAACACCCAGGACTACATTCGCCAACTGCGTATCCGGACGCCGGGGCCCAAGACGCCCATCGCCAATCTTTCCGGCGGCAACCAGCAGAAGGTGATTCTGGCGCGCTGGCTGGCCGAAGAGATCGATCTTTTCGTGATGGACGAGCCCACTCGCGGCATCGATGTCGGGGCGCGTCGGGACATCTATTCGCTCCTGTACGACCTCGCCGAGCAGGGCAAGGGGATCCTGGTCATCTCCAGCGATCTGGCGGAAGTCAGTTCGATCTGCGACCGCATCGGCGTCATGCGGGAAGGCGTACTGACCGATGTCGTCGAACGAGACGAGGCGACGCCCGAGCGACTGCTGGGATTGGCGCTGCCGGCCTGAGATCGGTCCTCATCGCTACTCGATGAATCGATCCCGCGCCGGTTGGCATCGGTTTATGGTCGTCATCGTTTTGAGGTTGCATCCGTTTTATAGAAGCTCCGTTTTATAGAAGCAAATGAATCTCAAGAGGGTTCAGGAACATGAATGACAAAGTTGCCACATCGGCGGCACTACCACGCGAGACACGCCGTGGGCTGCCCAAGCCGCTACGGACGCTACTCGACACGTCCGGTCTGATTGCGGTTTTCATCCTGCTCTTCATCGGCCTCTCCGTGCTGGTGCCGGATTTCCTGACCGGCCGTAACATCGTCGGGCTGCTGTTGTCGGTGACCCTGATCGGCACGATCGCCACCACCATGATGATGGTGCTGGCGCTGGGCGAGGTGGATCTGTCGGTGGCGTCGATCGTGGCCTTTTCCGGTGTGGTCGCGGCAATGGTGACTTCGACTACTGGCAGCGTCGTGATCGGCGTGCTGGTGGGAATCGCAGCCGGCGCAGCGGTCGGGGCTTTCAACGGTTTCGTGGTCGCCCGCTTCGGTATCAACTCGCTGATCGCGACGTTGGCCGCGATGGAGTTCGTACGAGGCCTGGCCTATATCACGTCCGGCGGCGATGCCGTCATGATCACCGTACCGGGCTTCTTCGATCTTGGCAGCGCCTCGTTTCTTGGTCTGACATTGCCGGTATGGACGATGATCGTCTGCTTCCTGGTGTTCGGTGTCGTACTCAACATGACTGCCTTTGGCCGTAATACGCTGGCGACGGGGGGCAATTCCGAGGCCGCCAGTCTGGCCGGGGTCAATGTTCGCCGCTTGAAGATCATGGTGTTCGCGCTCCAGGGTCTGGTTGCCGGCATCGCCGGGGTGCTGCTGACTTCTCGTATGGGGCTGGGCGATCCCAACACGTCTCAAGGGCTCGAGCTCGCCGTCATCTCGGCCTGCGTATTGGGTGGTGTCTCGCTTTCCGGCGGCGTGGCCTCGATCACCGGCGTGCTGGTCGGTGTACTCATCATGGGGTGCGTACAGAATGCGATGGGGCTGCTCAACGTACCGACGTTCTATCAGTACCTGGTACGCGGCGCGATCCTGCTGCTCGCGGTCATGTTCGACCGCTGGAAACAGACCCGCCGCGCCGGTGGCTGATGAGTCCCGGCACGCAACCTGCAACTTTGGTCGCGTCGAAACCACGAGCTTGTATGACGATCACGTGTTCTTACGCATGATGCGGCCCATCTAATAACCATATTGATATTGGTTTTGCCGATTTTTGGCATTTCATGGTTATTGATGCTTGGCACTACTGTGGCCGTACCCACGGCGGACATGTCCAATCGAAGCCGTGACAGTCGTCAGGAGAACGCCATGCAAGACACGACACAAGCGGCCGCCGGCCTATCCACATTAGGGCTGATGGGGGTCGCCGTCGCGGCTATCGCCATTCTGTTGGTTTTGATCATTCGGGTGCGTCTGCATCCCTTTTTTGCGCTGGTCATCGTCAGTATCGGTACGGCACTGGCGACCGGCATTACGGTGGCCGATCTGCTTCCCACATTGCTGGGCGGCTTCGGCAAGACGCTGGGCAATGTGGCGCTGCTGATCGGCTTCGGGGCGGTACTGGGGCGGCTGGTTGCGGTTTCCGGCGGGGCGCGAGTGCTGGCCGACACGCTGATTAGTCTGTTCGGCAGCAAGCGGGCGCCGTTGGGTCTGTCGATCGCCTGCCTGCTGTTCGGCTTTCCGATCTTTCTGGATGCGGCCTTCGTGGTCATGCTGCCGGTCATCTATTCGGTCGCTCGTGAGCTCAAGGCCTCGTTGCTGCTTTATGGGCTGCCGGCGGCGGGTGCGTTTCTGGTCATGCACGCCTTGATGCCCCCACATCCCGGCCCGGTCGCGGCGGCGGTCTTCCTGCACGCCGACATCGGCCAGGTGCTGTTCGTCGCGCTGCTGGTGGGGCTGCCGACCTGGTACGTGATGGGCTACCGGCTGTCGCTGATACTGGCCAAGCGGACGCCGTTCCAGCCGGTGCCGAACTTCATGGGGGCGGAAAGCGAGGAGATCCCGCCCGAGAAGCGCCCGGCGTTCGGTACGGTGCTGCTGGTACTGTTGCTGCCGCTGGTGCTGATCTTCCTCAACACGGGGCTATCGACGCTGGGTCAGAGCGGCGTGATCGATAGCGACAACCCGCTGGTTTCCGCGCTGATGGTGATCGGCGAGACACCGATCGCGCTGCTGATCAGTACCTGTATCGCCATGTGGCTGCTGGTCATTCGTGCCAGTGAACGCGGAGCGATGGATTCCATCAACGAGATTGTCGAGCAGGCGCTCTCCCCGGTCTGCAGCATCATCCTGATCACCGGTGCCGGCGGCATGTTCGGTGGCGTGCTGACGGCCAGCGGCATCGGCGACGCGCTGGCGGACAGTCTCCAGGCGTTCGGGCTGCCGGTGATCCTGGCCGGATACGTGATCGCATCGGTGATCCGGATAGCTCAGGGTTCGGCCACGGTGGCCGGCACCACGGCAGCCGGCATCATGGCGCCGGTGGTGCTGGGGGATCCCACGCTTGCCGGATTGCCGGCAGCCTGCATTACCGTCGCGATCGTCGCGGGCGCCATCGGTTACTCCCACGTCAACGATTCCGGGTTCTGGCTGGTGGGTCGCTTTCTCGGCGTCGATACCAAGACGATGTTGAAGACATGGACGGTGATCTCCATCGGCATTTCGCTGATGTCGTTCGCCCTGGCGTGGCTGGTGTTTTCCTTGCTGTGATCCTTGATGACACGCATCGACAGCACCGGTTGACGAACACCTTTGATGATGGCCCTGACCGCCACCGCACTGACGATGGCTCGAGGAGAGAAGAATGAGCGATTCATCGGACAAGTCCCAAAAGCCGTCCCAAAAACCAGAGTCCCAGCGCCAGCTGCGCTCTGCCCAGTGGTTCGGTAGCGCCGACAAGAACGGCTTCATGTACCGCAGCTGGATGAAGAACCAGGGCATTCCGGATCATGAATTCCAGGGCAAGCCGATCATCGGCATCTGCAATACCTGGTCCGAGCTGACGCCGTGCAATGCGCATTTCCGCAAGCTTGCCGAGCACGTCAAGAAAGGGGTGCTCGAAGCTGGTGGCTACCCGGTCGAGTTTCCGGTGTTCTCCAATGGCGAGTCCAACCTGCGGCCGACGGCGATGTTCACCCGCAATCTCGCCAGCATGGATGTCGAGGAGGCGATTCGCGGCAACCCGATGGATGCCGTGGTACTGCTGGTCGGCTGTGACAAGACCACGCCGGCGCTGCTCATGGGCGCGGCGAGCTGCGATATCCCGACGATCGTGGTGACCGGCGGGCCGATGCTCAACGGCAAGCACGAAGGCAAGGATATCGGTTCCGGCACGGTGGTCTGGAAGCTTTCCGAAGAGGTCAAGGCGGGCAAGATCTCGATCCACGACTTCATGGCCGCCGAGGCTGGCATGTCGCGCTCCGCTGGTACCTGCAACACCATGGGGACCGCGTCGACCATGGCCTGCATGGCGGAATCGCTGGGCGTTTCCCTGCCGCACAACGCGGCGATTCCGGCAGTGGATTCCCGTCGCTACGTACTCGCGCACCTTTCCGGCAACCGCATCGTCGAGATGGTCGACGAGGATCTGAAGCTGTCGAAGGTTCTGACCCGCGAGGCGTTCGAGAACGCGATTCGCACCAACGCGGCGATTGGCGGCTCGACCAACGCTGTCATTCATCTGAAGGCGATCGCCGGTCGTATCGGTGTCGATCTGCCACTGGACGACTGGACGCGTATCGGCCGCGGTACGCCGACCATCGTCGACCTGCAGCCCTCCGGGCGCTTCCTGATGGAAGAGTTCTATTATGCCGGCGGTCTGCCCGCGGTGCTGCGTCGGTTGGGCGAAGCCGACCGGCTGCCGCACAAGGATGCGCTGACGGTCAACGGCAAGACGATCTGGGAAAACGTGCAGGACGCGCCGCACTACAACGATGAGGTGATCCGGCCGCTGGACAATCCGCTGCGTGAAGATGGCGGCATCTGCATTCTGCGCGGCAATCTGGCACCCAATGGTGCGGTGCTCAAGCCCTCGGCGGCCAGCCCCGAGCTGATGAAGCATCGCGGCCGGGCGGTGGTGTTCGAGAATTTCGACGACTACAAGGCGCGGATCAACGACCCGAACCTGGAAGTCGAAGCCAACGACATTCTGGTCCTGAAACACTGCGGCCCGCGCGGCTACCACGGCATGGCCGAAGTCGGGAACATGGGCCTGCCGCCCAAGATCCTGGAGCAGGGGATCACCGACATGGTTCGCATCTCGGACGCGCGCATGAGCGGCACGGCCTACGGCACGGTGGTGTTGCACGTGGCGCCGGAAGCCGCGGCTGGCGGTCCGCTCGCGGCGGTCCACAACGGCGACTGGATCTCGCTGGATTGCGACAGCGGCGCGCTGAATCTGGAAGTCGACGACGTCGAAATCGCACGGCGGCTGGCGGAAGCCGATCCGATGGCGGCGTCGAACCAGATCGCCACGACCGGCGGTTACCGCCAGCTCTATATCGAGCGGGTGCTGCAGGCGGACGAGGGCTGCGATTTCGACTTCCTGCGCGGTTGCCGGGGCGCCGAGGTGCCACGGCACTCGCATTGAGCTGGCAGAGAATCGTGTTCAGCCAGAAAGCACGAGGGTGAGCACAGAAGCTTTCGTTATTCGCCCATCAATGTGGCGGTGACCTTTCGGGCACCGCCATGCTCGCGATGTTCGCCCAACCAGATGCCCTGCCAGGTGCCGGTTAGCAGGCGGCCGTTTTCCACCGCCAGGGTCAGTTCGGTGCCGAACAGGCTCGCCAGCACGTGAGCGGGCATGTCGTCCGGGCCCTCCAGCGTATGCCGCATGCCGGACAGGTTTTCCGGTGCCAGCTTGTTGGCGAACAGCGCCATGTCGTGGCGCACGTCCGGGTCGGCATTCTCGTTGAGCGTCAGTGAGGCGGAGGTATGCATCAGCTGCAGATGCAAAAGCCCGGTGCGGATGTCGTTCATGCCGGAAAGCGCGCCGAGAATCTCGTCGGTGACCAGATGAAAGCCGCGCGAACGGGGTTTGAGCGAGAACTGCTGACGATGCCACATGGGGTTGGTTCCTTCGGTCATTGATAGAAAGCACCTCATCCTAGATCGCGATGCTTGCCCTGTCTTTCAACGTCGACGGCTGGCAATCGTCAGCGGCACCGAAAGACCAAAGTCGCAGTACTCGCGTTAACGTTTGCGCTTAGTCTGAACGACTACCGAGAACCGGTAGTCGCCCCCAGGCGATTCGAAACCAGGAGGTGTTCGTGAAAATTCGTGCCGCCGTGATACATGAAATGAAAAGGCCACGCCCGTATCGGGAGTCGCTGCCGATGTCGGTCGAGGAGGTCGAGCTGGACGGGCCGGGGCCGGGCGAGGTGCTTGTCAAGATGCGTGCCGCCGGTCTGTGTCATTCGGATCTTTCCACGATCAATGGCGATCGGCCGCGCCCGTTGCCGATGGTGCTGGGCCATGAGGCGGCCGGCGAAGTCGCCGAAGTCGGCGAGGGCGTGACCGATCTCGCTCCCGGCGACCATGTGGTGTTCTCCTTTGCGCCCAGCTGCGGTGCATGCTCGTCGTGTCTTTCCGGGCGGGCGGCGCTGTGTCAGCCCGGTGCGGCAGCCAACACTGCCGGGCATCTGCTGGGTGGCGGGATGCGTCTGCACAAGAACGGCCAGAAGATCTATCACCATATCGGCGTTTCCGGCTTTGCCGAGTACACGGTGGCGTCGCGCCGCTCCCTGACCCGGATCGATCCGGACCTGCCTTTTCATATCGCGGCGCTGTTCGGATGCGCGGTGCTGACAGGCGTCGGTGCGCTGGTGCATACGGCGGGCCTGAGATTGGGCCAGTCGGTGCTGGTCGTCGGCCTGGGCGGCGTCGGGCTGGCGGCGGTCATGGGCGCCGCCGGTGGCGGCGCGCGGCAGGTGATCGCGGCGGATATCGCGCCGGACAAGCTGGAGACCGCCAAGGCGATGGGTGCCACGCATATCGTCAACAGCGGCGATCCGGATGCGGTGGAGCAGGTGCGCGAGATCAGCGGCGGCGGGGTGGACATCGCGGCCGAGTTCGCAGGTGTGGCCAAGGCGCTGGAGTTTGCCTATGAATCCACCGCCCGTGGCGGCACGACCGTCACTTCCGGCTTGCCGCATCCCGACGTGCGATTCGCCATCAGCCCGACGCGCATGGTCGCGGAAGAGCGCACGCTCAAGGGCTCCTATCTGGGCGGTCACGTGCCATCGCTGGACGTGCCCGAATATATCGCGCTCTACCAGTCCGGCCGCCTGCCGGTAGATCGGTTGCTGACGCACCGATTGAAACTCGACGAGATCAACCTCGGTTTCGACCGTCTGGCGAGTGGTGAGGCGATACGGCAGATCATCGATTTCGATTGAGCCTCGAACCGGACGGAGCATGGTCCGGCTGCTAGTCTTGAAGGACTCGAAGGCGTAGCCCGACGTTCGGGCTGCGCCTTGGCATTTCAACCGTCATCGATAGGAGAAGGTCATGGCTCAGACACGAGTCGAGCGCGATAGCATGGGCGAACTGGAAGTCCCGGAGAGCGCGCTCTATGGCGCTCAGACGCAGCGTGCGGTGAACAATTTTCCGGTCAGTGGTCAGCCATTGCCACCGGCATTCATCGCGGCGGTGGCCCGTATCAAGCGTGCTGCGGCGCAGGTCAACCAGGAGCTGGGGCTGCTGGACGAAGCCCGGGCCAAGGCTATCGTTACCGCAGCCGACGAGATCATCGACGGCAAGCATCCCCACCAGTTTCCGGTCGATGTGTTCCAGACGGGGTCCGGCACGTCGACCAACATGAACGTCAACGAGGTGATCTCGCATCTCGCGAGTCGCGACGGGCTTGAAGTCGGCCCCAACGATCATGTCAACATGGGGCAGTCGAGCAATGACGTGATCCCCACGGCCATCCATCTGGCGGCAGCGATCCAGGTCCGTGAGCGCCTACTGCCGGCCCTCGGCTACCTGCGCTCGGTCATCGATGACAAGGCGAAGGATGTCGACGACGTGGTCAAGACTGGCCGCACGCATCTCATGGACGCGATGCCAGTGCGCTTGAGCCAGGAACTGGGTGGCTGGTCCAGCCAGGTCGGTCAGGCGATCGCGCGACTGGAAGACGGGTTGAAGCGCATCACTTGCCTGGCCCTGGGCGGTACGGCGGTCGGCACCGGCGTCAATGCGCATCCCGAGTTCGCCGACAAGGTGGCGCAGCGTCTGGCCAGCGATACCCATCTCGATTTCCGCCCCAACGACAGCTTCTTTGCCAGCCTGGCGTCGCAGGACGCGGCGGTGGAGCTTTCGGGGCATCTCAAGACGTACGCCGTCGCGGTGATGAAGATCGCCAACGACCTGCGCTGGATGAATTCCGGCCCGCTGGCCGGTCTGGGCGAGATCGAGCTGGAGGCGCTGCAGCCGGGCAGTTCGATCATGCCGGGCAAGGTCAATCCGGTGATTCCCGAATCCGCCGCCCAGGTCGCGGCGCAGGTGATCGGCAACGATGCGGCGATCACGATCGGTGGGCAGAGCGGCAATTTCCAGCTCAACGTCATGTTGCCGCTGATCGCGCACAACCTGCTGGGTTCGATCACGCTGCTGACCAATGTCAGCCGTCTGCTGGCCGACCGCGCCATCGCCACGTTCAATGTGCGGCGCGACAACATCGAGCGCCCGCTCTCCCGCAACCCGATTCTGGTGACGGCGCTCAATTCGGTGATCGGTTACAACGCGGCGGCGGCGGTGGCCAAGAAAGCCTATCAGGCAGGGCGGCCGATCATCGATGTCGCCGAGGAGGAAACCGATCTCTCCCGCGAGGAGCTGGAGCGTCTGCTCGATCCCGCCAGGCTGACCGAAGGGGGAATCCCGGAGTGACGGCTCCGGTCTGATTGGCTGCTTGCCTGCCTCGAACGTCGCCATTCATCCACGCATGGTCGACACCAACACGACAACGCCACCCGATCGGGTGGCGTTGTCGACTGGGACGCTATCGCTGCGAAGACGGCCTCAAACCGGCGTTTCGCCATGCCGGTCCTGCGCCTCTTCGATGGTGTCCTCGGCGTCTTCTCGCTCCTCCGTGTCGGCCTTTTCGGGCTCGTTCTCGTCGGCGCGAGAAGGGTTGTGACATAGCGTGACCAGAATCGGGAAATGATCCGACCCGATCTCGGGCAACCGTTGCATATCGACGAGCGTGAAGTGCTCAGTGACGAATACGTGATCCAGCGGCCAGCGCAGCATCGGATATTTGGCATGAAAGGTGCTGTACTGGCCGCGGCCGCGTCGGGGATCCAGCATGCCGCTGACCCGACAGAAGAGCTTGGTCGTCGGCGACCATGCCACGTCATTGAGATCTCCGGCGACGATGGTCGGATCGTCGTTCTTGGCAATCGTCTGGCCGACCAGCAGCAGTTCCGCGTCTCGCCACAGCGATTCGTCGCTTTCCGACGGCGCGGGCGGTCTCGGGTGCAGCGCGTGGAAGCGAATGCGCTTACCGCTTTTGAGTTTGACCCAGGCATGAATCGACGGGATGTCATCCTGAATTAGCCACTTGACCTCGACGTCTTCCAGCGGCAGCCGGGAATAAAGATGCATGCCGTAAAGATTGTCGAGAGGAATGCGCACGGCTTCCGGCATCTCCTCGCCAATGGCGGCGTCCAATTGGTCGCCCCACCATTGGTCGGATTCCAGCGTCAGCAGAATATCGGGTTGGTGTTTCTCGACGAGAGCGATCAGTTTGTCGGCCTGACGATTGGGTGTCAGCACGTTGGAGACGAGCAGCTTGAGCTCGTGATCCGGCTCGTGAGATTCGGCCTCGACGACGAGACAGCTTGCCAATGACGTCCAGGGGTAGACTCGCGCCCACTGGATGATGGCGGCAACGGTGCTGGCTACGACGCCAGCCCAGTGCCACCAGGCGGTCGGGCTTAAGGCAGCCTGAGCGAGTGCCAGGATGGTGGCGATGATGGCAATCTGGAGTAGCGGGAAATCGAAGCTGCGAACGCTCCAGTGGCGGATCCTCAGATAAGGCGCGAGCGTGACCAACAAGACGAGGCAGCCAAGGCAGGTAAACAGGAATTGCAGCAACTGGTCATTCCTTATATCAGGTTAAAGCACCGTACCTGGCCAAGGGTAGCAGAAACGTGACAGGCGCCCACGCCGATATGGCGCTTCGACGACTCACCAAAAGCTGTCATTCAAGATGCCTGGGATAGCGGTCCGAGGGTCGCAATGAGGGGATGCCGGCTGAGATGTTCCACCAGCGCTTGCTGCTCTTCGAGCGTCAGGCGCAGCCCCAGCTTGCTGCGTCGCCACAGAATATCGTCACTGGTGCGTGCCCATTCGTGCTCGATCAGGTAATCGACTTCTGCACGGGTCAGGCCACTGCCGAAATGCTGGCCGAGATCTTCCTGGCTCTGCTTTCCTGCCAGGAACTTCAAGCAGAGCGTGCCGTAACTGGAGGCGAAGCGCTCGGCCCGCTCCCGGCCAAGAAACGGATATTCGCGCAGCAACTGTGCGACGAATGTCTGGCGCGATTCGATATCCCCGCCGGGGAGCCGAGCGTCGGCCGTCCAGGCTTGCCCCATGTGCGGCAGCAGCGGTTGCAGTTTGTGCATGGCCGCTTCGGCAAGCTTGCGATAGGTGGTGATCTTGCCGCCGAAGATCGACAGCATCGGCGCGCCGTGCTTGTCGAGATCGAGCGTGTAGTCACGCGTCATGGCGGAGGGATTTTCCGATTCGTCATCGCACAGCGGGCGGACGCCGGCATAGGTCGAAATGACATCCGCTCGGCTCAGCTTCCTGACGAAGTGCGCGTTGAGTACGTCGAGCAGATAGTCGATTTCCTCGTCGTTGATGCTGACCTTGGCCGGGTCGCCCTGATAGCGGCGATCGGTCGTGCCGATGAGGCTGAAGCGCTGCTGGTAGGGCAGCACGAACACGATACGGCCGTCCTGGTTCTGAAGAATGTAGGCGCGCTCGTCGTCGTTGAGTCGCGGCACGATAAGATGACTGCCCTGGATCATGCGGATGCCGTAGCGCGAGTCACGCCTGGCATTGCCTTTGACGAAGGATTCGACCCAGGGGCCGGCGGCGTTGACCAGCACTTTGCAGCGATGTTCGCGGCGTTCGCCGGTGTCGCGATCTTCGAGGCTGACCACCCAGTGTCCCGCTTCCTCTCGAGCCTCGGTGCAGCGGGTGCGAACCCGAATGTCCGCGCCTTTTTCCTGCGCCTGCAGCGCGTTCAGGATCACCAGCCGGGCGTCGTCCACCCAGCAGTCGGAATATTCGAACCCGCGCTTGATCGTCGGCACCAGCGGGCTTTCGCTGCCGAAACGCAGGCCCTTGGCGTTGGGCAGGCTGTCCCGGTGGCTCAGATGGTCGTAGAGGAACAGCCCGGTACGAATCATCCAGCCCGGACGCAGGTGGGGCTGATGCGGAAGAATGAAGCGTAGCGGCCAGACGATGTGAGGCGCCTTGCGCAGCATGACTTCGCGTTCTCTCAGTGCCTCGCGGACCAGGCGGAATTCCCGGTGCTCCAGATAGCGCAGGCCGCCATGGATCAGCTTGCTGCTGGCCGAGGAGGTCGCGCTGGCCAGATCGGCCTGTTCGCACAGGAGCACGGAAAGGCCTCGTCCGGAGGCATCGTTGGCAATGCCGGTACCGTTGATGCCACCTCCGACGACGATGAGATCGTAAACGTGGTGCTCTGTCGTTGAGGCCATGCCGTCCTCCGAAAAGGTGATGGAGTGGTTATGTTCGATTGCGAAAATAGTTTAATCACTTCCGAACATCAATAGCGGCAAGGTGTTTTCATAGACCAATTGGGGAGGGGAAGAGCAGCCAGCAGGATCACATGGCGAAACGACAAAGCCGGCATTGAAGCCGGCGTTGTCGGAGAGAAGGTGGCGAGTTCAGCCTGCGTAGGCAGTCACGGTGTCTCTGTCGGCAGGGACCGATGGGTCGGCGACGTAAAGTGCGACGTCGTGTTCACGCATCAGGCGACACAGTGTGTCTGGGGGCTGGCGGTCAGTGAAGAAGGCGTTGATCTGGCTGAGATTGCCTTGACGCACCACGGCGTTGCGGTGGAACTTCGAGTGATCCGCTGCCAGGAAGACCTGGCGGGAGTTGCGCAGAATGGCCTGCGCCACGCGAACTTCCTGATAGTCGAACTCCAGCAGTGAGCCATCGCCATCGATGCCGCTGATCCCGATGATGCCGTAATCCACCTTGAACTG
This sequence comes from Salinicola sp. MIT1003, assembly GCF_001858555.1. Classification (NCBI taxonomy): domain Bacteria; kingdom Pseudomonadati; phylum Pseudomonadota; class Gammaproteobacteria; order Oceanospirillales; family Halomonadaceae; genus Salinicola; species Salinicola sp. MIT1003. The sequence continues at coordinate 116,002 of NZ_MCAP01000006.1, forward strand.
GTTGATGAAATCGATGGTGGCCTCGCCGATGATGCCGCCATCGCGAGAGCGAACCTGGCCGCCGGCGACGATGACGTTGAAGTCAGTCTTGTGCTGCAGAATGGCGGCCACGTTGAGGTTGTTGGTGATGACTTCGAGCCCGCTGTGCTGGCATAGCGCCTCGGCGATGAACTCGTTGCTGGTCCCGATGTTGATGAACAGTGACGAAGAGTCCGGAATATGTCTGGCGAGCATCTCGGCGATGCGGCGCTTGGCGTCCAGATTCAATGTCTTGCGTGTGTGATAGGCGGTGTTGACCGTGCTCGACTCGAGTCCGGCGCCGCCGTGAACGCGCTTGACGACACCTTCTTCGGCCAGTTGATTGAGGTCCCGGCGCACCGTCTGAGGCGTGACATCGAAGTCTCTCGCGAGTTGTTCGATCGACGCATAGCCCTGACGCTTGACCAGCTCGACAATGGCTGCGTGACGTTCTTGCTGTGTCATGTTGATTTCCTGCCGCGGCCCGATGGCTATTCTTGAAAGGGTTGGTTGGCTCTAGAAAACGTTTCTAGGAAGCGTTGATTGACGCCAGTTTACCAAAGCCAGCCGCATTGCCGTGGTTTCGGTTGAGGTCGCAGCGTTCCTTGTAAGTTCGACCATGGTCTAGGTTTTGAAAAACGACTCCATATTGTTGCCTATCTCATGATCATGAATACGGACGATTCTTGTGATACAGGGCGCGTCGCTCACTGGCTGAGAACGAATTGTCTCGGCATGACAGGCAGTTGGCGAAAATTTTTTATTCGTAGAGGGTTGCATTCCGCGGCTGCCCGGGTAAAATTCGCATCCGTTGTCACGGCGAGCCCGCCGCAACACGAAGTAGGACCGTAGCTCAGTTGGTTAGAGCGCCACGTTGACATCGTGGAGGTCAGCGGTTCAAATCCGCTCGGTCCTACCAATGCAGTTTGGGCTTGTGACGACGACCTACAGGACCATAGCTCAGTTGGTTAGAGCGCCACGTTGACATCGTGGAGGTCAGCGGTTCAAATCCGCTTGGTCCTACCAGATTTCGAAACCCCGAGCTCCGGCTCGGGGTTTTTTGTGTCCGTTATTCCATTCTTGCTATCCGCCACCCGCCACCCGCGCA
>NZ_MCAP01000007.1:0-109343 GCF_001858555.1 Salinicola sp. MIT1003
TCTGGCTCCATCGCTTCGAGTCGCTGGGTCAAGCCAGGGCCGTGATCGACCGTTGGATCCGATACTACAACGAAGAGAGGCCACATCAGTCTCTGGACTATGTGGCACCCCGAGCACACCCGGCATTAGCCGCGTAGGGTGTGCAGAAACCAGGGGGTCATTACACTGATGCTTTGCAGTACGCCCTTGAGCTTGGCGTTGTTCTTTTCGATAGCCTCGAGTGCGTTATCGATCAGCCAGCCGACCGAGCGCAGACGCACGTTCTCGCCCTTGGCGTCCTGCCAGATCACCGAGTTAAGAGGAAGTGCAGCCTTTTCTTTCAGCGTATTCCAGCGCGCCTCTTTAGGTACCCAAAACACGTTGGCTTCACGGTAATAATCGAGTATCTCCAGCTCATCCTTGAGCGCCTGCTGGTACTCCGCGTCGCTGTCGTAATCCTCGCGTGGCAGGTAGTAGATGCTGTCGTCGCTCTCTTTCTTGAACAGCCCAAGCAGTTCCTGCTGACGCTCTTCGAACGCATCCGATACGTACTTCAAGAAGATCAGTCCCAGCACCACATGCTTGTAGTTGGCGGCGTCCAGGTTGTTGCGCAGTTTGTCGGCGGCTTTCCAGAGCTTGTCATCGAGCTCTTTCAGGAATTGCTGTTCGGTGTTATCCACATCTACCTCTTGAAAACAGGAGTGGGCGTAAAGCCCAAAACAGTGAGCCGATCTTATCAGGCGATTGGCTGCTATCTATGCATCCGTATCGCGATTCAACTGATCGATATAAGCGCCATACGCGAACACCCGATTTCGCTTCTGGCCGGTCAGCTCTCGTACGATGCCAAGCTGTGTTTCCAGCGCCTCCAGTACTTTTCCGATGGTGGCCTGGGTCAGCCCCGTCTCCCGGTGCAGCGTGGCGATATTGGCGATAGGGTGATGAAACAGCGCCTCCAGCACCCGGGTCGCCGAGCCAGAGAGGCGGCCAAGTCTGTTCAGGCGCGCCTTATCTCCAAGCAACAGTGCGTTCAATGACTGCGCCGTGGCGACAGCATGGTTGGCGGTGTCGGTAATGGCATCGACGAAAAAGAGCAGCCAGCTTTCCCAATCGCCGGTCAGGCGCACCTGCTGCAGGTGCTCGTAGTACACCTGCCGGTGACGTTTGAAGAACACCGAGAGATAGAGCAGCGGCTCTGTAAGAATGCCCGCCTGCACCAGAATCAGCGGAATCAGCAAACGCCCGAGCCGGCCGTTGCCATCCATGAACGGGTGGATGGTTTCGAACTGGACATGCGCCAGCGCGGCCTTAATCACCGGTGCGGTTGCGTTAGGTTCGTCGTTAAGAAAGCGCTCGAAGGCGCTCCAGCAGTCAGCGAGTTGGTTGGCCGGTGGCGGTATGAAAGTCGCTTCGTCGGCGCGATGGCCGCCAATCCAGACCTGATTCTGGCGGAATTCACCCGGCCGACGATGCGTGCCGCGGCCGTTGGTCATCAGTTCCTGATGAAGCTCCAAAACCAGACGAATCGTGATCGGGTGCCCCTCCCGAATGCGCTGCACGCCCAGATTGAGCGCCCGCACGTAGCAGGAGACTTCCTGCACGTCGTCCATGGGAACACCGGGAATGCCGTCCATCTCGTAGATCATGAGGTCGCTGAGCGAAGATTGCGTCCCCTCGATCTGCGATGACATCACCGCTTCCTTGCGTACGTAGCTGTAGAGAAACAGCTGCGCGTCGGGCATCAGCATTGAAATGCCATCGAGCCGCCCCAGGGCCACGTGGGCGGCGGAAAGCCAGCGCTGCAGCTTGTCGTCCAGCGACAGCGCAGGCTCGGGCGGCAGTGGCGCCGGGACAAATGCCTGGCAATTGACGCCGCCTGCAATGCTGGAGGTGTGATGACCGGTCAGCCCACGATCCATGGGGCAACTCTCGCAAAGTTGAAATAAGTCACAACACTATTTCATTTTTGCCACCAACTTAAAATAGCGCGCCCCGCAATGTTAGCTTCGAGCCATCGCACCAGTGCCGCCCTTGCTCCTGCCGCCACAAGATCAGCAGAACATCACAACGTCCACCCCCCATTCCCGAGGTCGAAACCACTACCACCCTCGACCATTGGCGTAGAAGCGCCCCCGTTGTCGCCATGATCGGCTACCCTTGCGTCCCTGGCTTTGCCGCCGTGAAGCAATATCTTTCGATCTCCAAGGATGGCTCTCTTGTCGACTTCCGCGATGCCCCGCCGGGGCGTTCTGACTCTCGTCGCGCTGCTGCTGGTGGCGCTCAACCTTCGCCCGGCGCTGACCAGCGTGTCGCCGGTACTCGGCAGCATCGCCGAGGCGCTGGCGCTCTCCCCTAGCTGGCAGGGCATTCTGACCACGCTGCCGGTGCTGTTCCTGGGCCTGGCGGCGCCGCTGGCGCCGCGGCTGGTGCGTCGCATCGGGCCGGAGCGCAGCGTGTTCGCCGCGCTTGTGGTGCTGGCGGTGGCGCTGCTGGCGCGGCCCTATATCGGCACGGCGGGGCTGTTTCTGGGTACGGCTATCGCCGGGGGCTGTATCGGGGTCATCGGGGTGTTGCTGCCGGGCATCGTCAAGCGGGACTTCCCCCGTCGCGTCAGCATCATGACGGGGCTCTACACCGTGGCGCTCAACCTCGGCGCTTCCGCTGCCGCGGGCACCACGGAGCCGCTGCGTCAGTCGTTGGGCGGGCTTTGGCAAGACGCGTCACAAGGGGCTTCTCACAGTTCCTGGCAGGGCGCGCTGGCGTTCTGGCTGCTGCCGGCGGTGATCGCCGCATTGTTCTGGCTGCCGCAGCTCAAGGGCACCAAGCCCGCCCGCGTGCCCGTCCGTCGCGGGGCGCGCCTGCGTCACGATCCGTTGGCGTGGCAGGTGTCGCTGTTCATGGGGTTGCAGTCGTCGCTGGCGTACATCGTGTTCGGCTGGCTGCCGACGATCCTGCAGGACCGCGGGCTGGCGGCGGTCACCGCGGGGCTGGCGCTGTCGGTGTCGATCCTGCTGCAGGTCACCACGGCGATCCTGGCGCCGTGGATCGGCAGCCGGATGCGCGATCAGCGGGCGGTGCTGATCGGCGTCATGGCGCTCACCCTGATCGGGCTGCTGGGTTGTCTCTATGCGCCGATCGGCAGCGTGTGGCTGTGGATCGTGGTGCTGGGGCTGGGTCAGGGCGGCACCTTCAGCATGGCGTTGACCCTGCTGGCGCTGCGCGCGCCGGATGCGACCACGGCGGCCAGCCTCTCGGCAATGGCTCAGGGCATCGGCTATACCCTGGCGGCGATGGGGCCGCTGCTGGTCGGCGTGCTGCACGACTGGAGCGGCGGCTGGAACGTGGTGGGCGTTCTGGTGAGCGCGATTGCCCTCGGCGCGCTGGTGATGGCGCTGGGTGCCGGGCGCGACCGCCAGGTGGCGTCGACCTCTGGTGTGGATTGACGGCGCGGTTTGAAGGTTTGGACTGATGGCACGGACTGACGCTCAGGCCGACGAACCCGAGCGCCGGAATCGGTTACTCTAGAAGAGCAACCAACGACCCCGGAGACTCGCATGCCAGCCAGAGCCATCAGCCTCGAGCAACAGCAGCGCCTGATCGAGATCGTGCGCGATGCCGCCAAAACCGAAATCCTGCCGCGCTTTCGTAATCTCTCCGAAGACGCCATCCGCTCAAAGAGCGCGCCGGACGATCTGGTGACCGATGCCGACCAGGGCGCGGAGCGGATGATGACGGCGGCGATCCGCGAGCTGCTGCCGGAGGCGACGGTGATCGGCGAGGAGGCGGTGGCCGATGCCAGCGCCAATCTCGACGATATCGCCGGCGCGGAGCTGGCACTGATCATCGACCCGGTCGACGGCACCTGGAACTTCGCCCGCGGGCTCAATCAGTTCGGGGTGATTCTGGCGGCGACCAGCTTCGGCGAGACGATCTTCGGCCTGCTCTACGATCCGCTGGCGGATGACTGGATCGTCGCCCGTCACGGCGAAGGCGCCTGGTTCGGCCGCCCCGACGGCACCGAGCGCAAGTTGCAGGTCTCGGATACCGACAGGTTCGACGAGATGGTCGGCTCCACCTCGATCCGGCTGTTCCCCAAGGCGCAGCAGTATCAGCTCTCCGCGACCTTCCCCGATTTCCAGCGCATGATGGCCTTCGGCTGCGCCTGCCATGAGTACCGCACCATGGCGTTCGGCTTTGTCGATTTCATGCTCACCGGCAAGCTGATGCCGTGGGACCACGCCGCGGGGTTGATGATCCACGCCGAAGCCGGCGGCTATTCAGCGCTGCTGGACGGCACGCCCTACCAGCCGACGATCCATCAAGGCAGCGTGCTGGCCGCTAGCTCCCGGGCGCATTGGGAGCGGCTGCGTGACAATTTCGCGTTTTTGATGTGAAGGCGATCGACCCGTGTAGGGTTCGTTGATTACGACGAAAACCGGCGCCGAGAAGGCGCCGGTTTTCTTTCTATCGTCAATACAGACTCGTCGATAAGGACTGCTCTCGATAAAGACTTGCCGTCAACGAAGATCCGTTTCGATCAAAAAATGATCAGCCAGACCGATCAGGGAATGATCTTCTCGGCGCGCAGGCGGGCGAACAGGTCCAGGAACGCGGCCCGCGTCTCGCGGAAGTGATCGAAGCCGAAGTCGCGGGACTTGGTGGTGTCGTTGACGCATTCCTGATCGCGGCCCAGGTCGGCATCGGTGTGCCACCAGGAGGCCAGCTTGGCGACGTCCGGCTCGACCAGATCGTGCTTCGCGGCAATCTCGCGCCAGGTGGATTCGGCACCGGCCATCTGTTGTTCCAGCGGCTGCATTGTATCCGGGTCGTCCGAGGCTTCGGGCCCCTGAACTTCGAGGTCAAAGTACTCGCCGATCTCGCGCCACATCCGGCGCCAGCGGAAGACATCGCCATTGACGGTGTTGAAGGCCTGGTTGGCCGCGCCCGGCGTGGTGGCAGCCCACTCCATCTGCCGCGCCAGCACCAGCGCGTCGGTCATGTCGGTGAGCGCGTTCCACTGGGTCTGCGAGCCCGGGAACACGAACGGCTGGCCGGTCTCCTTGCAGATCGAGGCGTAGACGGCGAGCGTCGTGCCCATGTTCATGGCGTTGCCGCGGGCATAGCCGATCACGGTGTGCGGGCGGTGCACGTTCCAGTTGAAGCCGTGGCGCTCGGCGGCTTCGAACAGCACGTCTTCCAGCGCATAGTAGAAGTTGTCGCCCGGCACCCGCGGCTCGGATTCGCGGAACGGGGTTTCGGTACGTCCGCTGCCGTAGGCCTCGAACGAGCCCAGATACTGCTTGGTGCCGGTCACCAGCGAGGCGTGATCGAGCTTGTCGCTGTCGAGCCCGGCGAACAGGTTGCGCATCATCGCGCTGTTGGCCTCGACGTTGGCCTTCTCGTTGTCGCGGCGAATCCAGGTGCAGTAGAAGACGTGGGTGATCGGCAGGCAGGCCAGCGCCTGCGCGGTGGCGGCTTCGTCCAGCAGGTCGGCGGTGACGGGAATCACGCCGCTCTGCTCGGTGGCGCGCCGAGACAGGCCGTAGACGGTCCAGCCGCTGGCGACCAGATGAGCTGCCAGATTGCCGCCGGTGATACCGGTCGCGCCGACGACGAGTGCAGTGCCTTTACGCATGATCGATGACCTCCTTCCGAGTTCAGGAAGATCCGGCATCGCGCCGGATCGATGAACGCAGTCTGGTAGCGTCTGATCGTTGCTACAATCGAAAGTGTCGCAAATCTTTATTGCTCTAAACGCAACTTCAGAAATTTCAAAGCGATGGATTTCAACGCCGTGAATGTCAATTCGCTGGATCTCAATGCCCTGCGCGTGTTCGAACGGGTCGCGGCCACCGGCAGCTTCACCGCGGCCGCGCACCATTTTCACCGGGCGGTCTCTTCGGTGTCACGCCAGATTCGCGGGCTGGAAGAGGCGGTCGGCCAGCCGCTGCTCTATCGACACACTCGGGCGGTCGCGCTGACCGAAGCCGGTTGGCGCTACTACGAGGAAGTGCGCGAGATTCTGGAACGGCTCGATCTCGCCACCGAAGCGTTGGCGTATCCCGACGCCGAGCCCAGCGGCGTGCTGCGGATCAACGCGCCGGTCGCCTTCGGCCAGCGCCAGATCGTGCCGCTGTTGCACCGGTTCCAGCGCCATCACCCGGGCATCACTGCCGAGCTGCAACTGAACGATCATGTCGTCGATCCGGTGCGAGAAGGCCACGACATCACCTTTCGTGTCGGCGATCTGGCCGACTCCTCGCTGGTGGCGCGCCGCCTGGCGCCGATGAACTATGTAGTGGCCGCGGCGCCGAGCTATCTTCAAGCGCATGGCGAACCTCGCACGCCCGAGGCGCTGGCCGAGCACAACTGCCTGCTCTATCAGGGCGAGATGGGCCGCCAGCGCTGGTATTTTCAGGCACCGACGCAGAGCGGCCCGACCCCGTTCGAGGTCAGCGGCAACCTCTACAGCAACGATGCCGAAAGCCTGCTGCGTGCCGCACTGATGGGGCAGGGTCTAGTGCTGTTTCCGACCTGGCTGGTCGCCGATGCGCTCTCGCGCAGGGAGCTGGTGCCGCTGCTCGAGGCGTGGCGCAGCGAGGTGATGCCGGGCCGGCGCGACATTCACGTGCTGACCACCGAGCGCCGGCTGCGCACGCGCAAGGTGCGCGCGTTTCTCGACTATCTGCAGGCATCGCTGGAGCCGCAACCCGCCTGGGACCGGTGGCGGGAGAGGATCGGCAGCGCCCCGCCGAAGCCGTAGCTCGGTGGCCTGCCGGCGCTCCACCGCCCACGGCAGACCCGAGGCCTAGCGCCCCAGAACGATCGCTGTGATCACCCCGGTGGCGACGGCCGCCAGCACGTAGTCGCCGTCGATGTGCAGCCAGCGATGCCCTCGCGGCGGTTCCCGCAGGTGCCGGGCGTGCCAGTCGCGTACCCAGTAGCGATCGTCCCGATAATAGTGATCGGCAAGACGGCCGCCCTTGTGCCAGCCGTGGTGATCGTCGCGATCATGATAGGCATGGTCACGGTAATGATCGCGATAGTCCCGATCACCGCCCCGATCGTGATGGCCGTTGCCATGATGACCCTTGTCGTGATGTCCGTGCTTCTGGCCATGCCCGTTACCGTGCCCATTACCGTGACCCGGGCTGGCCTGGGCGAGCCCCGCGGTACTCAGCGCGGCGATAAGAATGCCGATCGTCACTGCACGATGTTTCATGGGTTATCTCCTCTCGTCGCCCTCGGTGGCGCCATGGAGCCAGCATGAAACGGCATTAAGAAAACAGTGTTCATGAATTGTGAATTTCGCTTCGCCGACACCCCTCGCTCGCCGATGACACGGCGACAGACCGGCACGCAAACCACGGGCGAATCCCTCTTAGCGTGCTAAGATCGCCGACTCCCCTTCTTTTGCCCGGACTCGCCGCCCGTGTCAGCCATCGCCTCTCAACCCGCAACGCCCACGCCCTGGCCCACCATCGTGCTGCTGGCGATGACCGCGTTCTGCGCCGCCGCCACCCAGCGAATCCTCGACCCGATGCTGCCGCGTCTCGCCGAGGTCTACACCACCACGCTGAGCGCCGCCTCCTGGGCCATCACCGCGTTCGCCATCGTCTATGGCTGTCTGCAGCTGGTACTGGGGCCGAGCGGCGACCGCTACGGCAAGCTGCGCGTGATCTCGCTGTTCTCCCTGCTCGCCGCCGTCGCCAGCCTGTTGTGTGCCTTGTCGGGGAGCCTGGCGACGCTGATCGCGGCGCGCATGCTGGCGGGGGTGGGTTGCGCGGCGGTGATTCCGCTGGCGATGGCGTGGATCGGCGACAACGTGCCCTACGAGCAGCGACAGGCGGTGCTGGCGCGCTTTCTGATCGGGCAGATCTGCGGGCTGGCCTGCGGCCAGACCTTCGGCGGCCTGGCCGCGGAACAGGAGTGGTGGCAGTGGCCGTTTCTGGTCTACACCGTGCTGTTCGCCGCCGCTGCCGGGCTGCTGTGGTATCGCGTCGGCCGTCACGAACGGCCCCGGAAACGGGAACGGGAATCCCTCGGCGTGAGCCTGCGCCACGTACTGCAGAAGCCATGGCCGCGCGTGGTGCTGATCAGTGTGTTCTTCGAAGGCGCGGCGGTCTTCTGCGGGTTCGCGTTCGTGGCCAGTCATCTGCACGTCGCCGGCGGGCTGCCGTTGACCGAGGCCGGGCTGATCCTGGCGGTGTTCGCCGTCGGCGGCTTGAGTTTCGCGCTGCTGGCGCGGCGGCTGGTTCCCAAACTGGGTGAAACCGGGCTGTGCCAGCTGGGCTGCGTGCTGATCGCGATCGCGCTGGCCGCCATCTGCCGGTGGCCGACGCCCGGTGTCGCTGTCATCGGCTGCTATCTGTTCGGGCTGGGGTTCTACATGCTCCACAACACGCTGCAGACCAACGCGACGCAGATGGCGCCGGAGCGACGCGGCGCCGCCGTCTCGCTGTTCTCGACCGCGTTTTTTACCGGCCAGTCTCTCGGCACCGGCATCGGCGGCGCCATTATCGCCTTCTCGGGTACGACACCGACCCTGGCACTGGCGGCCATCGCCGTGCTGCCGGTCGGCTTCGGCTTCGCCTGGCAGATCCGTCGGCGCGATCGTCAGGTAGCGGCAACCTCATAGAGGGCGAGAACCGCGAGGCTGAAGACATCGGCGGCTGGAGACATCGGCGTTACAAAATGTGTCTTCGGCGGCGACGATGGGCGGGCTCTTCTACCTTGAAAAGACGCACCGACGTTCAAGGAGGAGGAAGCATGCGCCTGTATATCTACGATCACTGCCCGTTCTGCGCCCGGGCGCGGATGATCTTCGGCCTGCGCGATGTCCCGCTGGAGACTCAGACCCTGCTGTTCGACGACGCCGAGACGCCGACGCGTCTGGTCGGCGAGAAGACCGTTCCCATACTCGAATTCGACGACGGCGGGACGCTGACCGATACCCAGCAGATCGTGCGCGGCATCGATGCCGAGGCGGAAGGCGTGAAGGTCATGGATGGCCCGCAGAATCCGGACATCGAGCGCTGGGTGAAGGCCGCCAGCGACACGATCTTCAAGCTGTTCGCGCCGCGTGCGGTAGAGGCGCCTCTCGGCGAGCTGGCTACCCCCGAGGCGGCGGAAGCCTTCCGCGCAAAGATGACCGATATGGTCGGCGACCTGGACGCGCTGCGTGAGCAGACGCCGGCGCTGCTGAACGATCTGGAGCGCTGGTTCACCGAACTCGAGCCGCTGATCCAGTCACCGGAGGCGGTCAATCAGGTGCTGTCGCTGGATGACATCACGCTCTACCCGGTGCTGCGCCACCTGTCGCTGGTCGAAGGGGTGAAGTATCCCGAAAAGGTCGACGCCTATCGCCTCGCCATGGCCCAGCTTTCCCGCGTGCCGTTGCACGACCAGCCGATCGAACCCGGCTGAATCCTGGAATCACGCTCGCTGTAGGCGGATCGAGACGATCGGTTATGCTGAAGGAGACCGACGGACAGCGAGCCAACTCCATGCCTCCACACGCTTCGATCGACGACGCCAACGTCAACGCCAATACCAACGCCAAGCCCGATGCGCTCGCCACCTCGCAGCAGGTACTCGACTTCTGGTTCGAGGAGCTGACACCGAAGCAGTGGTTCATCAAGAGCGATGATCTCGACCGGGAGATCGCCGAACGCTTCGGCGAGACGCTGGCCGCCGCGGCCCGCTGCGAGTGCTGGCAATGGCGCGAGACGCCCGCGGGCCGGGTCGCGGAGATCGTGGTGCTCGACCAGTTCTCGCGCAACGTCCATCGCGATACGCCGAGTGCCTTTGCCCAAGACCCGCTGGCGCTGGCACTCGCCCAGGAGCTGATCTCGCGTGGCGAGGACGACGCGCTGCCGCTGACCCGGCGCATCTTCGCCTACATGCCGTTCATGCACAGCGAATCGCTGGCGATTCACGACCAGGCGGTCAAGCTGTTCGACCGGCCCGGCATGGAGGAGCAGCTGGACTACGAGCACCGCCACCGCGCGATCATCGAGCGTTTCGGCCGCTACCCGCATCGCAATACGATTCTCGGACGGGAATCGACGTCGGAAGAGATCGAGTTTCTCAGCCAGCCGGGCTCGTCGTTCTAGCCGCGAATCTTGGCCGAATCGCGGCCTTCAGCCTCAGCTCAGGATGAAACCCACGCAGGCAGCGGTGGCCAGCCCCATCACGCCGTTGAAGATGCGCCAGGCGCGGGGCGTCTTCAGCAGCCTGCCGATCGCCATGCCGAAGCCGGCCCAGAGCGAGATGCAGGGGAAGGCGATCACCTCCATGAACAGTGACAGGATCGCGGCATTGACCAGCAGGGAACCCTCGCTCGGCATGAAGCCGGCAATCAGCGCGATGCCCATCACCCACGCCTTGGGATTGACGAACTGGAACACCGCCGCCTGCCAGGCGGTCAGCGGTCGAGCCCCTTCCCTGGCTGCCAGGTCCGGCGGCGGCGCGGTGGCGATCTTCCATGCGAGATAGAGCAGATAGACGGCACCGACGATCCTGAGCGCCTGCTGCACGACCGGGAAGCGCTCGAACAGCACGCCGAGACCCAGCGCCACGGCCATGAACAGCACGAAACAGCCCGCCATGATGCCGAAGATGTGCGGCAGCGTGCGGCGATAGCCGTAGAGCGCGCCGGAAGCGGTCAGCATCACGTTGTTGGGGCCGGGCGTGCCGGTCATCGAGATCGAGAACAGCGCCACCGAGAACCACCAGGCCAGCGAGGTCATTGGCCACCGCCCGGCGTTTCCGCCCAGGTCAGCGTGAAGCGGCGGTTGCGCGCACCGCGATTCTTGATGCTGGCGACCTGGATCGGCCCGATCTCGGCGGTGGAAGCGACATGCGTGCCGCCGCAGGGCTGGTAGTCGACATCACCGATGCGCACCATGCGGATCTCGCCGGCACCACGCGGCGGCGTCACCGACATCGTCTTGACCAGCTCGGGGCGGGCATCGAGCTCCACTTCGCTGATCCACTCGCTGGTGACCGGATAGTCGGCGGCGATCAGGGCATTGAGCCGCTCGGTCAGCTCGTCCTTGTCGAAGCTGGCGTCGCCGAGGTCGAAGTCGAGCCGCCCGCGATCGGCGCCGATGCTGCCGCCGGTCACGCCGTGCGGCACGACCACGGAGAGCAGATGCAGCGCGGTGTGCATGCGCATGTGGGCATGGCGCCGCGGCCAGTCGATCTGCTGGGTGACGCTCTGGCCGACTTCGAGGCCATGCCCGGGGTCGAGCAAGTGGCATACCTGCCCATTCTCGCCCTTGCGGGTATCGTTGACCGCCAGCGTGCGGCCGTCGGCAGTAATGAACACGCCCCGGTCGCCGGGCTGGCCGCCGCCGTGGGGGTAGAACAGCGTGGCATCCGTGACCACGACACTGTCTTCGCCGATCGCCCCTGTCGTTGACAACACGGTCGCCAGGCTTTCACGGGCGTAGGGCAGTTCGCGGAACGTCAGCGCGGTAGACATCGGACACCTCTCCAGGAAGTCGTTTTCCAAAATCGTAGGGGTACAATTTGTTGACTCGGCGGCTCAAAAGCCGAACAATCCGAGCATAAACGCCGCTGAATTCTGGTCAACTCGATTTTTGTCACCATGACAATCTGGATACCCACACTCCCCGGGCAGGGACCGCGCTACCGCGAACTGGCCGACGCCATCGCCACCGCCACTGCCAGCGGCGAACTGCCGACGGGCGCCAAGCTGCCGCCCCAGCGCCGGCTGGCGGACGCGCTCGGCGTCACCGTCGGCACGGTGACACGCGCCTACGCGCTTGCCGAACAGCGCGGCATCGTCAGCGCAAGAGTGGGCAGCGGCACCTACGTGCGCGACCGGCAGCCACGGGTCGAGCCTTTCAATCATGTCCGGCAGAGCCCGCCCGAGAGCGACATGATCGATCTCAGCCTGTCGCTGCCGCCGGCGCACCCCGAGCGCGAAGCCGCACTGGGACGGGCGATGCAGGCGATCCAGCACGATCCTGCCAGCCTGCGTGCGGCGATCGACTACCAGCCGGAGCAGGGCCAGACGGGCCAGCGGGAGATTTTCGCCGACTGGCTCACCCAGTCTGGCCGGCCGGTCTCGGCGGACGAGCTGCTGATCGATCAGGGCGGAATGCACGGCATCTATCTCAGCCTGAGCGCGCTGCTGGCGCCGGGAGAGCGCCTGGCCGCCGAGCGCCTGACCTACCCCGGCCTGATCAGCGCGCTGCAGCAGCTCTCGCTCAAGAGCGTGGCCATTCCTCATGACGAGGAAGGCATCGATATCGACGCCTTGACCAGAGCCTTCGACCAGCAGCCGTTTCGCGCGCTCTACGTGATGCCGGACTGCCATAATCCGACCACCGCGCGGCTCGGCGAATCGCGCCGCCACGCTCTGGCCGAGCTGGCGCGGGAGCGGCAGTTCTGGCTGATCGAGGACGAGGTCTACCAGCACCCGCATATCGAACCCGCGACGCCGCTCTACCAGCTGGCGCCGGAGCGCACCGTGACGCTGTTCTCGGTCGCCAAGCTGCTGGGTGGCGGCCTGCGCGTCGGCGCCCTGCGTGCGCCCAAAGTGTTGCACGGCCGTTTGACCGCAGCGCTGCGCGCCCAGAGCTGGATGCCGCCGCCGTTGATGACCTCGCTGGTCTGCCACTGGATCGCCAGTGGCGATGCCGCCGCCTTGCTGGCATGGCAGCGCGAGGAGCTGGCATGGCGTTTCGATCACGCCATGCAGAAGCTGGGAAGGTTCAAGCCGCGCGGGCAGCGCGGCGGCTTCTATCTATGGCTGCCGTTGCCCGGCGAGCTGCGCACCAGCCATGTGGTCGAACAGTTGAAGGCGCGTCGGGTCAGCGTCAGCAGTGCGGAAAGCTTCTGTCTCGGCAATGTCGCGGCGCCGCAGGCGATCCGCATCTGCATCAGCGCCGCCGAGAGCCGGGAGGCGCTGGATCGCGCGCTGAACATCATCGCCGAGACGCTGGGCAATCCGGACCCGATGCTGTGGCAGACAGTGTGAGCGAAGCTTCGATTTCGATCAGTAGCCCAGCGCCGTATCGACCCGATTCTCCAGTGGCCGGTCGTCCAGATAGCGCTCGACGTTGGCAAAGAAGAAACGCAGGCAGCGCGGCACGTAATCGGCGTCGTAGAGCCCGCTGTGCGGCGTGACGATCAGGTTGCGCGTGGTCCAGTAGGGCGAGTCCGCGGCCAGCGGCTCCTGGGGGAAGACATCCAGCACGGCGCCGCGCAGTTGCCCGGCTTCCAGCCGCTTCGCCAACGCCGCGACATCCAGCACCGGGCCGCGGCCGATGTTGATCACGCCGCCACGCGCGGGCATCGCCGCCAGTTCCGCCTCACCGACCACGTTGCGGGTCTCCGGCGTCAGCGGCAGCGTAATCAGCAGGAAGTCGGCGTTGGCCAGCGCGTCCTTCAACCGGCTCTGCGGCAGGCTGACATCGGCGAGCGGATGCGGCTTGCCCGAACGGCTGACGCCGATCACTTTCAGATCGAGCCGCTTGGCCGCCTCGGCCGCCGCGCTGCCCAGCGCGCCCATGCCCAGAATCACCACCGTCTTGCCGTCGATGGGTTCGATCGCGGTCTGCTCCCAGTGCTTCTCGCGCTGCTGGGTGACGAAATCCGGCAACCGGTTGTTGAGCATCAGCAGCGCGGTCATCGAGAACTCGCGGGCCCGCGCCTCGTGGTTGCCCTTGGCGTTGGTGACCAGCACATGGGCCGGTAGACGGTCCAGCGGCACCCGGTCCACCCCCGCGCTGGTGATATGGATCCATCGCAGGGCGGGCGCCCGTGCGGCGACGTCGGCGATATCCAGCGCACCGACCAGAATCAGCACCTCCGCCGTCGCCAGCGCGGCATCGAGGGCGGCCTCGTCGTGGCTGAAGCTCAGCGCGATACGCGACGACAGCCCCGCGAACTCGTTCAGAATGCCGAAGACGCGCTCGTCGGCGAAGTCCTTGGACTGCCGGAAATCGGGGTCGGTATAGATATGGATATCGAGAGCGGTGGACATGGGGCTCCTCGCGCGCGGTTCGCGGTGATGGGATCATGGAGGGCCGGATCGCCTACTGACCTGAGGTGATGAAATCCGGCCGTCATCCGATCCGACGGTTGTCATGTGCAGATCGTGTTATATGAATATCGTATCGTCTGAAGATCGTGTTGTATGACGATTGGCGAACCCGCAGTGTTACCGTAAAACCCCATAGCCGGCAAATCATCGCCCGACGAACCGACGAGAATCCCGTTCCGCCCATCCGGCGTCATGCCGTACCGCCCGTGCCAAAACAACCGTCATGCCAAAGGAACCGCCATGCCCGCCCTGATCCGTCGCCCCTTCGTTTTCCTCCGCCACGGCCAGAGTACCCGCAATCTCGAACGCCGGATCGGCGGCCAGCACGATGTGGCGCTGACGCCGCAGGGAGAGGAAGAAGCCCGGCGTGCACGGGCGCTGCTGGGCGATATCGACTGGTCGCTGGTGGCCGCGAGTCCGCTGCAGCGCGCCTACCGCACCGCCGAACTGGCACTGGGCCGCGCGCCGGATCGTGTCGTCGACGGGCTGATGGAGCGCCACTGGGGCGAGCTGGAAGGTCAGGCGATTCCGGAAACCATTCCCTACATGAGCACGCCGGCAGGCGGCGAGTCCTGGGAGGCGTTCGTCGAACGCATCGCCGATACGCTCAACGCGCTGCTCGAGGAAGCCGACACCCCGCTGATCGTCGGCCACTCCGGGCTGGTGCGCGCCGTGCGCTGGTTGACCCACGGCACGCCTGCCGGCCCCCGCTCCGCCAACGCCGTGCCGCTATGGATCGCCCCGGAAGGCACAGAGAAATGGACGATTCGGGCGTTGACGCCTGCCGATCTTCGCCAGCCCGCTCGCCCCTGATCCGCCTCGTCGCTCAGTCCACCGCCACCAACCAGGTCAGCGATTCGCCGGCCCGGTACGGTACGAAGGTGTTGTCGCCTTCGCCGACGGACTCGGCGACGGGTGTGGGTCGGCGCGTCAGCGTAACCGTGCCTTCATTGAGCGGCAGGCCGTAGAAGCGCGGGCCGTTCTCGGAACAGAAAGCTTCGAAGTGCTGGAGCGCATCTTCCTGCTCGAAAACGTCGGCATAGACCGAGAGCGCGGCTTCAGCGTTGAACACGCCGGCGCAGCCGCAGGATGTCTCCTTGGCGGCGGTGACGTGGGGCGCGGAGTCGGTGCCGAGGAAGAAGCGCGGATGGCCGCTGGCGACGGCCTTTCGCAGCGCCTGCTGGTGCTCCTGACGCTTGAGGATCGGCAGGCAGTAGAGGTGCGGGCGGATGCCGCCGACCAGCATGTCGTTGCGGTTCTGTGCCAGGTGCTGCGGCGTCAGCGTGGCGCCCAGGAACTCGTCGCCTTCCAGTACGAACTGGGCCGCTTCCTTGGTGGTGATGTGCTCGAAGACCACCTTCAGCTCGGGGAACTGGCGGCGGATGTCGGTCATCACCTCGTCGATGAAATGCTTCTCGCGATCGAAGATGTCGATCTCGCCACGCGTGACTTCGCCATGGATCAGCAGCGGCATGCCGATGCGCTGCATGACTTCGAGCAGCGGATAGACGTCCTGAATCCGCTTGACCCCGTGCTGGGAGTTGGTGGTGGCGTTGGCCGGATAGAGCTTGGCCGCGGTGAACAGGCCGTCGCCGTGACCACGCTCCAGCGTCTCGCGGGAGACACTCTCGTTGAGATAGCAGGTCATCAGCGGGGTGAAGTCGTGGCCGGCTGGAATCGCCGCCAGAATCCGCTCGCGGTAGGCGCTGGCCGCATCACAGGTGGTCACCGGCGGCACCAGGTTGGGCATGACGATGGCGCGGGCGAAGGTCCGGCTGGTGTAGGGGAGCACCGTCTTCAGCACCTCGCCGTCACGCAGGTGCAGGTGCCAGTCGTCGGGGCGGCGGATGCGAAGCGTGTCGGGCGAAGCGGTCATCGGAAACTCCTGGCAGTCGGTTGAGCGAATCGGCGCTCATGATACCAGAGACCGCCTCGCCGACATTCGCCTCGCGCCACGTCTAGGCGGACGCCTGGCGGCGGTTCCGGCGCAGCAGAAGCCACAGCGCCACGCAGCACAGTACCGCGACGAGCAGGTCGAACAGCAGCCCGGTCATCTTGAGGCTGAGAACGCTGCCGACGAGACCGATACCCACGACCGGCAGCGAGATGGCGATATAGGCCACGAAGAAGAAAGTGGAGACGACGGCCGCCTTGTGCTCGTCGGGGCTGGCCGCCGTCACCGCGCCCATTCCGGCACGGAAAGCGATGCCCTGGCCGATGCCAGCGACGATCGCGCCGATGATGAAGCCCGCCAGCTGCGCCGCGCCGATGCCCCAGGCGACGAAAAGCACGCCGATGAACAGCACCGCGCAGCCGGTCGGCAGGCGGCGCGTCTCGGGCAGACGCCCCTGCAGCATCTGGCCGACCGTGGACGCAATGAACAGAAGCCCGGCCACGAAGCCGATCAGCGCGTGATTGGTATAGCCCAGCACCTTGCCCAGAAAGGCCGGGGTCACCGCGGTGAAGAAGCCGCACACCATGAAGCCGGCGAAGGCGGCGATGGCCGCCGGCACGAACACGCCCCGCACTTCGGCGGGCACCTTGAGTTTCTGCACCCGCAGGCGAATCCGCTCGGGGCGCTTCACGGTTTCCGGCGCGCGCCAGATGCAGACCACCGCCATCAGCGCGAGCACCAAGTGGACGATATAGGGCAGCGCCAGCGGCATGGGGAAGAGCACCGCCAGCACGCCGGCCAGCATCGGTCCGAGGCCCAGACCGCCCATGTTGGCCGCGGTGGCGACGAGAGTGCCGACGCGCTGCCACGAATCCGGCATCAGCTCCATCACGGCGACGGTCGCCGTGCCGGTGAAGATGCCGGCGGAGACGCCCGACAGTACTCGCCCCGCCAGGATCATGCCCAGCCCGTCCGCGTGCCAGAACACCAGGTCGCTGATGATCGACGCCGCCAGGCCGGCAAACAGCAGCGGTCGCCGCCCGAGCTGATCGGACCAGCGTCCGGTGATCAACAGCGCCGCGATCACGCCGGCAGCGTAGACGGCGAAGATGATCGTGATCATCAACTGCGAGAAGCCCAGCTGCTGCTGATAGATGGGATAGAGCGGCGTCGGCAGCGTGGTGCCGATCATCGTCGCCGCGAAAGCCAGGGCAACCCCCAGAAATGGGCCGGCGCGGCGGGTTTCGGTAGCGTTCGAGGCGTTCATGGACGTCCTTGTCGGTTCGGCGCGGTCGCTGGCGGGAGCGAATGTAACGAATGGGGGAAGCAGTGTAGCCGATAGGATCCGCCCAATCCGCGCTGGTACCGGCGTTTTCGCCGCCACCTTCCGGCTGGCATCGCCGGGCATGGCGAGCTATCGGGGGCGTGGCGTTTCCGTGGCATAATAGGCCGCTTCATGCATTCCCGGACGGTCGTTCTGTCATGTCGCACGTTTCCCCGACGCCTCATACTCCTGCCGCCGAATTCGGCGCCGGTGCCCAGGGCACGCTCTACATCGTTTCCGCGCCCTCCGGCGCCGGCAAGACCAGCCTGGTGCGCGCCCTGCTCCAGCGCAACGCGGATATCGGCGTCTCGGTGTCTCATACCACGCGGGCGATGCGCCCTGGCGAGCAGGATGGCGTCAACTATCACTTCGTCAGTCAGCCCGAATTCGAGGCGATGGTCGAGCGTGGCGAGTTCTTCGAACATGCCTGGGTCTTCGACCGCCACTACGGCACCTCGCGGGTGGAGGTCGAGAAGCGCCTCGCCGTGGGCGAGGACGTGATCCTCGAGATCGACTGGCAGGGCGCCCAGCAGGTGCGCGCGCAGGCCCCCGATGCCGAATCGATCTTCATCCTGCCGCCCTCGCGGGCCGCGCTCCAGGAGCGGCTTTCCGGACGCGGCACCGACGACGAGGCGGTCATCGCGCGGCGCATGCGCGACGCGGTCAGCGAAATGTCGCATTACGACGAGTACGAGCACGTCATCATCAACGACGACTTCGAGCACGCGCTGAACGAGCTCGAGTGCATCGTCCATGCGCGCCGTTCACGGCTCGACAAGATGCAGGCACGCCACGCCGCCCTGCTCGAATCGTTGCTCAACGACGTCGACTGAGCGCTGCAGGGGAAATAACGGCCGCCCTGACACCGGTCGTCGCGGCGGGGCTGGCTGGCCGGAGTCGCGGCGGGGCTTTCTGGCTGGAGAGGGCGCGCTCTTGTCAGAGATCACGCAACTCCAGTAGACTGCTCGGTCCCGCAGACCCCGTATTCCGGGGCGCGTCTACCCATTTTTTGGCAGCAGGGCTACCATCATGGCACGAGTGACCGTCGAAGATTGTCTGGAACACATCGAGAACCGTTTCAAGCTGGTAATGATCTCGTCCCAGCGCGCCCGTCAGCTCGCGCGCGGCTCCCGCGATGCGCTGCTGCCGTGGGAAAACGACAAGCCGACCGTCATGGCACTGCGCGAGATCGCCACTGGCCAGATCGGCGACAGCATTCTCGACGAGCCGGTCGAAGCCGCACCGCCGCGTCCGCGCCCCGAGCCGACCCAAGAATACGATATCTGAACCAAGCTTCCGGCGTGACCTGTCTTCCGTGTCGTCGTCACGACCGCCACGGACCGGTTGCCGAACGGAATGTCGATAACGGGTTGTTAATCGGACCGTTAATTATAGAGGCAGGCGCGCCGCATGTTCACCATCGATGACCTGGCCGATCGCCTCGGCGGCTATCTCCCCGACGACGAGATTCAGCAGGTCAAGCGCGCCTTCTACTACGCCGAGCAGGCCCACG
The DNA here is from genome assembly GCF_001858555.1 of Salinicola sp. MIT1003. Lineage (NCBI taxonomy): Bacteria > Pseudomonadati > Pseudomonadota > Gammaproteobacteria > Oceanospirillales > Halomonadaceae > Salinicola > Salinicola sp. MIT1003. The sequence continues at coordinate 18,791 of NZ_MCAP01000007.1, forward strand.
ACGGCCAGCAGCGTCGCTCCGGCGAGCCTTACGTTACCCACCCGCTCGCCGTCGCCAATATCCTCGCCAACATGCACATGGACCATCAGAGCCTGATGGCCGCCATGTTGCACGACGTCATCGAGGACACCAGCGTCTCCCGGGAAGCGCTCGAAGCGCAGTTCGGCGAAGCCGTGGCGGAGCTGGTCGACGGCGTCTCGAAGCTGACCCAGATCACCTTCGAGGACAAGGCGGTCGCCCAGGCCGAGAATTTCCAGAAGATGGTCATGGCGATGTCCCGCGACATCCGCGTGATCATCGTCAAGCTCGCCGACCGCCTGCACAACATGCGCACACTCGGCGCGCTGCGCCCGGACAAGAAGCGCCGGATCGCCCGCGAAACGCTCGAGATCTACGCCCGAATCGCCGGGCGGCTGGGCATCAACACCATCCGCGTCGAGCTCGAGGATCTCTCGTTCCAGGCGATCCACCCGATGCGGTCCGAGCGTATCAAGCGCGCGGTGGCGAGCGCCCGCGGCAACCGCCGTTCGACCATGCGCCAGATCCAGACCAGCCTGCAGCGCCGGCTCGACGAGGACGACCTCACCGGCAGCGTGGTCGGGCGGCAGAAGCATCTGCTGTCGATCTATCGCAAGATGCACGACCAGCGCAAACCGTTCGCCGAGATCATGGACGTGTTCGGCTTCCGCATCATCACCGACAGCGTCGACAACTGCTATCGCGTGCTGGGCGCGGTGCACAATCTCTACAAGCCGGTGCCGGGGCGCTTCAAGGACTACATCGCGATCCCCAAGGCCAACGGCTACCAGAGCCTGCACACCACACTGTTCGGCCCCAGCGGCATGCCGATCGAGGTGCAGATCCGCACCCGCGAGATGGAAGCGATGGCCAACAACGGCATCGCCGCCCACTGGCTCTACAAGGCCGGCCAGACCGAACGGCCCATCGCCGCCGGCAGCCACGCCCGCGCCCGCGAATGGGTTCGCGGCCTGCTCGAGATGCAGCGCCACGCCGGCGACTCGCTGGAGTTCATCGAACACGTCAAGAACGACCTGTTCCCGGACGACGTCTACATCTTCACCCCCAAGGGCGACATCATGGAGTTGCCTCAGGGGGCGACGGCGGTCGACTTCGCCTACAGCGTGCACACCGATATCGGCAACAGCTGCATCGCCTGCCGCATCGATCGTCATCTGGCGCCGCTGTCGACCCCGCTGGAAAGCGGCCAGACGCTGGAGATCATCACCGCCCCCGGCGCGCGCCCCAACCTGGCCTGGCTCAATTTCGTGATCACTGCCAAGGCCCGCTCGGCGATTCGTCACGCCCTGAAGAGCCAGCAACGCAGCGAGGCGATCCAGCTCGGCCGCCGCCTGCTCAACCGCGCCTTGGGTAGCTTCGAGACCAGCCTGGAAAAACTGCCGCCGGAACGGCTCTCGGCGCTGCTGGACGAGCTGGAGCTCAAGACCGAAGACGATCTGCTCGAGACCATCGGCCTCGGCACCCGCCTGGCGCATACCACCGCGCGACGGCTGGTCACGAACGATCTTCCGGCCGAAACCAACGCCAGCGGCGAGCAGGACCTGGAACGGTTGCTGGCCGATTCACCGCACAACGGCCCGATCGTCATCAACGGCTCCGAGAGCATGGCGATCAGCTTTGCCCGCTGCTGCCACCCGCTACCGGGAGACCCGGTGATCGGGCACCTGTCGATCGGCAAGGGGATCGTCGTCCACCGTCACGAGTGTGGTAACCTCGACGAGTTGCGCGACGATCCCGACAAGCTGGTCTCGTTGACCTGGTCGAAGCACATCGATCAGGATTTCCCGGTCCCGCTGCGTATCGAAGTCGAGACCCGACGCGGCCTGATCGCCGAACTGGCCAGCCTGATCACCGATGCTGACGCCAATATCGAGCGCATCGGCATCGAAGAACGCGACGCCAGGCTCTCGATCGTCAACCTGACCATCCTGGTCAAGGGCCGCATTCATCTGGCGCGAATCATCAAGCGCCTGCGCAACCTGAATCACATCGGCCGCATCGTTCGCGCCCGAAACTGATCCGTGACGGCTGCCCCGCCGCGTCATGCGCGGCGGGGCAGCGTTTTTTCAAGATGTCATGTCATTAGAAAAGTATTCATGAAAAGGCACTGATTCAAAGAAACTGGAGGGTACGCCATGAGCAACAAAGCCGTGATCAACACCGACAACGCCCCGGCCGCCATCGGCCCTTATTCCCAGGCCATCAAGTCGGGTAACACCGTCTATCTTTCGGGCCAGATTCCGCTCGACCCCACCACCATGGAAATGGTCTCCGACGACTTCGAAGTGCAGGCCCGCCAGGTCTTCACCAATATGGCCGCCGTGTGCCAGGAAGCCGCCGGCTCGCTGCAGGATATCGTCAAGCTCAACCTCTACCTGACCGATCTCGACAACTTCGCCGTGGTCAACAAGGTGATGGAAGAGTTCTTCCAGCCGCCCTTCCCGGCCCGAGCCGCCGTCGGCGTCAAGCAGCTGCCCAAGGATAGCCAGGTGGAAGCCGAAGCAGTCATGGTCATCGGCGACTGAGCCGGCCTTGCGCCCCTGGTGACCGACCGGATCGTCGATGAGAAGACTCTTCTTCGCCCTCTGGCCCGACGACACCACTCGCCAGGCACTGGCCGACGAGGCCGAACGCCTGGCGCCACTCTGCGGCGGCTACCCGCTGCCCGCAGAGAACATGCACATCACGCTGGCATTTCTCGGCAATGTCGACGAAGCCCGGATCGCTCCCCTCGTGGCCCTCGCCCAGGGCTGGCCGGGGCTGCAGGGCGAGTGGACGCTGGATCGGCTAGGGCATTTCCCCCAGCCTCGCATCGTCTGGGCCGGCAGCCAGATGCCGAGCGACGCGCTACTGACGCTCGATGCCGAGCTCTGGCAGGCGCTGTCCCGCCACGGCTTCACCGCGCCGCAACGTGAATTCACCCCGCACGTCAGCCTGGTACGCCAGGCCGAACGTGCGGCACCCCAGTCACGGCTGCCCACGTCGATCCGCTGGCGCTTCGACCATCTCGCCCTGGTGGAGTCGCAGCTCGGCAACGGCGGCTCGCGCTATCGGACGCTGGCTGACAACATCAGCTGAGATCATGGCGATGGGCGCGACTCGCCCTCGGCGGCTTCGAGAAACGCCCCGGTATCGCCCTGGAACAGCGGCAGCATGCGGGCCAGACGCGCATGGGGCCAATCCCACCAGGCCAGCGCTTCCAGGCGTGCCGAGATTTCCGGATCCTCGAAGCGGGGCCGCAGCGGACGAGCGGGGTTGCCGACAACGATGGTGTAGGCGTCAACGTTCTTGGTCACCACACTGCCAGCACCGACGATGGCGCCATTGCCGATGGTGATGCCGGGCAGCACGATGGCACCGTGGCCGATCCAGACATCGTGACCGATCACGACACGATCCTCGGCGCGCCAGTCGAAGATCCGGTCGTCGACGCCCTGGTCGCTGCCGGCGAAGCCGAACTTGCCGGGGCGGTAGCTGAAATGGTGCAGCGTCGGCCGCCACCAGGGGTGATTGCTGGGATTGATACGCACGCTGGAGGCGATCGACGTGAATCTGCCAATCTCGGTGAACATCAGGTCGCAATCGCGCTCGACATAGCTGTAGTCGCCGAGCGTGACGTGGTTGAAGACGCAGCGATCGCCCACCTCGGTCCAGGCGCCCAGGCGACTCTCGTGGAGTTTCGCCGTGGGCGCGCCGGTGGGGGCGGCGCTCAAGCGTCGGGAAGCGGGCTGTGAAGACATGAATCCCTCTCAGAAAAGAATGTCGCTGCCATCGGCGGCCAACTCCACGCCTTCCGGCAGGGTTCGCGACGTTGCTAAGAAGTCGGCGTCCAGTTCGTGACTGATGTGCGTCAGCCAGGCCCGCGCTGGCGGCAGTCGCTCGATGATCTCCAGCGCCATGCTGACGTTGTTGTGGTTGCGGGGCGCGGCGTGAGACTCCGGGTGCGGGGAGTTATAAGAATCCGGATGGGTGGCATCGATCACCACACCATGCGGCCGCCATTCGGTCAGGAAGCGTTCGGTGGCGCCGGGCAAGCCCACGGTATCGCACAACCAGGCCAGCCGATTGACGCCGTCGGAGATCGCGTAGCCCAGCGTCGGCTTGCTGTGATTCAGCGGCAGCGGCGTGACCTCGAGCCGGCCCAGCTGCAAGGGCCGAAACGGCTTCAGGCCGGGTTGGAAGTCGAGAATGCCGGGGTTCTTGTGCAAGTCGGCACAGCCTTGAGGATCTTTGGGACCGTAGACCGGAATCGATTCGCCCCGGCCCCAGCGCAGATGCAACAGCCCCTGCACATGATCGGCGTGATAGTGGGTCAACAGGATGGCGGCCGGGCGCTGGCGCTCGCAGCGGGCGGCCAGATCCATGCGGCCGGCGTCGATCAGGATCAGATCGCCATCGAGTTCGATCTCGCCGCAACAGGGCTCGCGGCGGTGGCAGCTCAGCAGCCGCGCGCGCTGGCAGGCCAGGCAGTCGCAGCCGAAACAAGGCACCTGGGCGCTGTCGCCGGTGCCGGCGAAGCGCAGCTTCACGCCGGACCGTCCGCTACAGGCGTGGCGTCGAGCCAGGCTTCGAGCGCCTTCACGCCATGCGCCAGCTCGCCGCCGTTGTCGATACGCGCAATATCGCTCAGCGCATCCTCACCGCCGCCGCGCGCCAGCCGCGCCTCGATCTCGGCCAGCGTCTCGCGCCCGCGAGCGATCAGACGCCGGCGCAGCACCTCGGCATCCGCCACGACCAGAACCGGCATCAGGGCCGCGCCGAAGCGTTGACGGGCGCGCTCCAGCGCTCGCCGGCTGCCGTTGAGCACCACCGTATGCCCCGCCGCCAGCCACGCTTCGATCTCGATGCCGACGCCGTAATCGAGCCCATGTGCGCTCCATGAAAGGCAGAACAGCCCCTGCTCCCGCCGCCAGTGGAATGCCTCGCGGGAGAGTTCGATACAGTTCTCCGCCCCGCCGCTGGCGCGCGTGATGTAGCGATGCGCCACCAGCGCGTCCGGGCGCCGTCGTGCCAGCTCGCGCAGCAGGCTGTCCTTGCCGACGCCGCTGGCGCCCATGACGTAGATCAGACGCGACATCTCGGACCTCTCGAAAAATACGCCATCAATGGATCTGCCTACCCGCAGACCAAACCCGCTGCACCACCGGATGATCGTCGATCAATCGCACCCGCAGCAGATCGGCACGCAGCCCCGGCGCCAGGCGCCCACGATCGGTCAGGCCTACCGCTTCGGCCGGTATGCGTGTCGCGGTGGCGACCGCCCGGGGCAGTGCGTAGCCGTTCTCCATCGCCGCCACCCGGAATACGGCATCGAGCAGCGCCGCCGGATAGTAGTCCGACGACAGGATATCCAGCACGCCCAGCTCGACGAGTTCGGCGGCGGCGATGTTGCCGGAATGGGAACCGCCGCGAACCACGTTGGGTGCGCCCATCATCACCGCCATGCCAGCGCGGTGGGAGGCCTCCGCCGCTTCGCGGGTGGTGGGGAACTCCGCGACCCGGGTGCCGTATTCATGGCTTTCGACGACGTGCTCGACGGTGGCGTCGTCGTGGCTGGCGATCGCCAGGCCGCGTTCGCGACAGCTGGCCGCGATGGCGCGTCGATGCTCGGCGCTGTAGCGCTGGCTGTTGTCGATCTGGGTCGCCATGAAGGCATTCATCGCCGCGTCATCGAGCTGGTACTTGCCCTGATAGTAGACGCGATACGCCTCGAGGCTGGCGAACTGGCGTTGGCCGGGGGCGTGATCCATCAGCGAGACCAAGCCCAGCAATGGTGATGACGACAGCTCGTTGAACCGTACCAGCGTGTTCGGGTGACTGACCTCGCAGCGCAGGTGCAGACGATGATCGACCCGCGCCAGACCGTCGTGAACGATCTGCGAGAGAGCGTGGCACATCTCGTCCAGCGCCCGGTGGCGCATGCTCTGCTCGTCGACGTCACCGATCGAGACCGCATCGAACACGGTGGTGATGCCGCTGGCCGCCATCTGGGCGTCGTGGGCCAGCGCCGCCTGACGTCCCGGCCATTCGACCTTGGGTCGCGGCTGGAAATACTTTTCCATGTTGTCGGTGTGCAGCTCGACCAGCCCTGGCAGCAGCGTGTCGCCTTCGCAATCGACGGCGCCCCCGGTCTGGCTCGCGCCATGGTCGATGGCGGCGATCCGGCCGTCGCGGATCACCAGCGTGCCGTCGATCACCTCGTCGTCGAGCACCAGCCTGGCGTTGGTCAGTACCTGTTCCTGCGTGCTCATGACAGCGTCTCCTGAGTGTTCTGGGTAACGGAAGCGCGGGCGCCGAGACTATCGTCCAGCGGCAGCAGGCGATCGGCGACGCGCTCGCGCACGTCCTCGTCGTGGAAAATGCCGAGCATCGCCGCGCCGCGGGCCTTGGCCTCGCCGATCAGGGTGATCACCACGTCGCGATTGGTGGCGTCCAGCGACGCGGTGGGTTCGTCGAGCAGCAGCAGCGGATGCTCGCCGATGAAGCCGCGGGCGATGTTGACGCGCTGCTGCTCGCCGCCGGAGAAGGTGCCGGGCGGCAGCTGCCACAGTCGCTCGGGCAGGTTGAGCCGGGCCAGCAGCGTCTCGGCGCGCTGGCGGGCCTCGTTTTCGTCGGCACCACGCGCCAGCAGCGGCTCCATCACCACATCGACGGCGGCGACCCGCGGTACCACGCGCAGAAACTGGCTGACGTAGCCGATCACGTCCCGGCGCAGGCCGTGCCAGGCGTAGGCCGGCAACGTCTCGAGGTCGAGTTCGCCATCCTCGAAATGCAGCCGGATGTGCCCGCGGTCGATGCGATAGTCGCCGTGAAGCATCTTCAGCAGCGTGCTCTTGCCGATACCGCTGCGACCGGCAAGCACCAGGCATTCGCCGGCGTCGAGGGTCAGCGAGAGATCGCGCATCACGTCGATCTCGAGCCCGCCCTGGCCGTGCAGCAGGAACCGTTTGTGCAGCCCATCCACCGTGAGGCGAGGTCGGGCGCGTTTCGGGGAAGCGCTAGTCTCGGAAAGCATCGGAATTCCTCCCTCAAGGTGTCAGCACGGATGAAACCAGCAGCTGCGTATACGCGTGCTGCGGATCGTCGAGGATCTGGTCGGTAAGGCCGGCCTCGACCACCTGGCCGCGGCGCATCACCATCAGGCGGTGAGCGAGCAGGCGCGCCACGGCGAGGTCGTGGGTGACCAGCACCACCGAAAGGCCCAGTTGGCGTACCAGCGTGCGCAGCATGTCGAGCAGGCGCGCCTGCACCGAGACGTCGAGCCCGCCGGTGGGCTCGTCCATGAACACAAGACGCGGCCGGGTGACCAGGGTGCGGGCGATCTGCAGGCGCTGCTGCATGCCGCCGGAGAAGGTGCGCGGGGCGTCGTCGATACGACCGGGGTCGAGCTCGACCTGGCGCATCCACTCCTGGCCGGTGGCACGCAACTGACCGTAGTGGCGCTGGCCCTGGGCCATCAGCCGCTCGCCGATATTGGCCCCGGCGGAAACGCCCATCCGCAGGCCATCGCGGGGGTTCTGGTGCACCAGCCCCCATTCGAGACGCAGCAGTGCTCGACGCCGTGCCTCGCCGATGGCGTAGAGATCGAGCTCGGCCTCATCCCTCTCCAACTCTCCCTTATCCAGCACGTCTTCTCCGGCGCCGGCTCGAGCGGCTTCGGACTCGTGAATAGCCCTTCGATAGACCACGCGTCCCGCATCGGGCGCTTCCATCCCGGCGAGCACGCGCAACAGCGTCGACTTGCCGGAGCCGGATTCGCCGACGATGCCCAGCACCTCGCCGGCATGCAGTTGAAAATCGATCGCCTCGCAGCCCTTGCCGGGACCGTAGAGGCGGGTGATGTCCTGAACGTCCAGCAGGACCGGGCGCTCCAGTGCCGGCTTCTTCATGCCACCTCTCCCCGTCGCGTCTGGCAGTAGTCGGTATCGGAGCAGACGAACATCCGCCCGCCCTTGTCATCGGTGATCACTTCGTCGAGATAGCTGTGATCGCTGCCGCACAGCGCACAGGTGTGCTCCCAGCTCTGGACCTCGAACGGATGGTCCTCGAAGTCGAGGCTCTCGACCCGGGTGTAGGGCGGGATCGCGTAAAGCCGCTTCTCGCGACCGGCGCCGAACAGCATCAGCGCCGGGTTGCCGTCGAGCTTGGGGTTGTCGAACTTGGGGATCGGCGACGGGTCCATCACGTAGCGCCCGTCCACCTTGACCGGGTAGGCGTAGGTGGTGGCGATATGGCCGTAGCGGGCGATGTCCTCGTAGAGCTTGACGTGCATCACGCCGTACTCCTCCAGCGCGTGCATCAGCCGCGTCTCCTGCTCGCTGGGCTCGATGAAGCGCAGCGGCTCGGGAATCGGCACCTGGAACACCAGGATCTGGCCGCTTCGCAGCGGCGTCTCGGGAATCCGGTGGCGGGTCTGGATGACGTCCGCCGCGGTGGTGGCGGTGGTGGTCTCGACGCCGGCCACGCGCTGGAAGAAGTGGCGGATACTGACCGCATTGGTGGTGTCGTCGGCACCCTGGTCGATCACCTTGAGAATGTCGTAGGCACCGAGAATGCTCGCGGTGAGCTGCACACCGCCGGTGCCCCAGCCGTAGGGCATCGGCATCTCGCGTCCGCCGAACGGTACCTGATAGCCGGGAATCGCCACCCCCTTGAGCAGCGCGCGGCGGATCATCCTTTTGGTTTGTTCGTCCAAATACGCGAAGTTATAACCGTCCACGTTAGCGCTCCTCCTGCTGGGGGCTGGCGGTGTCGCGGGTGCCGTCGAGTTCAGCCTGGCGTGCGGCATGCTCGCGTCGCAGACGGCGCAGCAGATCGAGCTCGGACTGGAAGTCGACGTAGTGCGGCAGTTTCAGGTGCGAGACGAAGCCGGAGGCGTCGACGCTGTCGGCGTGGGCCAGCACGAACTCCGCCTGCTGGGCGGGGCCGATGATCGGCTCGCCCAGCTCCTCGGCGCGCAGGGCGCGATCGACCAGCGCCATCGCCATGGTCTTGCGCTCGTTGTGGCCGAAGGCGAGGCCGTAACCGCGCGTGAACTGCGGTGCGGCCTCGCGCGAGCCGCCGAACTGGTTGATCATCTGGCACTCGCTCAACGCGATCTCGCCGACGCAGATCGTCTCGTCCCACTCGTCGACGTGGATCTCGACCTCCACCTGACCCAGGCGAATCTCGCCGGCAAACGGGTGGTTGCGGCCGTAGCCGCGCTGGGTGGAGTACCCCAGCGCCAGCAGGTAGCCCTCGTCGCCGCGGGCCAGCATCTGCAGCCGGGCGGCACGGTCCATCGGGTAATCGGGCGGATCGCGGGTGATGTCCGCAGGCTCACTGCCGTCGTCGATCTCCTGCTCCACCAGGCCTTCGTCGTTGAGCAGCTCCAGAATCTGCGGGCACGCCTCGGCTTCGGTAACCTCTTCGCGAATCTCGGCGGCCGGCACCTCGGCCCCGGCCAACTGCAGGAAGTCGAGCAGGCGGTGGGTGTAGTCGTAGGTCGGCCCCAGAATCTGGCCGCCGGGGATGTCCTTGTAGGTGGCGCTGATGCGGCGCTCGATGCGCATGCTGGCGGTGTCGAGCGGCTCGCTGACCGCCAGTCGCGGCAGCGTGGTGCGATAGGCGCGCAGCAGGAACACGGCTTCGGTGAGATCGCCGCTGGCCTGCTTGAATGCGAGCGCGGCGAGTTCGGGATCGTAGAGCGAGGCTTCGCTCATCACCCGGTCGACGGCCAGCCGCAGCTGGTCACCGACCTGGGCGACCTCCAGTTCCGGGCGATCGCGATCGCCGCGGCGGCGGTCGGCCAGCCAGCGATGGGCGTTGGCAATCGCCTGCTCGCCTCCCTTGACGGCTACGTACATCAGTTCGTCTCCTGAGAATCGGCGCGAGCCTCGACACTCGCAATTCGGGTGCTGCGGGGAATCGCCGCCAGCTGCGCGCCGCAGCCGAAGATGGCGTCCAGCCCCTGCGGAAAGCTGGCACGGTTGCCGGCCAGGCGAGTCATCAGTGCCCGGCAGCCGGCGCCGTCACCGATATCGAGCACCCGCGACTCGGCGATGCCGGGGCCGCTGAGCCGCCAGCCGTGGTCTGCGTCGTCGGCACCGTTCGAATCGTTTTCCAGCCGCTCGACGGCGACCAGCAGCGTGGTACCGCGATCGGGATAGGTGTCGCTGCCCACCGCGAAAGGTGTCTGCGGATCGAAGGACTCGTGGGTCAGCAGCGCGAAATCGGCACTCGCCGGGTCATCGGTGATTCGCGCGCCGGTGTGGAAGGTCAGCGCCTCGCGCAGGGCCGGCGAGTCGAGGTCGGCGGCGATCCAGACGCGTGTCTCGAGGTCGCAAAGCGTCAGCACCACGCCCCACAGTGCGGCGCCCAGCGCGTCACTCGGCGCCACCTGGGGCGGTGCCGGCAGTGCCAGCGTGGTCAGCGTGCCCGGCTCGGAAAGCGCGCCGAGAATCTGGCGAAACAGACGCTGACTGTCGTGGGCGGGGTCGGCCAGCCCAGGCCAGACGAGATCCCTCGTCGTTTCCGTCTTTACCGTCATTGCTTTGTCCATCGTCACTTTCTCCATCGTCATTCGCCCGTGCTCACTCGCCACGTACCTATTCACCACGTACCTATTCACCACGTACGAGGGTGAAGAAGTCGACGCGGGTGGCGGCGGCGGTGGCGGCATCGCGGCGCTGACGCTCGGCCAGTTCCTCGGCCAACGGCGCGAGCACGTGCGTCTCGAGCTTCTGCTGCCATTCGGTGTGCTGGGCGACGGCATCGGCCAGTGCGATCAGCTCGGCGTGGCGGTGGTCACGGCCCCGTACCCAGCCGTGGCCGAGGGTGCCGTCGTCGAGGGCGACGCTGGCGCGGGTCAGGGTCATCTCGCCGAGATGGAAGGCGTTGCCGGTACCGCCGGTGCGGCCCTTGAGCATCGCCATGCCGGCTTCCGGGCCGCGTACGCAGCGGTGTGCGGGCACTGCATCGAGCGCCGTCCAGCACGCCTCGATTCGCTCGCGGGTAGAGAGCGCCAGCAGCCGCTGACGCGCGCCTCGTGATGTGTCGTTCATGACGCAACCTCGTCGGTGTCGAAATCCATGGGGTCGATGTCGAAATCAACGTGATAGGAGAGCCGGTCGGCACGCGCCCGGCCCATCGAGATTTCCACCAGCGCGCCGTCGGCATCGGTGTTTTCGCTGGTCATCAGCAGCAGCGGTGCGTTGAGCGGACACTGCAGCCAGCGGGCGTCGTCGCGGGTGGCGGTTGCGGCATCGATGCGCACCCGGCGCCGGTGAAGCCGCAGGCCATAGTGCTGACCCAGCAGGGCGCGGGTGGAACCGCCGCGATAGCGCTCCAGCCAGCCCGGCACGCGCTCGGGATCGAACCAGTGGCGCAGCCGCATCAGCGGGGCATCGTCGACGTAGCGCACGGTATCGACCCGCAGCAGCGGCTCGTCGGCGGGGCGGCCGAAACGCAGCGCGATCGCCTCGGGGGGCGTCTCGAGCCCCTGTTCGAGACAGCAGGTATTCGAAGGCAGACCGAGGCCGGCCAGATTCTGGGTCACCTTGCTGCCGGCGCTGACGGCGTAGTCGAGGCGACGATCGACCACCTGGGTGCCGCGTCCCTGGTGGCGCGTCACCAGGCCGGCGGCGACCAGCTCGTCCAGCGCCCGGCGTACCGTGTGGCGATTGACCGCGAAGCGCTTGGCCAACTGGGCCTCGGTCGGCAGCAGATCGCCGGGGGCGTAGTCGGCGCGCACTTCGCGCACCAGCACTTCGGCCAGTTCGCGGTAGCGCGGCATCGTCAAAATTTGTCTAGACATCATCGGACCCAAAAAACCGGGGGAAGCCCCGGCATCAGATGAAGCGTTTGCGAACACGCTGCGACGCCATATCGAGCAAAGTGACGGCAACGATGATCACCAGCATGATCGTGGCGGTCTCGGTGTACTGGAATCCGCGCATGGTCTCCCACAGCGAGACGCCGATTCCGCCGCCGCCGACCATGCCGAGCACCGTGGCGGAGCGAATGTTGGACTCGAAGCGGTACAGGCTGACCGAAATCCACAGCGGCAGAACCTGGGGGATCAGGCCGAAGATAATCTCTTCCAGTCGCCCGGCGCCGGTGACGCGAACGCCTTCCATCGGCCCGGCATCGGTGGCTTCCACCGCTTCCGAGAACAGCTTGGCGAGCACGCCGGTGGTGTGGACGAACAGCGCCATGGTGCCGGCGAACGGCCCCAGGCCGACGGCGACCACGAACAGCATCGCGAACACCAGTTCGTTGATCGCGCGGCACGCATCCATCAGGCGTCGTACCGGCTGGTTGATCCACCACGGCGCTAGGTTGTCCGAGGAGAGCAGGCCGAACGGGATGGCGAACAGCACCGCCAGCAGCGTGCCCCAGATCGCGATCTGGATGGTCACCAGCATCTGGTCGATGTAGTGATCGAGACTGCCGAAGGTCGGCGGCACGAAGTCGGCGGCGAGCGTGGCCATGTTGCCGGCGTTGCTGACCAGCAGGCCCGGGGCCATTTCGGCGCCCTGCCAGGCCCAGCCGAGCACGCCTGCGGCAACCGCCCAGCCTAGCAGCGTGGTCCAGCTGCGCTTGCCGGCGCGGGCTTGCATGTCGAGGGAAGAGGCGCTTTGCATGTGCGTTGTCCTGACGAAGAGATCGATGAGGATCGGAGCTCGATCGTCGGCGGCAGGTCGAAGAGTCGATCTGCCGCCGGCCGGGAGCGGAACCTCAGTTGGCCATTGCCGTGGTGTTGTCGGCCTGCTCGGCCTGCGCGGCTTCGCGGGCGTCCATGCGCTGGTTCAGCGATTCGAGGCGAGCGTCGATATCCGCGAGTTGCTGCTGCTTCTCCTCGGCATCGATCGAATCGTCGGCGGCGAGCTGGGCGCGCTGCTTGAACAGGGCGAGCTGACGGATCGGCAGCAGTTGGTCGTTGTCGGAAGCGGCAAAACCGGACCACTGCAGCGGTTCGAGAATCTGCTTCTGCTTGTCGGTATCGCCGTAGCTCAGGAAGAACTGGCGCAGCTCGTCCTTGGTTTCCTGCGGTAGATCGGTACGCCAGACCAGCGGATCGGAGGGGATCAGCGGCGACTTCCAGATCACCTTGAGCTGGTCGGCCTTGTCGGGATGAGTGATCTCCAGGCGCTCCATGCTTTCGGTGTTGAACGTCGCGACATCGACCTGGCCGTTGGCCACGGTCAGCGCATTGGTCTCGTGATTGGAATTGAGCGTGCGCTTGAACGCGGTGGCGGGATCGACGTGGTTCTTGGCGAAGACGTAGTAGCCCGGTACCAGATATCCCGAGGTAGAGTTGGGATCGCCGTTGCCGAAGGTCAGCTCGCCGGCGTGATCCAGCACTTCGTCGACTGAGTCGTAGGGGCTCTCCTTGTTGACGATCATCAGGCTCCAGTAGCCCGGCGCGCCATTGGCGGCGACGGTCTGGGCGAAGATCTCGCCACCGGCGCGATCGACTGCTTCCATTGCCGACTTGTTGCCGTACCAGGCGAGATCGACCTTGTCGAAGCGCATCGCCTGGATCACCGCGGCGTAGTCGGTGGCGAAGAACGGCTGGACCTCGACGCCCAACGCCTCGGACATGTCATCCAGAAACGGCTGCCACTGGGTCGACTGGTTGGAACTCGATTCGGTGGAGATGATGCCGAAGCGCAGCGGCTCGTCGGCGGCCTGGGCCGAACTGACGGCCAGCGTGGTGCCGAACAGGCCGAGTCCGGCGATCAGCGGCAGGGCCGCACGGCGTAGACGGGATGAGATCATGTCGTTTCCTCGAAGCGTCGGGGTTGGTGATCGATGGTCAGGGATCGGTCGTGGGTATGTCGGTTTTCCTGCAGAGCTCGCTCGGCTCAGCCCACCGCATGCAGTGGCGCCGCCATCCGATGATCGGGCTGACGGGATTCGAGCTCGTCGAGACCGGCGTTCTCGTAGAGCGCCTGCAGGCGGCTGTCGGTGAGGCCTTCGATCGGCCCGTCGTAGTAGAGCCGCCCCTGTTTGAGGGCGATGGCGCGGCGGCAGTAGCGGCGCGCGACGTCGACCTGATGCAGGGTGACGACGATGGTGCGGCCGTCCTCGCGATTGATGCGCTGGAGGATCTCCATCACTTCGCGGGCGCTGCGCGGATCGAGGGAGGCGATCGGCTCGTCGGCGAAGATCACTTCGGCCTCCTGGACCAGCGCCCGGGCAATGGCGACGCGCTGCATCTGGCCGCCGGAAAGGGTATTGGCGCGCTGATGGGCGAGACCGACGATGCCGACCCGCTCGAGTGCGCGCAGCGCCAGGTCCCGTTCGTGCTGGGTGAAGCGGCCCGTCAGCGCCCGCCATCGCGGCATCGCCCCGAGGTGGCCGATCAGCACGTTGGTCAGCACGCTCAGGCGGCCGACGAGATTGAACTGCTGGAAGATGTAGCCGGCACGACGGCGCTGTTCGCGACTCGCGCCGACCAGTCGCCCCTGGCGCTGCACGTCGCGATCCAGCACTCTGACATGACCGTGCGACTGGCGGTCGGCACGGGTCAGGCCGATGAGATGGCGCAGCAGGGTCGACTTGCCGGAGCCCGACGGCCCGATCAGGGTGACCATTTCGCCGCTGGCGATCTCGAAACCCACCTCGCGCAGCGCGGCGTGGTTGCCGAAGGATTTGTCGAGCCGTTCGACGCTAATGATGGCGGTCATACGATTCGTCCCGGAAAGTGTTTGGAACCTGAAAGGCTGGACACAGTCTGGCGACGTCGTATGACGGTTATTTATCTAGACAATTAAGAAACGGTGACAAAGGCGGGGGCAAAAAGCGCCACGAAAAAAGCGCCCGCTGGCGCTTTATGGAGAATATCAATAAGTTGGCGGCGGCCGTCATCTCGCCGACACGAATTCGTCGTCGAATCGTCACATCCAGCACAAGACGATGTCGGCCGCCGGCCGGGCGTCAGGCGCTTTCCGTGGCGGGCAGGAAACCGCCCTGTCTGAGCACGTCCTCGTAACCTTCTCGGAAGGTGGGATAGCGGAACGTGTAGCCGGAATCGAGCAGCAGCCGGTTGTTGCAGCGCTTGCTGGAACGGCGACGCAGCGGTGACTGGATGACGTCCGGCGTCTCGACCTTGAGTCGCCCGGCGATCCAGGCCATCACTTCGTGCAGCGGTGCCGAATCGCAATCGCTGGCGAGATAGACCGGCTCCAGCGGCTTGCCTTCCAGCGCCAGCTGGATCAGGTGGGCGATCACGCCCGCGCAGTCGTCGCGATGAATGCGATTGGAGTACATTGGCGGGTTGGAGGCGGCGATACGGCCTTCGCTCACCTGGCGGATCAGCCGGTCGCGACCCGGGCCGTAGATTCCCGAGAAGCGGATGGCCGTGCCGGGCAGATCGTGTGCGAGCAGCGCCTGCTCGGCCTCGCGCATCAGTACCCCCGAGAAACCGTGGGGTTCGGTCACCGAGGTCTCGTCCACCTCTTCGCCGCCCTGCTGGGCATAGACGCTGGTCGAGGAGACGAAAAGGACCCGCTCGGGCGGCTTCTCGCGGGCGCCGAACGCCTGCAGAACCGCCTTCAGGCCAGTCGGATATGCCGCCTCGTAGGCCGACTCCTCGAACCGGTCCGCCGTCACCGCGTAGACGATGATATCGGCATCCGGCAGTGCCGCCAGCGCGGCTTCGTCGGTCACGTCCAGCGCCACCGCTTCGATCCCGGTGCCGGCGAGCGCGACGACGTTGCGGCGTGCGCCGATCACGCGATGACCGGCATCGATCAACTGCTTCCCGAGCTGGGTGCCGATATCGCCACAGCCGAGAATTAGCGTAGTTTTCTTCACCTTTCCCTAGCCTCTTGGTAAAACGTCCTTGATGATTCGTCCCTGAGGACGCGAATGACCTCGAGAACCACACACTGACTTCGTGCGACAGGGAGCCTTCCGGTCCCAGCCAATGACTCTAACAGAACTCCGCTACATCGTAACCTTGGCCCAGGAGCGCCACTTCGGCCGCGCCGCCGAACGCTGCTTCGTTTCCCAGCCGACGCTGTCGGTGGCCGTCAAGAAACTCGAGGACGAACTCGGCATCGCCCTGTTCGAACGCTCCAAATCCACCGTTCAGGTGACCCCGCTGGGCGAGCGGATCGTCGAGCAGGCGCATCGCGTGCTGGAGCAGGCCACGCTGATCCGGGAGATGGCCACCGAAGGCAAGGACCAGTTGATCAGCCCGCTGCGGATCGGCGCGATCTATACCATCGGCCCCTATCTGTTTCCGCATCTGGTTCCGGCGCTGTCACGCATCGCGCCGCAGATGCCGCTCTATATCGAGGAGAGCTTCACCGGCGAGCTGCGGCGCAAGCTGCGTGGCGGCGAACTCGATGCGATCTTCGTGGCGCTGCCGTTCAACGAGTCCGACGTGGTCACCAAGACGCTCTACGAAGAGCCGTTCGAGGTGCTGCTGCCGGCCGGCCATCCGTGGACGGAGAAGGCGGCGATCGCCAAGGAGGACCTGCTCACCGAACGGCTGTTGCTGCTCGGCGAGGGTCACTGCTTCCGCGATCAGATCCTGGAAGCCTGCCCGGCGATCAGCGCGCAGCTCAACAATCCCGCCAACACATTGATCGCCGAGGGCGGCTCGCTGGAAACCATCCGCCACATGGTCGCGTCGGGGCTGGGCATCACGGTCCTGCCCAGACTGGCGATCGGCACCAACCACTATGAAGGTGGCCTGCTGGAGAGTCGGCCCTTCAAGGGCAGCGCGCCCACGCGCAGCGTCGCGCTGGCATGGCGCGCCAGTTTCCCGCGGCCCAAGGCGATCGATGCGCTGATTCAGGCGATCGATAAAATCCAGAGTAGCGACGTCGAGGCCGCATGAGCCTTGATGTGCCGGTAACCGACCTCTCCGGCGTCGGCGAGGCGCTGGCCGGCAAGCTGGCCCGGCTGCGCATCGAACAGGTCGTCGACCTGCTGTTTCATCTGCCGCTGCGCTATCAGGATCGGACACGGATCACGCCCATCGGCACCTTGCGTGCCGGCACCGAGGCCGTGGTCGAGGGCGAAGTCAGCGCGGCAGAGGTCGTCCGCGGCCGTCGGCGAAGCCTGCTGGTCCGGCTCAAGGACGGCTCCGGCATTCTCAGCCTGCGCTTCTTCCACTTCTCGCCGGCCCAGCAGCAGCAGTTCGTCAAGGGCGCCCAGGTGCGCTGCTTCGGCGAGGCCCGCGCCGGCAGCACCGGGCTCGAGATCTATCACCCGGAATATCGTCTGGTCCAGAGCGAGGCGACGCCGGTGGACGAACACCTGACCCCGATCTATCCCGCCACCGAAGGGCTGGCGCAGCCACGCCTGCGTGCTCTGATCCAGCAGGCGCTGAAGCGGCTCGAACAGGCGCCCGAGAGCCTGCCGGAGTGGATTCCCGAACCGCTGCGCGGCCGTTTTCGGCTGCCGGGGCTGATCGAATCGCTGCGCTATCTGCACGAGCCGCCGCCGGACGCCCCGCAGGAACGCCTGGCCGATGGCCGCCACCCGGCACAGCGACGGCTGGCGCTGGAAGAGCTGCTGGCTCACCAGTTGAGTTTGCGCCAGGTCCGCCTGCGCATTCAGACCGATGGCGCGCCCCGGCTCGCGGCGAGCAGCAACCTGCAGGCACGCTTTCTGACCCAGCTGCCGTTCTCGCTGACCCAGGCGCAGCGCCGGGTGCTGGAAGAAATCGGGCGGGACCTGGAGCGGGAAGTGCCGATGCTGCGGCTGGTGCAGGGCGATGTCGGCTCGGGCAAGACCGTGGTCGCCGCCATGGCGGTGCTGAACGCCATCGCCGGCGGCTGCCAGGCGGCGGTGATGGCCCCCACCGAGATTCTCGCCGAGCAGCACTTCCGCCAGTTCCGTGCCTGGCTCGAACCGCTGGGGATCGAAGTCGGCTGGCTGGCCGGCAAGCTCAAGGGCAAGGCCCGGCTGGACACCAAGGCCGCCATCGCCGACGGCCGCGTGCAGGTCGCGGTCGGCACCCACGCGCTGTTCCAGGATGACGTGGCCTTTCATCGCCTGGGGCTGGCGGTGATCGACGAGCAGCATCGCTTCGGCGTTCACCAGCGCCTCGCGCTGCGCCAGAAGGGCGAATCCGGCGGTCTGACCCCGCATCAGCTGATCATGACCGCCACCCCGATCCCGCGGACGCTGGCGATGAGCGCCTACGCCGATCTGGATCTGTCGGTGATCGACGAGCTGCCGCCGGGACGCACGCCGGTACAGACCGTGGCGGTACCCGACGAGCGTCGCCCGGAAGTGATCCAGCGCATCCGCAACGCCTGCGCCGACGGCCGCCAGGCCTACTGGGTCTGCACGCTGATCGAAGAGTCGGAAGCGCTGACCTGCCAGGCAGCCGAGGTGACCCGCGATACGCTGGTGGAAGCACTGCCGGAGCTGAACGTGGGGCTGGTTCACGGCCGCATGAAGGTGCAGGAAAAGGCCGACGTGATGGATGCTTTCAAGCGCGGCGAGCTGGATCTGCTGGTGGCGACCACGGTGATCGAGGTCGGCGTCGACGTGCCCAACGCCAGCCTGATGATCATTGAAAACCCGGAGCGGCTGGGGCTCTCCCAGTTGCATCAGCTACGCGGCCGGGTCGGTCGCGGCAGCGTCGACAGCTACTGCGTGCTGCTCTACCACCCGCCGCTGTCGAACCACTCCCGCCAGCGGCTCGGTATCCTGCGCGACACCACCGACGGCTTCAAGGTGGCAGAAAAGGATCTCGAACTGCGTGGCCCCGGCGAAGTGCTCGGCACCCGCCAGACCGGACTGGCGCAGATGAAGATCGCCGATCTGGAGCGCGATCGGGATTTGCTCGATACCGTCACCGCCCTGGCCCAGGCGCTGCTCGAGGAAGCCCCCGATGCCGTGACGCCGCTGATCCGGCGCTGGCTGGGCGACGAAGCCGGACGCTACGGGCAGGTATGAAGCCTGCCCGTAGCCACCGCGCGCTCAAGCATTCTCGGCGGCTTTGCCGCCAGTCTTCTCGCCGCTGTTCTCTTGTCCACCTTTTCCATCGTCACCTTTTTCGTCGCCACCGTTGCCCTCGCCTGGCGTCTCCACCGGACGCGCGATCAGCCGGGCTGCCGCTTCGCTCATCGGCCCCAGTTGGCGACTGATATGCAGCAGCTGGGTCTGGATCACGCGGCGCTCGTCGTCGGCGTCGTCCTGGGCGGTGGTGGGCTCCTGCTCGAAGATCGCCACCAACGCGTTCTGCTCGCTCTTGGGATCGTCGATGGGCTGGCGCGATTGCAGACTGGCGGCGATGGTGTCGAAGCGATCGGCGATCCGCCGCGCGGCGGCATAGATCTCGGCATCGCTTTCGGCATTCGACTCGTTGGCTGCCAATGCCCCCCGATGTGCCCCCAGTGCGGAGAGATAGCCCAGCAGCGTGTGTGAAACGACCAGGAAGCGGAAGCCTTCGTCGGCGTCCTTCTTCCGGTAGTGCCCCGGCTCCTGCAGCATGTTGGAGAGCACCGTGGAGAGCGCGGCATCGGCATTGTGGGCGTTACGCCGCGCCAGCCGGTAGGCGAGGTCGTCCTGCTTGCCGGCTTCGTACTGGTGGATGATCTCGCGCAAATAGAGCGTGCTGTTGGTCAGCGCCGTCGCGGCCACCTTGTGCAGTCGCCGCCCCTGCCAGTCCGGCAGGATGAAGAACACCGCCAGGCCGGATATCAGCGCGCCGATCAGCGTATCGATCAGCCGAGGCAGGATCAGATCGAAACCGTCGCCGACCTGGTTGAAGCTGCTCAACACCAGCGTGGTGATGGCGGCGGTGGCGATGACGTAATGCTTCTCGCGATTGGCGAAGAAGACGACGCCGGCCACCACGGAAATCAGCGACTGGAGCAGCGGGTTCGGGAACAGGCTGATCAGCGCCCACCCCACTACCAGACCGAATACCGTGCCGACGATGCGTTGGCGCAGGAAGCGACGCGTGGCGCCGAAGTTGGGCCGACACACGAACAGCGTGGTCAGCAGGATCCAGTAGCCTTGGGTCGGATGAACCAGGTGCAGCACGCCATAGCCCACCAGTAGCGCCGTCGACAGCCGCAGCGCGTGACGAAAGGTCGGCGAGCCCGGCGTCAGGTTGAGGCGGATGCGCTCCCAGGCGTCGCGGAAGCTGCGCGGCGAGCGGTCGAGAAGGCTGGCGTCCTTCTGATCGACCACCGCATCCGGGTTGTGAGCGCTGGAGAGCTGATCCTCCAGCGTCGCCAGGTTACGGCCCAGCGCCTGCAGCGAGCGCAGCAGCGGGGTCCATTCCGGGTTGCGCTGGGCCCGCAGGTAGACGATCGAGGCGCGCAGATCTTCCAGCGCCTGCTCGCTCTGGCCGTGCTCGAAGGGCTGACGCAGCAATAGCGCCTTGGCCAGCCGCTTGCAGGCGCGACCCTGCTGGTCGAGCAGCCGCTGGCAGCGGAACAGCACATCGTGATGGAAGAAGGTCTCGGTCAGTGCCGAATAGGGATAATGGGAGGCGCTGACCCGCTCGTGGATGTCCTGCGCGATGAAATAGAGCCGCAGATAACGGTTGAGCTTGCGACTGCCGCGCTGGCCTTCCAGACGCCGGAAGATCATCTCCTTGGCCTGGTTGAGCGCGGTCACCACGCGGCCGTTCTGGCGCGCCAGCGCGACGCGACGGCTTTCGACATCGACCCCGCGCAGCGGCTCGAACAGCGTCGCCTTGATGATCAGATACTCGCCCAGCTCCCGGTAGAGCTGCGCCATGCTCTGCTTGACCGGCTGGCGCGAGAACAGCGCGCACCAGACGACCGAGATCGCCCCGTACCAGGCCGCACCGCCGACCAGCAGCAGCGGTTGATGCCAGAAGTTGCCGCCGGTGGTGCCGCCGTGCTGCTCGATGTTGATCATCGAATAGACCGACAGGATCAGCGTCGCCGAGGCGATGGTGGCGTAGCGCTGCTCGACGGCGCCGAGCATGATGAAGGTGAACGCGGACAGCGCCAGACCGGGCGCGAACAGCCAGGGCCAGGGGAACAGCAGCTCCACCGAGCACGAGGCGACCAGGAAACAGACCAGCGTGACCAGCAGCGCCCGAACGCGGCCTTCCCAGTTGTCATCGGTCTCGGAGAGCGCGCTGGCGATGATGCCGAGAAACAGCGGAATGGCGAGCGCGATCTGATCCTGGGACCAGCTCAGCGCAATGGCGCCGCTGAACGCCAGGAACACGCGGAAGCTGTAGGCGAACTTGTCCAGCGTCCACAGCTGGCGCAGGGAGTGGGAAAACGAATCGGAAATCTCGGTCTCTCCAGGGTTGTGGTCGTGCCGTCAAGATAGCGCGCCCGCGATACCGGGAACAGACGCCACCGACCATGAGCGAATAGAGAACCCCACCAGGAATTAGACTTTAGTATAACGTCGTTACACCTATCGGCAGCAACGGCTTTGCGCTTTATCCACGCCCCCACTTCATCCCTGTCCCGGAGTTCGGCATGATCGGGGTTTACCGGAAGATTGAGGCAGAGCGTGCGACCGACCAGGCATTCGCATCGAAACGGCGTGTGGCGAGCACTCGCCATCATGGGCCAGGCATTGCGGGCGCTGGTGTTGCTGGCCGTGATCGCGTGGGGCGCGCTGGCGCTGCACTTCGAGCTGCCAGGATCGATGCTCGTCGTCGACTCGGTGATCGCAGTATGGGTGCTGGTCGGCCTGGCCGCGCTGCTGGCGCCTTTATGGAAGCACCGCCATCGCCGGGCGTCATCGGCGCTGCACGTCCTGTTCGCGCTGACACTGATCGCCGTCGTGAGCTGGTGGCAGAGCCTCGAGCCCAGCAACGATCGCGACTGGGCACCGGACGTGGCGCGCCAGCTCTCGGTCGAGCGCGAGGGCGACCGGGTCCGGCTTCACAACGTGCGCGACTTCGAATGGCAGACGCCGAACACCGCGACGACGCGCTGGGAGACCCGCGAGTACGATCTCTCGCAGCTCGACTCGGTGGACATGGTGGTCTCCTACTGGATGGGCCCGGCAATCGCCCACACGCTGGTCACGTTCGGCTTTGCCGACGGCCGGCATCTGACGTTTTCGGTGGAGATCCGGCGCGAGCGGGACGAGGCGTTCTCGATCAGTGGCGGCTTCTTCAAGCAGTTCGAGCTCAACCTGATCGCCGCCGACGAGAACGACATCCTGCGCCTGCGCAGCAACGTCAGAGGCGAGGATGTCTATCTCTACCGGGTCGGGCTCTCGCCGCAGGCACGCCGCGAGCTGTTCGTCGCCTATCTCGACGAAGCCGAGCGGCTGCGCCGAACGCCTGAGTTCTACAACACCCTGACCAGCAACTGCACCACCATCGTGTTCGACATGGTCGACAGGATCGTCGCCGGGCTGCCCAGGGACATCCGGCTGATTCTCTCCGGCTATCTGCCGGAATACGTCTACGAGATCGGCGGGCTGGATACGAGCCATCCGCTCGCGTTCCTGCGTAACCGCGGCTATATCAACCCGCGTGCCCAGCAGATTCCGTACAATGCAGGAAGCGAGGCCTTCTCCCGTGCCATTCGCGACGGAGTCCCCGCCGCCGACGGCGAGATCCTTCACGCTTCGTCACCCTGACGTGCCCTGACCCGACCTTGATGCCATGACCTCCCTGCGCGACGCCATCGAAAACCGTATCAGCCATCTGACCGGCCGCACGCTGGGCGGGGTCGACTATACCCAGCCCAAGGGCGATCCGGGCCTGTTCGGGCCGGAGACCATGGCGTGGCGGGTGCATGGGGACTTCACCTCGATGATGTGCGGCGGTGTCAGCGCGCTGCTGCTGCAGATGCTGCACCCGCTGGCGCTGGCCGGCGTGTGGGATCACTCCAACTTCCGCCGCGACATGATCGGCCGGCTGCGCCGCACCAGCCAGTTCATCGCCGTCACCACCTTCGGCTCCCGCGACGACGCCGAGCGCATTCTCGAGCGGGTACGCCGAGTGCACGACAGCGTCAGCGGGCATGCCGCCGACGGTACGCCCTACGCGGCCAACGATCCGGATCTGCTGGTGTGGGTCCATGTTGCCGAGATGAGCCGTTTTCTCGCCTCGCATCGGCGCTATCGCGATCCCGGCCTGAGTCTCGAGGATCAGGATCGCTACTTCGCCGAAACCGCCCGCGTGGCCGAAGCGCTGGGCGCGCGCCACGTGCCCAAAAGCCGGGCGGCCATCGATGACTATCTCGAGCGTCAGCGACGCTATCTGGTCTGCGACGCCCGCACCCGCGACGTCATCGACGTGCTGCTGCACGCGCTGCCGCCGAGCCCGGTCATCCGCCCCGTCGGCGCGCTGTTCATGCGCGCCGGCATCGATCTGCTGCCACCGTGGGCAGCGACGCTGCTGAGCCTCGAGATGTCGACGCTCGAGCGTCGCGCCGTGCGCAGCGGCATTCGTACCATCGCCCCGGTGGTGCGCTGGGCCGTGCGCAACGGCTCCTACCGTCGCGCCATGGAGCGGATGCAGGCCCGGGAGCAGGCTCAGGACTGATCGCCGGCCAGCTCGCGACGCAGCCATTCGGCAAGGCGCTCGCCGCGTCGGGCGTCGACGCCGGGCGCCAGCCACAGCCCCAGCGAGGCGCCGGTCTCGACCGCCGGCCACGGCGCCATCAGGCGCTCCTGACGCAGCTCGGCCGTCACCAGCAGCTGCGGGGCGATGGCGACGCCCAGCCCCGCCAGTGCGGCTTCCAGCAGATAATAGAGATGTTCGAAGCTGCGCCCCCGGCCCCGCGCCGCTGCCAGCGTCTCGTCGTCCACGTCCATGGCCGCCGCCCACTCGGGCCAGGCTTGCGGCCGCGAGGCCGTGTCCAGCAGCGTGAGCCGCTCCAGCATCGCCCTGGCCGACGCCTGCGATGCCACCGCCCAGACTGCCGGTGTCGCCACCGCGACGATTCGCTCCGGCATCAGCGGGAATACCGTCATGTCGGCGGGCCACGGCGGCGCGGCGAAGCGCAGCGTGGCATCGACGTCCTCCCGGCGCGGGTCGAGTTCGTTCTCGCTGGAAACCACCCGCAGCCGCAGCTCGGGTAGGTCGGCGTTGAGCCGGTCGAGCCGCGGGATCAGCCAGCGCGCCAGCAGGCTACCCGGGCAGGCCAGCGTGAACGGCGCTTCGTCGAGGCGTCGCGCAAGTCTGGCGCAACCCTCGCTCAAGCGTGAGAAAGCCTCATGCACCGCCGGATACAGCTCCCGACCATGGGCCGTCGGTTCGAGCCCGCGCCCCGCCTTGTCGAACAGGGCGGTGCCGAAATGGTGCTCCAAGGTTCGCAGCTGGCGGCTCACCGCGCCGTGCGTGACGTTCAGCTCGCGCGCGGCGCCGCTGACGCTGCCCAGACGAACCGTGGCCTCGAACGCGCGCAGTGCATTGAGAGAAGGTAACGTGACCATCCCGCCTCCGCCGATTGGTGAGTTTTCCTCACTGGATACGGAGAGTTTATCGATTTTCTCCGCCGCGCTACCAGCCTAGTCTGAGCCCATCGAATCGACTGACCGGGAGCGACTGATGAGTACAAAGAGGGTTGATCTCCCCGACGAGCATGGCTTTTTCGGCGGCTCGGACGATCGGGGCCAGGCAGGGCACGGCTATGGCGGGCGCTATGTCGCGGAAACGCTGATGCCGTTGATCGGCGAGATCGAGGCCGCCTACGACGAGGCGCGGGCCGATCCCGCCTTTCAGGTACGGCTGGACGAGCTGCGCCGTGACTATATCGGTCGCGCCACGCCGCTCTACTTCGCCGAGCGCCTGACGGGGCATTTCGGCGGCGCGAAGCTCTATCTGAAGCGCGAGGATCTCAATCATACCGGCGCGCACAAGATCAACAACGCTCTGGGGCAGGCGCTGCTGGCGCAACGCATGGGCCGCCAACGGCTGATCGCCGAAACCGGCGCCGGTATGCACGGCGTCGCCGTCGCCACGGTGGCGGCGCGTCTCGACATGACCTGCGTGATCTACATGGGCGCCACCGATATCGAGCGCCAGCAGCCCAACGTGCAGCGCATGCGCCTGCTCGGCGCCGAGATCGTGCCCGTCCACGCCGGCACGGCGACGCTCAAGGACGCCATGAACGAGGCCCTGCGCGACTGGGTTGCCAATGTCGACGACACCTTCTACATCATCGGCACCGTGGCGGGGCCGGCGCCCTATCCGCGCATGGTGCGGGATTTCCAGTCGGTGATCGGTCGCGAGACCCGCGAGCAGCTGCTGGCGACGCAGCATCGCCTGCCGGACACGCTCGTCGCCTGCGTCGGCGGCGGTTCCAACGCCATGGGACTGTTCCACGCCTTTCTCGACGATACGGACGTGGCCATGATCGGCGTCGAAGCGGCCGGCGAAGGGCTGGAGAGCGGCCGCCATGCCGCCAGTCTCAATGGCGGCACGCCCGGCATCCTGCACGGCAATCGCACCTACCTGCTGCAGGACGACGACGGCCAGATTCAGGACGCCCACTCGATCTCCGCCGGGCTCGACTACCCCGGCATCGGCCCCGAACATGCGTATCTGCATGACAGCGGCCGGGCGAGCTATGTGGCGGTGCCCGACGACGAGGCGCTTGAGGCCGTCGCGCTCTGCTGCCGGCTGGAAGGCATTCTGCCGGCGCTAGAGTCGGCGCACGCGCTTTATCACGCCGGGCGTCTGGCGGCGACACAGGGTCCGGACCAGGCCATCGTGGTCTGCCTGAGCGGCCGCGGCGACAAGGACATGGATACCATCACCCGTCACCTGATGCCCGAGGAGGCCGACTCATGAGCGTTTCGTCTTTGAATACGGATGTCCTGGATACGGCTGGCTCGAACCCCCGAGCCTTGATCGCCGATTCGCGCCTGGCGCGTCGCTTCGCGGCACTGCGTGTCGAGAATCGCGCCGCGCTGGTGACCTACATCATGGCCGGCGACCCCGACCCCGAGACCAGCCGCGACCTGCTCGAGCGCCTGCCGGCAGCGGGCGCCGACATCATCGAGCTGGGCATGCCGTTCAGCGACCCGATGGCCGACGGCGTGGCGATCCAGCGCGCCGGGCAACGCGCGCTGGCGGGCGGCCAGACGCTGGCGCGCACGCTGGAGAGAGTACGCGACTTCCGCCGTCACGACGATGACACCCCGATCGTGCTGATGGGCTATCTCAATCCGATCCAGCGCTTCGGCGAGGACCGCTTCCTGCAGGCGGCGGCCGAGGCCGGCGCCGATGGCCTGATCCTGGTCGACCTGCCGCCGGAACACGGCGCCGCGCTGACCGCCCGGGCCCGCGATCTGGGCTTGGCGCGGATTCCGCTGGTGGCACCGACCACGCCGCCGGAGCGGTTACCAAAGCTGCTCACCCAGGGTGATGGTTTCGTCTACCGCATCGCCTTCAATGGCGTGACCGGCACTCGGCGACCCGATATCGCGGCGTCGCTGGGCGAATCGCTCAGCGAACTCAAGCGACAGTCGCCCCTGCCGGTCGCCGTCGGCTTTGGCGTGCGCGATGGCGACACGGCCGCTGCCGTTGCCCGGGTTGCCGATGCCGTCGTCGTCGGCAGCGCACTGGTCGAGCGGCTCGCCGAGACAGGTATGGAGGGCGCGCTGGCACTGACGCGGGAACTGGCCGAGTCGATTCACGGCGCCCGGAAAAGCGAATCCTGAACGCACCGATCGTTCGCTTTTATGCATGAATACGTGCGCAAAAACGCGCTTTTGTTCGATTATTTAGGTAATACACTGTCTTCATTGCGCCGTCGCTGACGCTCGGCGCCCGAACAACAGGAGACAGACCATGTTGACGATTCGACGCGGTAACGAACGCGGTTATGCCGATCACGGTTGGCTCAAGAGCTACCACTCGTTCTCGTTCGCCGGCTATCACGACCCGAAACACGTGCACTTCAGCGTGCTGCGGGTCATCAACGAAGACCGCGTCGCCCCGGGTCAGGGTTTCGGCCAGCACGGCCATCAGGACATGGAGATATTCTCCTACGTGCTGAGCGGTGAGCTGGCCCACCGCGACACGCTGGGCAACGGTTCCTCGATCGGCCCTGGCCGGGTGCAGATCATGACCACCGGCACCGGCGTCGAGCACAGCGAGTTCAACCACTCCGCCAGCGAGCCGGTGCATTTCCTGCAGATCTGGCTGTTCCCGCGGGCGCGAGGGCTGACGCCGCGCTATGCCGAGAAGGATTTCACTGAAGCCGACAAGCGCGGCCGGCTGTGCCTGATCCTGTCACCGGATGGCCGCGACGGTTCGCTCACGCTGCAGCAGGACGCCTTCATCTACGCGTCGCTACTGGACGGCGACGAACGCGCCGAACTGCCGCTGGCAAGGGGTCGCCAGAGCTACGTGCACGTGGTCAGGGGCAGTATTACGGTCAACGGCCAGGCGCTTGAAGGCGGTGATGCGCTGATGCTCGTGGATGAGCCGGGGGTCGTGCTGGAAAAAGGAGAGGACGCCGAGGTTCTGGTCTTCGACCTGCCAGCCCTATCGCAACAGTGACACGGGCGTGAGGCGATACCGGCGACAGGGACGTTGCCGGCTTCGTGGCTCGTGGCTCGTGGCTCGTGGCTCGTGGCTCGTGGCTCGTGGCTAAAGATATTTCAGCAGCCCCTGCAGTCGTTCCAGATCGCGGGAGTCTCCCACCAGCCGCAGCTGGCCGTTGAACAGCCCTTCTCGGAAGGCGCGCTGGGAAGGCTTGCGCAGAAATCGCGTGGCGCTTTCCGCGTCGCGGAAACGCAGTTCCAGCGTCAGATCGGTCGGCAGGCCGACATCGCTCCGGATCGCCTGCGGCGTCATGCGATAGTGACGGGCGATCGTGAGGTCTTCGGTAGCAACGCCCCAATCGAATCGCTGGAGCTTTTCCAGGGCATCGCGAAACGCCGCCTTGCGGGAACGCGCGCGCTTGAGCATCACGCCCAGCCACCAGAGCATCAACTTGAGCTTCATGCCACCTCGCACGCATCGGCCATCATCATGGGAATATGGCGGGGAAGAATGCCGACCCACCCTCCTGCGGGGGATCGGCTATCGTTTCGCTCATGGCAAATGAGCGACTCAAGAATCCAAGATCCGAGCTTACTTGCTGACGGCGTCCTTGAGAGCCTTGCCGGGCTTGAAGGCCACGGTCTTGCTGGCCGGAATATCCAACGGCTTGCCAGTCTGCGGGTTCTTGCCCGTCCGTGCGGCGCGCTCGCGAACCGTGAACGAACCGAAACCGATCAAAGTGACATCGCTACCCTTGGAAACCGTACCGGTGATCTCGTCGAGGATGACGTTCAACACCTGACTGGCCTTGTCCTTCGACAGATCCGCACGCTCGGCAATCGCCGCAGCGAGTTCTGGCTTACGCATAGAGCCCTCCTAGTTTGGCAATGGCGTCACCTGAAACGCCTCGCGTTGAGACGAGTTGTTGTTCTCGATGAGGAACAACGCCCTCCGATCGCATAATAGGCCGCTTGATGCGCGGTTTGTCCAGCATCAGGTGACGATTCGTGGCTTATAGATCCGCAGCCACCGGGGCTAGCCTAGCAATGGGGGGGTCGCTCGCGCCAGTTCGACTTTACGACGAACGCAGCGCCCGGTCAGCGCAAAGCCCAGCAGGGCACCGTTGTCGTCCTCGGCCAGCGCAGTGAAATCACCGCCTTCTCCCTCGATCCGCCATCGGCGGGGCGCCTTCCGCGGCGGCAGCGCGACCACCGGCAACAGCGGCGTCTTGACCACGATCGGCCAGCTTCCGTAGCTGACCTCGGTCGGCGTGCCGGTCAGCGTCGCCGCCAGTGCCTTGGCGCTGGCCTGCAGCGGCTGGACGTACATCGCGTTCAGGCCGTTGCCCGGGGCGCCGAGGCCATCGACGCAGGCCACGTCTCCCAGCGCGAAGACGTTCGGGTCGCTGGTGGCGAGCCGGCGATCGGTGAGAATGCCCGCCGAAGACACCGCCAGCCCCGCGGCCTCGGCGAGCGCCGTCCGGGGCGTCAGTCCGGTTGCGATCAGCACCAGATCCGCTTCGAGGCTTTCGCCATCCTCCAGCGCCAGCGTCACGCCTTCGCCGTCGTCATGGAGCGCCGTCACCCGGCGTTCGAAAATGCTGCGGATGCCGGTCTCCTCGAACGCCTCGCCCAGCGCCCGCCCCAGCGGCGGCGGCAGCAGGCGGGCCAGCGGCGTCGCCTCGGGAGAGATCAGCGCCACCCGGTGGCCGCCGGCATGCAGATCGCTGGCGAATTCGCAGCCCACCAGGCCCGCGCCGATGATCGCGATGCGAGCCTGTCGCCCGGGGTGGCGATCCAGCACGCTTCGCAGCCGCCGGTAGTCGTCGAGATCGTTGATCTGGAAGACCCGATCGTGCAGCGCGGGAGACACGTCGAACGGCTGCCGGGGCACCGCGCCGGTGGCCAGTACCAACTGGCCGTAGGGCAGGATTTCGGTGCCGATTCGCAGCTGGCGATTGGCGGTGTCGATGGCGTCCACCGTGGTATGGATGCGAACCCGGACCTGCAGCGATTCGGCCACGCCCACCGCATCGCGTATCGCCAGCCTTTCCGCCGTCTGCCGCTTGGTGAAGGCGCTGGAGAGCAGCGGCTTGGTATAGTCCTCGCCGCTGTCGGCGCTGATCAGGGTGATCGGCCGCTCGGCATCGTGGCTTCGCACCGCCCGGGCCAGGCCCAGGCCGGCCATGCCGGTGCCGATGATCGTCAGTGGCGCAGTGGAATGATCGGATTGACTCATTACGGGGGCTCGTTCGGTCGGTCGTTTCGAGGCCTCATGGTACACTACGCTGCCTTCGAGCCGCGTCACCCTGCGGTTCCCGGCATTTTTCACGGTGCTTACCATGGTGCTGCTCATGGAGTCGTTTCGCGTGCCCCCAGCCTGTCACTGCCATGCCTTGTCACCCGCCGAACGATCCTGGCGCTGGGTCCGCTGGACGCCGGCCGCCGCTCAGCGCCCTCGCATGAGCACCGCCTGGTGGCAGTGGGTGGCCTCCACCGACTCCCTTACCGCACGGCTGATCGCGGCGTCCGCGCGCCCGTTCCGGGTCAAGCTGGTACACCAGGGCGTCGAGCGGCCGCGCCGCGACGAAGCCCAGGCCCTGGGCCTGGCTCCCACCGAGGTGGCCTGGGTGCGCGAGGTGCTGCTGATGAGCGGCGAACGGCCCTGGGTCGCGGCGCGCTCGATCGCGCCGCTGGATCGCATCGGTTACCGCCGCCTGCGAACGCTGGGGGAACGCTCGCTGGGCAGCTGGCTGTTCGCCCAGCACGATCTCCAGCGCGATCCGATCGAGGTAGCGCGGGTCTCGCCCGCTGGCGCTGGCCTCTGGCTGCGCCGCTCGCGCTTTCGCCACGGCACCATCCAGTTGCTGGTCCAGGAGTGCTTCCAGCGGGAAATGGCCGAGGACCTGGGCCTTTCTTCGATCTGAGCGACGATCCACGACCTGAACGGCGGTCCACGACCCGGACGACGATCCGGCCCGATTGCCCATCCAGCCTCGAAGCGAGGCCCCAGTTGCAGTAAAGTCGTTGGCGATTTTCAGGCCTTGCCGTTTCGGAGATTCGTATGTCCAGCGCCAACGATTCAGCCGCCCGACCCCGCGGCGATGGTCCCCCCGCTCTCCCCCGCGGCCTCGCCCGCCTGCCCGACTTCCTGCGCCTGACGCGGCTGGACAAGCCGATCGGTACCTGGCTGCTGATGTGGCCGACGCTGTGGGCGCTGTGGCTGGCCGCCGACGGCCTGCCGGATCGCGCCACGCTAATCATCTTCGTGCTCGGGGTCTACCTGATGCGCGCGGCCGGCTGCGTCGTCAACGACTATGCCGATCGCCATCTCGACGGCCACGTCAAACGCACCCGGGAGCGCCCGCTGGCGACCGGGCGGATCAGCGAGAAGGAGGCCAAGATCCTGTTCGCGGGCCTGGTGGCGCTGTCGTTCGTGCTGGTCTGCCTGACCAATCTCGCCACCGTGCTGCTCTCCTTCGTCGGCGTCGCGCTGGCCGCGATCTATCCTTTCATGAAGCGCTACACCCACCTGCCCCAGGTGGTGCTGGGCATGGCGTTCTCCTGGAGCATTCCGATGGCGTTCATGGCGGTGAGTCGCGAGGTTCCGCTGGACGCCTGGCTGCTGCTGGTCGCCAATGTCGCCTGGACCGTGGCCTACGATACCCAGTACGCGATGGTCGATCGCGACGACGACATCAAGATCGGGATCAAGTCCACCGCCCGGCTGTTCGGCCGGTGGGACAAGCGGATCATCGGTCTGCTGCAGCTGCTGACCCTGGCGCTGCTGGCCTGGGTCGGCACCCGGACCCAACTGGACGGGTTCTTCTGGCTGGGGCTGGCGGCGATGGCAGCCACCTTCGTCTACCAGCAGTGGCTGATCCGCGAACGCGAGCGTGATGCCTGCTTCCGTGCCTTTCTCAACAATTTCTGGTCCGGTCTGCTGCTGTTCGCGGGGCTGGTTCTCGCCCTGTGGCCACTGGTCTGACCAAGACGAGACTGACCCCGCTGGCGCGGTTGTCATATCGTTGTCATATTTTCACGATGTAATCGTCACCGTTCTGTCACGGCCGGAAGGGATCCCGGTGCGCCAATCGCACATGAGGGAAAGCTCCCCGGCGGCTCACCCGAGGCATGCGCATGAGCTCCAAGACCGTACTCATCGTTGACGACGAAGCACCCATTCGCGAAATGATCGCCGTGGCGCTGGAGATGGCCGATTATCACGTGCTGGAGGCGGAAAACGCCCAGACCGGCCACGCCATGGCGCTGGACAAGAAGCCCGATCTGATCCTGCTCGATTGGATGATGCCCGGCACCAGCGGCATCGAGCTGGCCCGACGCCTGAAGCGCGAGGAAGCCACCGCCGAAATGCCGATCATCCTGCTCACCGCCAAGGGCGAGGAGGACAACAAGGTGCAGGGGCTGGAAGCCGGTGCCGACGACTACATCACCAAGCCGTTCTCGCCCCGTGAGCTGGTGGCCAGGCTCAAGGCGGTGCTGCGCCGGGCGACGCCGCCGGGCATCGAGGAAGCCGTCGAGGTCGCCGGCCTGCGTCTCGATCCTTCCAGCCACCGCGTCACCTCCCACGGCGGCGCGCTGGAGATCGGCCCCACCGAATATCGGCTGCTGCAGTTCTTCATGACCCACCAGGAGCGCGCCTACACCCGCAGCCAGCTGCTGGATCAGGTCTGGGGCGGCAACGTGTACGTGGAAGAGCGTACCGTCGATGTCCATATCCGCCGGCTGCGCAAATGCCTGGGCGAGGCGCACCAGCATCTGGTCCAGACCGTGCGCGGCACCGGTTACCGTTTCTCGACCCGGGAGTGAGATAGGACGTGCGCTACTGGATCAACGAACTGTGGCGCCTCGGCTACATGCTGTTCGGGCTCGGCGCGATAGGCTTGTTGCTCGGTGAGCTGGGCGGCGAGCTGTTCGCCGGGCTGGGATGGGGCTTGGCGGCCGGGCTCGGGCTCTATGTCTTCCTGCATCTGTGCCACGTGCGCATGCTCTACGTCTGGCTGCTGAAGAATCCCCGCGAAGCGCCGCCACCCGGCACCGGCGTCTGGGGCGACCTGTTCGACCGGCTCTACAACTATCAGAAGGCCCAGACGCAGCTGCAGCAGCGCCTGCGCGACATCCTGCGCCGTATCCAGGACTCCTGCGAGGCGATGCGCGACAGCGTGGTGATGCTCGATCCCAACGGCGATCTCGAGTGGTGGAACAGTGCCGCCTGCGACATGCTCGGCCTGCAACCCGATCACGATCGCGGCCAGCCGATCACCAACTTCTTGCGCGATCCGCGCTTCATCGCCTATTTCGAGAACGGCGACTACAGCGAGCCCCTGCTGATTCCCTCGCCGATCCAGGCCAACCGCACCCTGCAGTTCCATCTCACCCTGTTCGGCGACAACGAGCGCCTGCTGATGGCCCGCGACGTCAGCCGCCTGCATCAACTGGAGATGATGCGCCGCGACTTCGTGGCCAATGTCTCCCACGAACTGCGCACGCCGCTGACGGTGCTGGCCGGTTATCTCGAGACCTATCTCGACCATGCCGACCAGCTCCCCGAGCGCTGGCAGCGCGGATTCGCGCAGATGCAGGCCCAGACCACCCGGATGCAGAATCTGGTGGAGGATCTGCTGCTGCTGTCTCGTCTGGAGATCGACAGCCCCGACGACGATCGCGACGTGCTCGACGTGGTCGCGCTACTCGAGGAGATCGCCGGCGATGCCCGCGATCTCAGCGCCGGCCGGCATCAGGTGGCGGTGGAGGCCGAGGCGTCGGGACGGCTGCTGGCGAACACCAAGGAGATCCGCAGCGCCATCTCCAATCTCGCGTTCAACGCCGTCCGCTACACGCCCGAGGGCAGTACCATCACCCTGCGCTGGAAGCCCTGGCACGACGGCGCCGCCATCGAAGTCGAGGACAACGGCGACGGCTTCGACCCGATCCATATCCCCCGCCTGACCGAGCGCTTCTATCGCGTCGACAAAGGGCGCAGCGCCGCGACCGGCGGTACGGGTCTGGGGCTGGCGATCGTCAAGCACGTGCTGCTTCGCCATGATGCCAATCTGGAGATCGTCAGCCGCCCCGGTCTCGGCGCCCGTTTCCGCTGCGTGTTTCCGGCCTCGCGCCTGGCGCCAGCCCCCTCCCGACCCGCTCCGGATCTGCCCGAAACGCCGGTCTGACGCGCTCTGCCTGGTTTTTCAGTTTTTTCTCAACCTTCATCGTTCGCGGCCGATAGTGGAGGCAATTCACTATTTGTTTATATGAATTGCGCTCCCACGATCAACAAGGATGGCCCTACGATGACGATGCGACAAAAACTCTGGATCACGGTTGGCCTGATGTGGCTGGGCATGCTGATTCTGGTGGGCTGGATGGCCCTGGAGAAACGCGAGACGCTGATGGCCGAACGCGTGAACAGTCTCAAAAGCTTCGTGGGCAGCGCCCAGACGATGGTCGAGCGATACGTCGAACGCGCCGATAATGGCGAGTTCACCGCAGAAGCGGCCCAGAAATTCGCCCGCAGCAACCTCTCGGCGCTGGATCTCGAAGGCAGCTATGTCTACGCCTTCGACAGCGATATCCACCTGGTCTACCACCCCAAGCGCGAGATCGGCAGCGACATGAGCGGGTTCCGCGACGACAACGGGGTCTACTTCTATCGCGAGCTCAAGGCGCTGGCGGACTCGCCCGACGACGGTACGCTGGAGTACACCTCCACCAATGCCGACGGCGAGGACGTGTCACGCATCAACTACGTGCGCTACGTCCCCGAGTGGGACTGGTATCTCGCCGCCAACGTCTACATCAGCGACATCCAGCACGCCTTCTGGGCCGGCGTTCTCAAGATGAGCCTGATTGCCGGTGTCATCGGCGTGATCATCACGCTGATCATGGGCTGGATCATCCGCAACGTGCTGGACGATATCGGTGGCGACCCGCATCAGGCCCGCGAGGCGATCAAGGGCATGGCAGAGGGCGATCTCACCACCTCGCTGAACGTGAAGCCGGGCGACGAGCGCAGCCTGCTCGCGGCCATCGAAGGCATGCGACGGCATCTGGCCGAATCGATGGGCAACATTCGCCACGCCTCGATGACAATCACTGTCGGCGTGGGTCAGATCCATGACGGCAACCAGGACCTGGCAGCGCGAACCGAGCAACAGGCCGCGTCCATCGGGGAGACGGCTTCCAGCATGGAAGAGCTGACCCAGACCGTACGCCAGAACGCCGACAACGCCCGCCAGGCCAGCAATCTGGCCGGCGAGGCGCGTACTACCGCGACGGAAGGCGGCGAGATGATGGATCAGGTCGTGACCAACATGCAGGGCATCACCGACAGCTCGCGTCAGGTCACCGAGATCATCGGCGTGATCGATTCGATCGCCTTCCAGACCAACATCCTGGCGCTCAACGCCTCCGTCGAGGCGGCGCGAGCCGGCGAGCAGGGCCGCGGCTTCGCCGTGGTCGCCAACGAGGTGCGCACGCTGGCCAGCCGCAGCGCCGATGCCTCCCGCGAGATCCGCGAGCTGATCGATGCCTCCAATCGCAAGATCAACGCCGGTTCCGAGATCGTCGGCCAGGCCGGCGACACCATTCGCCGCGTGGTCACTGCCGTTGCCCGCATGACCGATCTGATCGAGGAGATTTCGGTCGCTTCCGGCGAGCAGTCCAACGGGATCGACCAGGTCAACGAAGCCGTGGTGCAGATGGATCAGGTGACCCAGCAGAACGCCGCGCTGGTACAGCAGGCATCCGCTGCCGCCTCCACGCTCAACGCGCAGGTCGCGACGCTGGAACAGGCGCTGGCCGGGTTCAGGGTCGCGAGCGTCGAATACGACGACCTGATGTCGGGTTACCGTCAGCCGATGGCGTCGACCACGACACCGAAACTGCCACCGACGCCCGCGCCGAGCACGACATCGGCTTCACGCTCGACGCGAGACGATAACGACGACTGGAAGTCCTTCTAACCGGATCTCGGCTGGTTGCCATCATCGTTTCCCCCGCCACCGCATCGGGTTATGGTGGCGGCATCCAGCGATACGGAGTTCGACCAGGTGCCGATCATTCTCTCCCTTTCCTCGTGGCGCCGACTGCTCGGCACCACCATCTTTGCCCTGCTGCTGTCATGCGTTACCGCCAGCGTCCGCGCCGACACCGCTCGTATCGATACCATCCCGATCACCTTTCCCGATAGCGTCCAGCAGGGGTCGATGGTGATCGGTCGCGTGCCGCCGGGCAGCCAGGTGACGACAGCGGGACGAAAGCTTCGCGTCACCGGCTACGGCACCGTGGTGTTCGGCGTGGGTCGCGATGCCAGCGGTGCCGAGCGCGTCGATGTCGTGACCCCGGACGGCCGGGAGCGTCAGGTATCGGTGGCGATCACGCCCCGGGACTGGCCGATCGAGCGCATCGATGGCGTGCCGCCCAAGACCGTCTCGCCGCCACCGGAAATCGCCCAACGCATCCAGCGCGAGCAGGCCGCCGTCAGCGCCCAGCGTACCCGCAACGACGACCGGGTGGGTTTCGCCCAGACCTTCGTCTGGCCGGTCGAGGGCCGTATCAGCGGGCGCTTCGGCAACCAGCGCGTCTACAACGGCACGCCGGGGTCGGCCCACTCGGGGATGGACATCGCCGCCGCCGAGGGCACGCCGGTCAAGGCGCCGGCCAGCGGCGTGATCACCTTCGCCGACGATCTCTACCTGACCGGCGGCACCGTACTGCTCGATCACGGTTACGGCATCAGCTCCAACTTCCTTCATCTCTCGCGAATCGACGTGGAAGTCGGCGACAGCGTCGAACAGGGGGACGTGATCGGCGCGGTAGGGGCGACCGGCCGCGCCACCGGGCCGCATCTGCACTGGGGCATGAACTGGTTCGATACGCGTATCGACCCGCTGCTGGTACTCGATAGGGCTAAATGAGCCCGAGCTTCGTCTGAAAAAGCGGCGAGCGATGGCAAGACCGGGGCGCGTAGCTAAGGCAAAAATTGGCGAAAACGGACCGGGCTGGCGCACCAGTTTACGTGGGTGTAAATGAGCACTTGACTCGCTCTGCTCGCCCTTCGGGTCGTCCTCCGGACGTTCTGAACTGAAGTTCAGTGAGCCGATTTTTAACGCCGTATGGGCGAGCGCAGACATTTTTCAGACGAAGCTCAGCGTTTCCAGTAGCCCGTGACCAGATGTTGCCCCTTCTGCAGCCCGAACTCCTGCTTGAGCCGCTTGCGCAGGCGCTGGCTGACATCCGCCTCGCCGGCGAACCAGACGAACAGATCGTCGCGGGTCGCGGGGATGGCCTCGGCGACCGCCGCGGCAAGCTGCTCGCTGGGCCCAAAGCCGCGACAGCGATAGCGCCACTGCACGTCGCAGTGGTCGGGTACCGGCAGCTCGAGGGCATCGACCGGCGATTCGACCTCCAGCCAGGCCTCGACACGGGCGTGCCCCGGCAGTGTCTCCAGCAGGCGAGAAATCGCCGGAATGGCGGTTTCGTCGCCGGCCAGCAGATAGTGCGAGGCCTCGGCGACGCCGCGTCCGTAAGGCCCGGCCATGCCGCAGAGATCCCCCGGCCTGGCACGCCGCGCAAAATCGCCTCCCGGCCCCGGCGCCTCGTGCAGCAGAAAATCGATCTCGACCTCGCCGCGAGCGACATCCAGGCGACGAATGGTGTAGTAGCGAATCTCGGCGCGCTCCTCTTCCGGCGGCCACTGGGTCCCGCCTTCCGCGGTAGGCCGCGGCCACTGCGGCCGCTCGATGCCGGCCGGCGGAAAGTGCAGGCGCACGTGCCACTCTTCCGGATGATCGAAGCGCGCCAAGTTCTCGCCACTCAGCGTCAGCCGCCGGATACTGGGGCTCAGATCCTCGATCCGTGTCACCCGCATCTCGCGGAAATTGGCGAAGGTCGGAGCCGCGACGACATCGCCGTGCCAGTGGAGCGGCAGTGCGTTCTCTCCCGCGAAGAGCGACACGTAGTGCTCGATGATGCCCCGCAGCGTCTCCAGGCCATCCCGCGCCTCGGCACGGGCTTCCATGTGCAATCCCACGCGGATCGCGGCGAAATGCGCCTCGCCCCCGGGCAGCTCAATCACCGTTAGGATGTCGTCGGCTCGATAGGCGACGTCGTACTCGTCCAGAAACGCTCTCAGGCGCAATTGAAAATTATTTACATCGGTGAGCGTCAAAGTGGCGTCGCAGCGAAGTGCAGTCATGATGTGGGATCGTCTTGCAGCAGTGGGGCGGTGGCGTGCGGAGCTTGGAATCGGCGGGAGGCCTATGTCGTCAGCCTATCAGAAAAGCGCTGGCGGTGGGAATCGATGCAAGATGCCCCCGCTCCGGGATGAAACCGAAGCGGGGGCATCTCGAACTGGCTTATGCCGAGACAGTCAGCGCCAAGGATCAGGCGGTGGCTTCGGCATAGCGACGATTGACTTCGTCCCAGTTGATGACGTCGAAGAACGCGGCGATGTAATCCGGACGCTTGTTCTGATACTTCAGGTAGTAAGCGTGTTCCCAGACATCCAGGCCGAGGATCGGCGTCAGGCCTTCCATCAGCGGGCTGTCCTGGTTCAGGGTATTGATGACCTTGAGCTTCTTATCCGGAGTCACGACCAGCCAGGCCCAGCCACTGCCGAAACGACCGGCTGCAGCTTTCTTGAACTCTTCCTTGAAGGCGTCGTAGCCGCCGAGTTCGCTGCTGATCGCTTCACCGACCTTGCCGGTCGGCTCGCCACCGCCGTCCTTGGACATCACGGTCCAGAACAGCGAGTGGTTGGCGTGACCGCCACCGTTGTTGATGACTGCCTGACGCTTGTCCTGCGGAACCTTCTCGATATCGGCCATCAGCTTGTCGACCGGCACGTCCTCGAGACCCGTACCTTCCAGCGCGGCATTGAGGTTGTTGACGTAAGTCTGATGGTGACGAGTGTGGTGAATCTCCATCGTCATCGCGTCGATCTTGGGTTCCAGCGCGTCATACGCATAGGGTAGCGACGGTAAGCTATGAGCCATGATCAAAACTCCCTTTCGTGAGGAGGCATTGCCCGACGTGGGCGCCTCTCGGGTGAATCAAAATAGTGAGCAACGCATGGCAGTGTCAAGCGAACCCGACTCAGATATGGCGCTGCTCGGGAAAACTATCGCTTTGATTTCACTAGGATTTGTAGAATCCCCGATGCGCCTGGCTCCGGACCTTCGACAAACCCTCGTGCCGTACCTTCCTACATGGCGTGCAACGGTGCCGCTTTCAACCCCGGCCGGCGTTTTTCTCGCCGGCCGGGCAGCCGCCCGCGCTCAGCGGCCCGCGTTCAGCGGCTCACGGCCGGCACCATGTTGCGGTAATAGCGGTCCCACAGCATGACGCCACCGGCAACGCCACCGGGCAGCAGGATCAGGTTGAGCACCGGCACCCAGGTGGCCATGGACATGCAGGCGCCGTAGGTCAGCGTCGGCCACCAGCGGGCGCGCAGGCGACGACGCATGTCGGTAAACCCGACCTGGTTGTTGTCCATCGGGTAGTCGAGATACTGGACGGCCATCATCCAGGCGGAGAACGCCGCCCACAGGAAGGGCGTGATCAGATTGAGGCCGGGCACGAATCCCATCAGGAACAGAACCGCCATGCGCGGCAGGATATAGCCCAGCTTGACCAGTTCCCGCCCCAGCGCATCGACGCCGGCCTTCATCAGCCCGCGCTCGTCGCTTGGCGGCCGGCCAGTGACGCGCGTTTCCACCTTCTCGGCCAGAAAGCCGTAGAACGGTGCCGCGATCAGGTTGGAAACCAGGGTGAAGGTGAAGAAGACGATCAGCGCCAGGGCGACGACCAGCAGCGGCCAGATCAGCCACTCCAGCCAGGTCAGCCAGTCGGGTATCTGGCGCATGCCGTAGTCGAGCCAGCCGCCGAAGTTTTCGAAGAGATAGAAGATCGTGCCGCCGTAGAGCAGCAGGTTGACCAGCACGGGGCCAATCACGAAACGACGCAGGCCGGGCTCGAACACCAGGCGCGTGCCACTGAAAATCACTTGCAGGGAGTAGATCATGCCAAATCCGCCGAACAGACAAACCGTTGCGAGGTCGACACGCTAACACAGTCCGAACGGCGGAGCGCTAGCCCCGAGCGAGTCGACGCCCGAGGGGTTCAGCGTTAGCGGCCCTTGCCCAGGAGCTCGTGATCGAGATCGCTGACCGAGGTGTGGCGGATGTCGCGGCCCTTGACCAGATAGATGACGTGCTCGGCCAGGTTGTCGGCGTGATCGCCGATCCGCTCCAGCGCGCGCAGCACCGTCATCACGTTCAGCACGCCGCCGATGGAGCGCGAATCTTCCATCATCAGGGTCGCCAGCGAACGCATGGCAGTGGTGTATTCGCTGTCCACCGAGGCATCTTCCGCTACCACTTTCAGCGCCAGCTCGGTGTCGAAGCGGGCGAAGGCAGTCAGCGAATCGCGCAGCATGTTGCCGACGTGTTCGCTGATGTGGCGAATCTCGACGCTACCCTGGGGAATCCGACCGGCTTCGATCAGATCGAGCGCATTGCGCGCGATCTTGTTGGCTTCGTCGCCCATCCGCTCGAGATCGTTGGTGGCCCGGATGACCGCGATGACCAGGCGCAGGTCGGAAGCGGCCGGCTGACGCCGGGCCAGTATCCGCACGCACTCCTCGTCGATCTTGAGCTGCATCCCGTTGACGCTGGCGTCGTTGTCGCGCACGCGAATCGCCAACTGGCTATCGCCCTCCAGCAGCGCCGTCAGGGCTTCCTGGAGCTGCTTCTCGACCAGTCCGCCCATCGCCATCAGCTGGGTCTTGATGGTTTCCAGGTCCTGGTTGTACTGCTGCGAGATGTGCTGACTGTGGGTATCGCTGGTGATATCCATGTGTGACTCCAAATGAGGCGCGACGAGAAACCGGGGCGCGACGAGAAACAGCAACGCGGTGAACGTTTTACGACTTATCTCGCCATTCTGGCACAAGAGTATTGCAAACAGATGACGCTGCCGACTGCCGTTACAACGGGGTCAGCTTGGCGAAGCCCAGCACCAGCCACTTGTCGCCCTCGCCCTCGAAGCTGACATGCACTCTGGCGCGGGCGCCTTCCCCTTCGGCATCGAGGATCACGCCCTCGCCGAACAGCGGATGGCTGACGCGCTGGCCGAGCGACAGCGAAGGGAGATCGCCGCTGGCCTCGACACCCTGCTGGCGCAACGAGCCCACGTTGGGCCGGGACGTCACCGGGCGCGATACCTGCCCGCGCAGGCGCACTTCCTCGAGCAGTTCCTCGGGGACTTCCCGTAAAAACCGCGACGGCCGCGCCATGGTCTCGCGGCCGTGCAGGCGGCGGATCTCGGCATAGGTGAGATAGAGCTTGCGCATGGCGCGGGTCATGCCGACATAGCAGAGCCGGCGCTCCTCCTCGAGGCGTCCCGGCTCTTCCAGCGACATCTTGTGCGGGAACAGGCCCTCTTCGATGCCGGCCACGAACACCACCGGAAATTCCAGCCCCTTGGCCGAGTGCAACGTCATCATCTGCACGCAGTCCTCGAATTCGTCGGCCTCGTGATCGCCCGCGTTGAGCGCTGCCTCCGCCAGGAACGGTTCCAGCGCCGCGGCGCCTTCGCCGACCTCCTGCAGATCGATCGGGTTGGCCTGCGCATTCTGCGAGAATGCCCGCGCCGCGTTGATCAGTTCTTCCAGGTTCTCGACCCGCGCCTGACCTTTCTCGCCCTTCTCGCTGCGGTGGTGCTCGATCAGGCCGGAGATCTGGATCACGTGCTCGATGATCTCGTAGAGCGCCATGCCGGCGGTATCGTTGTCGAGACGTTCGATCAACTCGGCGAAGGCATTGACCGCATTGCCCGCGCGGCCCTTGAGCGTGCCGTCGCTCAGGCTGTCGTGCAGCGACTGCCACAGCGAGACATTGGTATCACGGGCGCGGCCACGCAGGATCTCCACCGTGCGCGTGCCGATCCCGCGGGCCGGCACGTTGATCACTCGTTCCAGCGACGCGTCATCCTCGCGATTGAGCAGCAGGCGCAGGTAGGCCAGCGCGTTCTTGATCTCCAGGCGTTCGTAGAAGCGCTGACCGCCGTAGATGCGATACGGCACGCCGCTGCGGATCAGCGCCTCCTCGATCACCCGGGACTGGGCGTTGGAGCGGTAGAGGATCGCCATCTCGCGCCGGGCGACGCCGTTGCGAGACTGCTCGCCGATGGTATCGACGATGAAGCGCGCCTCGTCGAGATCGTTGAAGCCGGCATAGACGGAGATCTTGTCGCCAGCATCGCCGTCGGTCCACAGCTCCTTGCCCATGCGCCCGCTGTTGTGGCTGATCAGCGCGTTGGCGGCATCCAGAATGGCGCTGGTGGAGCGATAGTTCTGCTCCAGGCGCACGGTCCGGGTGTTGGTGAATTCGGTCTCGAAGCGGCGGATGTTCTCGACCTTGGCCCCGCGCCAGCCGTAGATCGACTGATCGTCGTCGCCGACCACGATCATGGCCGCACTGTCGTCATCGCCCTTCCCATTGCCATCAGCGCCGGCCAGCAATTTCAGCCAGGCGTACTGCAGGGTGTTGGTGTCCTGGAATTCGTCGACCAGGATATGGCCGAAGCGCTCGCGGTAATGCTTGAGCAGCGCCGGCGTATCCCGCAAAAGCTCCAGGCTGCGCAGCAGCAGCTCGCCGAAGTCGACCAGCCCGCCGCGTTCGCAGGTCAGCTGATAGAGCTCGTAGAGCTCGACCATCCTGGCCATGTAGGCGTCGCCGTGGGTCGCCACCTGCTGCGGGCGCAGTCCCTCCTCCTTGCAGCCGCCGATGAAATACTGCACCTGCTTGGGCGGATAGCGCTCGTCGTCGACGTTGTGGTCCCGTAGCAGACGCTTGACCAGCCGCAACTGGTCGTCGCTGTCGATGATCTGGAAATGCTGGGGCAGACGCGCGTCGTGCCAGTGGGTACGCAGCAGGCGATGCGCGATGGAGTGGAAGGTGCCGACCCACATGTTGCGCAGCGACGCCCCCTGCAGCGCCTCGAGACGTGTGCGCATCTCGCGGGCGGCCTTGTTGGTGAAGGTCACCGCCAGAATGGCATAGGGGGAAACGCCTTCGACCTGCATCAGCCACGCGATGCGATGCACCAGCACTCGGGTCTTGCCCGAACCGGCGCCGGCCAGTACCAGCATATTGCCGGGCGGCGCGGCGACGGCCTCGCGCTGATTGGCGTTGAGGGAGTCGATTAGTGCCGAGACATCATCCATTGGAAACCGTGCGGGGCCTTGCTGCTGGAAAGGGGAAGAGCGCGCCAGCTTAACACAGCCGGCCAGCCCCGCCTGGCGTCAGGCGCTGCCTGATGCCCTGCTCGGGGCGCCTCCGCGCTTGCTGGCGGCATCTTCGGCGGCGGCGTGAATCGCCGCATCCTGCGGACGCCCGGTCGACGACCCGGACGTGCCGGCAGAAGCCGGAGCATCGGTCTTCGTCTCGCGCGTCTTCGTGGCGCTCATGGCGGCGCTGTCAGGCTTGCCGGTGGCCGGCGCCTTGTGCGCTGTCTGGGGCTCGGTCGCTTCCGTCTCGGTGGCCCGGGTCTTGGTGGTCTGGACCTCGGTAGCGGCCGAACGGGAGGCCGTGTCCGGCTCGTGCAGATCCTGGGTGATCGCTTCCGGCTTGGGCGGCGGCTCGATCACCGTTTCGTGGTGCATGTCGGCGAGCTTCTCGGCTCCCTTCGCGACATGGTGATACATCTCGCGATAGTCCTCGACCATCCGCGTCATGGTCGCGGAAACCTGCTCGAAGTGCTCGCGAACGTCTTCCTTGTAGGCATTGTGCTCGCGATTGAGCTCGCGCATCGGTTCGGTGTTGTGGCCGCCCATCCTGGTTCCCAGCCAGTAGCCGACCAGTACCCCGATGGCCCCCACGGCCACCGCGATGGCAATCCAGGGCCCTACGCCAATGCTCTCCATAAATCAGCCGCCTCTTGAGTTGTTTGAAGGAAAAATCGTTGCTGCGAAATACGCCACAATAAAGACCGGCAGCGCAGCACAATGGTTCCTTACCTAATCACAGGAGCACGCCGTTTTGCCAGCCCGCGCTATCGCGCTCCTAGTCGTCCGCACCGCCCCACAGCGCGTGCGACGGGAGCCGGACTAATGAAAATCCCGACTGCGCGTGCTCAGCCCCTCCAGCAGGCCGGTGAGATCGATCAGCCCTCTGGCAATCACGTGGCGCACGCCCGCCTGGCTTTCCAGCTTGCCCACTACCCGCAGCAGCCGAGACTCGAGCAGGACCCGGCGATAGCGTACGGCGAGATGCGGCCAGACCACGACATTGACCATGCCGAATTCGTCCTCGAGGGTCAGAAAAGTCACCCCCTTGGCGGAGCCGGGACGCTGGCGTCCGACCACCAGTCCGGCGATCGCCACGCCGACATCCCCCGGCAGCTCGGCGAGGCGCCTGGAATCCACCACGCCGCCCAGACCGCGAATGCCATCCGACCGGCAGCGCTGGCGCAGCAGCGACATCGGATGCGGCCCCAGCGTGGTGCCGAGCGTGGCGTAATCCGCCTTGATCGCTTCGCCGATCTCGACAGCCGGCAGCGCGAGCGACTCCTCTTCGCTATCGAACTCGATACCATTTTGGGCAAACAGCGGCAGCGACGCCTCGACACCGGCCGTGGCCCAGCGCGCCCGATGGCGATCTCCTGCCAGCCCCTCCAGCGCACCAGCATCGGCGAGCCGTGACAGCACCGCCCGCTTGACCCCGGATCGTGCCGCCAAGCGTTCGACGCTATCGCAACCCGGCGTGTCGCGCGCCGCCAGCAGCCGTTCGCCGTCGCTCTCGGCGAGCCCCTTGATCATGTGCAGCCCGAGCCGGATCGCCAGGGCGCCGGTACTGGTAGAGGCAACCTCCAGCGTGCTCTCCCACTGGCTCTGGCGGATGTCGACCGGGCGCACCTCGACGCCGTGACGGCGGGCATCCTGCAGGACCTGATCCGGCGAATAGAAGCCCATCGGCCAGCTGTTGATCAGGGCGCAGGCGAAGATCGCCTGTTCGTGGCACTTGAGCCAGCAGCTGGCGTAGGTCAGCAGGGCAAAGCTGGCGGCGTGAGATTCGGGAAAGCCGTAGCTGCCGAAGCCCTTGATCTGCTCGAAGATGCGTTCGGCGAACTCCAGCGCGTAGCCGCGTTCGAGCATGCCCTCGATGATGCGTTTGCGATGCGGCTCGAGACCACCGTGGCGCTTCCACGCCGCCATCGAACGCCGCAACTGGTCCGCCTCGCCGGGGCTGTAACCCGCCGCTTCCACCGCCAGCGCCATCACCTGTTCCTGGAACAGCGGCACGCCCAGAGTGCGCTTGAAGACGT
Organism: Salinicola sp. MIT1003; assembly: GCF_001858555.1. Taxonomy (NCBI): domain Bacteria; kingdom Pseudomonadati; phylum Pseudomonadota; class Gammaproteobacteria; order Oceanospirillales; family Halomonadaceae; genus Salinicola; species Salinicola sp. MIT1003. The sequence continues at coordinate 63,590 of NZ_MCAP01000007.1, forward strand.
CTTCGACGGCCTTCGACGGATAGGTGATCGGCTCCTCGCCGTTACGCCGCTTGAGATAGGGATGCACCATGTCGCCCTGGATCGGCCCGGGGCGCACGATCGCCACTTCGATCACCAGGTCGTAGAACGTGGCCGGCTTGAGCCGGGGCAGCATCGCCATCTGGGCGCGGGATTCGATCTGGAACACGCCGAGAGTATCGGCGCGCTGGATCATCGCGTAGGTCTCGGCGCACTCCTTGGGGATCGTCGCCAGCGCGTAATCGATACCGCGATGGAGACGCAGCAGATCCAGACTGCGCCGCAGCACCGTCAGCATGCCCAGCGACAGCACGTCGACCTTGAGCAGCCCGACCAGATCGAGATCGTCCTTGTCCCACTGGATCACCGTGCGCTCCGCCATGGCGGCGTTTTCCACCGGCACCAGCGTCTGCAACGGCGCATCCGAAATCACGAAGCCCCCGGGATGCTGGGAGAGATGGCGCGGAAAGCCAACCAGCGTACCGGCCAGCACCAGCAGACGCTGGAGCATCGGCTCCTCCGGCTCGAAACCCTGTTCGCGCAGCCGTGCTTCGTCGGGAATATGATCGGTCCAGCGCCCGGCGCAGCGGGCGAGCCGGTCGATACGCTCCGGCGCGAAGCCCAGTGCCCGGCCGATATCGCGGATCGCCCCGGCAGCGTGATAGTGGCTGACCACGGCGGTCAGCGCCGCCCGGTGCCGCCCGTAGCGGCGGAAGACGTACTGGATCACCTCCTCACGGCGTTCGTGCTCGAAATCGACATCGATATCCGGCGGCTCGTCGCGCTCGCGGGAAATGAAGCGCTCGAACAGCAACGCCGTGCGCGACGGATCGATCTCGGTGATTCCCAGCGCGTAGCAGACCGCCGAGTTGGCCGCCGAGCCGCGCCCCTGGCACAGGATGTGCTGCTGCCGCGCGAAGTCGACGATGTCATGCACGGTGAGGAAATAGTGCTCGTAGCCAAGCTCCTCGATCAGCGCGAGCTCGTAGTCGATCTGTGCAGCCGTCTTCTCGGGCACGCCCGCCGGCCAGCGTCGTTGGCACCCGCTGGCGGTCAGCTCGCGCAGCCACTCGGCCGGCGTCTTGCCGTCCGGCACCACCTCGTGGGGATAGGTGTACTCAAGCTCGCCGAGATCGAAGTCGCAGCGCGCTGCCAGCGCCACGCTCTCGGCCATCAGCTCGGCGGGATAGAGCGCGGACAGCGCATCGCGGCTGCGTAGATGGCGCTCGCCGTTGGGGAACAGCGCGTCTCCCGCCTCGAACACGCTCTGGTGATGACGAATCGCGGTGAGACAATCCTGCAGCGCCCGCCGGCCCCGGGCATGCATGTGAACGTCCCCCGTCGCCAGCGCCGGTATGCCCAGCTCGCCGGCCAGCGCCTGCAGTCGGGTCAGACGCGCGGCGTTGTCGCAGCCGTTCTCGAAACCGTAGTGGAGCTCTACCGCCAGCCACAGCCGATCGGGGAAGGCGCGTGCCAGCCGCTCGCCCACCTCATTATCACCTACCCCACGATCACCCATCTTACGATCCGGCACTGCCTCGGGAATCCACAGCGCGAACAGACCGTCACCGCCATCGAGTTCGTCGAGATCCGAGGCGAGCAGCCGGTATTCGCCCTTGGGCGCGCGCCCGCGAACGCGGGTGATCAATCCGCAGAGCGCCTCGTAGCCACACCGGTTCTCCACCAGCAGCACCAGCTTGATGCCGCATTCGGTACGAAATTCGGCACCGACGATCAGGTCGACGCCATGCTCCCGCGCCGCCTGCCAGCCACGCACGATGCCGGCCAGCGTGGCCTCGTCGGTGATCGCCAGGGCACGGTAGCCGAGCCGTGCGGCGCGCTCGAAAAGCTCGTGCGCGGTCGACGCACCGCGCTGGAAGCTGAACGCGGAGAGACAGTGCAGCTCGGCGTAGGGTTTTCCAAAGGCGCCCGAGGCCGCGCCGATTCTACAGCCGCCCTTTTTATCGGTGCCCAGTGCCGCACCCGGTGCCGCGCCCAGGCTTTGTCGTGCGTCCGAAGCGGCAGCGTCGGGCCGCGATAAGGCGGCAGCGTCGGGCCGCGATAAGGCGGCAGCGTCGGGCCGCGATAAGGCGGCAGCGTCGGGCCGCGATGAAAAGCCATCGTTCATCCGAACCATCCGTGCAGATACCAGCCCTGCCGACCCGGCTCGCACCAGACCCAGGCGTGGCGGCCGTCGACCCACTGGGCCAGATAGTAGTCGCGCCGGATGTCGCCGCCGTCCCACCAGCCGCTTTCGATCCGCTCCGGCCCCGCCAGCAGCTGCAGCACGTCGCCATCGCAGCGCTGGGGCGTGGGGGTCAGCCAGCCGGGGCGCGTCGGGCCGGCGCTGGCGTCACGCGCCCGTGGGCCGGCGCCGTCGATCACCGCCATTTCCGGGCGATGCTCGCGGTACTCGATCAGCGGCTTGAGTACCGGCTCGCCCAGCCGCGCGACCAGCCGCTGATGCAGCGTCGCCCAGGCCTGGGCCTGGCGGGCCGGCCCTTCCAGCAGCTCCCGCCGGACCGGCGCGTAGGCCGACAGGCGCGGCGCGGAGAGCGTCAAGCTCATCACCGGGCCGGCGAGGCGCACGCGCTCCAGATGCGCACGGGTCAGCTCGAGCAGGGTATCGGGGTCGCGCTGTACCGCCAGCAGGCCGATCTCGACGGCCTGCGTCGGCCCGTCCTCCAGTTCGAACGTCAGGCGGAACCGCTCGACGCCCGCGTCCTGGCCCATCAGAAACGCGGCCAGCTCCTGCAACAGGCGCTTGAGCGGAAAGGCCAGCCCCGCCAGGGCATGCACCGGCTGATCGAATTCGAAGGTACGGGAAAAACGCGGCGTGGGACGATGGTAATCCAGCGCCAGCGGCCACTCCCCGCGCAGCTCGCTCAGATGACGCAGCAAACCGCCACCGAAACGTCGGGCCAGGGCGCTGCGCGGCAGGGCGAACAGCTCGCCCAGGCGCTGGAAACCGCTACGCTTGAGGGTCTGCACGATGTCCTGGCCGGCATCGATGTTCGCCAGCCCGGCACGGTCGAGGCGCAACGCGGCCAGCGCCGGCTCCAGCCCGGCGTCGTCCACCGCCAGCCCGTCGTGGACATTGACCAGCACCCGCGCCGCCGCCGGATTGGGGGCGATCACCAGCCGATGCGAAAAGCCGAGTTCGGCGAGCTCCGACCGCAGCCGCGCCTCCAGCCGCGGCCAGGGGCCCAGCAGATCGAGGCTGCTGGCGACCTCGAACACCAGCGCGTGCGGATAGTGCAGGCTGACCTGAGCGCTGAAGCCGTAGGCCCAGCTCGCCAGACGCCGCCGCCAGCGCTCGACGGATTCGGCATCGAACGGCGCCGTCTCGAGCCGCTGACTCGAACCGGATCGAGAACCCCTATCTGGCGCGGAGTTGGGCGCGTTGGAAAGCGGCGCGGAGTTGGGCGCCCTGGAAAGCGGCGCGGAGTTGGGCGCCTTGGAAAGCGGCGCGGCTCCGGGCGCCTTAAAAAGCGGCGCGTTAAACAGCGCTTCGGCGAAGCCTCTCGCCTGACCGGGTTTGACGCCCTGCTCGCGGGCGGCGCGATTGGCAGCGCGAATGCATTGGCGCTGCGCCGGGCCATCGACCAGCGCGAAGGGCGCCTCGGGGTCGGCACGACGACGCAGCGCCCCCTCCAGCGCCAGACGCGGAAACAGCAGGCAGACCCAGCGCATGGCGTCACGCCCCGGTGCCGAAGGCGATTCGCCGCGCGGGCGGAAAGCCGCCACGGCACTTGAGGATCTCCAGCTCGGCATGCCGGTGCAGCCGTAACCGGAGCGGCGCCGGCGACGCCTCGGACACCTTCGCCAGCGGCCGGTGGACGAAAGCCAACGTGTTGCCGCTCGCCGCCGCCACCTGCAACCGCCGCATGAGGCGGCTATCGGCCTGCGGCAGCCAGGCGACGACGGCCGCGCAGCAGCCGGCGCGCAGGCACTGCTCCGTCGCCCACAACGCCTCGCGGCCCTGCACGTCGAGCCAGTGACACTGCTCCAGCGCCACGCCCGCCTGCCGCCACGCCGCCGGATACGGCACGCCCGGTGGCGAAACCAGCACCACCGGCCGGCCTTCCCGGGTCATCCGCGAGATCACTGGCCACAGCAGGGCCAGTTCCCCGTTGCCGGCGCCCGCCGACAGCAGCTCGCTGACCGCGGCCGACGGCCAGCCACCCCCCGGCAGGATCGCATCGAGCGCCGCATGCCCGCTGGCGATCGCCTCGCCGCCCTGGCTATCGGCACCGGCCTGGGCGCGCCAGACCTGACGGCTATCGAGCAGGGATTCCAGGCTACTCATCGACCGCCCCCCGTATCGGGCAATGGCAGCGATATCCATCGGAAACAGCGAGAAGCGAGTGACGACATGACGGTGGCCGGGACGGTTGAAACGTTGTCACCAGTGTCACTCAGAACACGATTACTGTCTATATATACAGTATTCGAGACACAAAAAACGCCGAGCGAAGTCGGCGTTTCCCTAGTCATGAAGCCGTCACGACACGTTGTTGGACACCCGCAGCGACCCCAGGCTGCGCTTGATCGCCTTGAGCTGATCGGTGATCTGCGGCCCGCGGTTCTTGGCCACGCCCACGGCGAGCACGTCGATGGTCAGCAGATGGGCAATACGCGAGGTCATGGGGATGTAGACCTCGGTGTCTTCCTGCACGTCGATCGGCAGCGTCAGGGTCACCTCGCGGGCCAGCGGCGAATCGCTGGGACACAGGCCGATCACGGTCGCGCCGGCCTTGACCGCCGTCTTGGCGCTGGCGAGCAGCGCCCGGGTGCGGCCGGTCTGGGAGATCGCCACCACCACGTCGCCCGCTTTGAGGGTCGCGGCGGACATCGCCTGCAGGTGCGGGTCGGAGTAGGCCGACGTCTGGATCTGCAAGCGGAAGAACTTGTGCTGGGCATCGGCGGCAACGATCCCCGAAGCGCCGTAGCCGTAGAACTCGACCCGGTTGGCCACCGCCAGCGCCGCGATCGCCTTGCCCAGCGCCTCGTTGTCCAGCTGATCGCGGACCTGCTCGAGCGTCTCGATGGTGCTGTCGAAGATCCCGTGGGAGAACTCGGCCACGCTGTCGCCGTCGTTCATGGTGAACTGGGCGTACTGGCTTCCCCGCGCCATCATCTGCGCCAGCTTGAGCTTGAACTCCTGGAAGCCGGCCATGCCCATGGCACGGCAGAAGCGCACCACCGTCGGCTCGCTGACCTGCGCCTCGCTGGCCAGGTCGGTGATTCGCATCAGGATCACCTCTTCCGGATTGCGCAGCACGAAGCGCGCCACCTTCTGCTCGGAGCGGCGCAGGCGATCCATGTGCACACGCAATTCATCGAACAGCGAACGGCTCATGGCTGGCCCTCGGATAACGACATCGGATCTTCTCGGTCGGGAATCAGGCGCCCAGTATGCCCGAGTCACGCGGGCGGGAACACGCCGTCACGGCGCGTTGAAAGCATGAAAAAAGCTAGCCGTCACGATCTTGTCATCTTGGTTATAGTATGCATGTCGGGCGCGAACCGACAGATCTTAGGATGCCAGGAGATTCGATCATGAAGAGCGTCGAACACCTTCATGCCCTCAAGAGCGACATTCTCGAGATTTTCATGACGCTGGAAGTCAGCGAACATGAACAACGCAAGCGCAAGGCCGCCATTCGCTATCTCAAGGCCCGGCGCGGCATCGAACAGCGCCAGGAAAAGCGCCAGCTGGCGGAAGAGATCGCTGAGCTACCCGAATAGCTCGAATAGCTCGAATAACCCGAGCGGCCACCGCCACCCGCCGTTCGTCGGCCATAACGACCAGCGGCCGCGCCCCATCAAGGAACGCGACCGCTGCCTGCCCCGTCGGCACCCTCCCCGACGGCAGATTCCTGTCACGCTTCGAGACGTGACAAGATCCGTTGCGAACTACTGTTGCTAGCGATTATTACAAGCTGTTGAAGAACACCACGATCACCCCGATCGGCGCCACATAGCGCGACACGTAGTGCCACAGCACCCGGCCCTTCGGCCCCAGGCCCAGCTCCTGCTTCACGCCTTCGCTATCCAGGAACCACGCCGTGAAGACGATGGCGGCCAGCCCCGTCAGCGGCAGCATCAGCTTGCTGGTGAGCGCATCGAGCAGGTCGAAGACGTTGAAACCGAACGGCTGGAAACCGGACCAGACGTTGAACGCCAGCAGCGCGGCGATGCCCAGCGACCAGGTCGCCAGCGCGGCGACGAAGGCCGAAGCGACGCGCGACAGCGGCGTGCGCTCTTCCAGGAACTCCGTCACCGGCTCCAGCAGCGAGATCGCCGAAGTCAGCGCGGCTACCGTCAGCAGCGCGAAGAAGATCGTGCCGAACGCCAGCCCCCAAGGCATGTCGATGAAGGCCAGCGGCAGCGTCACGAACAGCAGCCCCGGGCCGGCGCTCGGATCGAGGCCGTTGGCAAACACCACCGGGAAGATCGCCATGCCGGCGCCCAGCGCAATCACCGTATCCAGGATCACCACGGTGCGCGCCGTCTTGATCAGGTTGACCTCCTGACCCAGGTAGGAGCCGTAGGCCATCATGATCCCCATCCCCAGCGACAGCGTGAAGAACGCATGCCCCAGCGCGGCGAGCACGACGCCGCCGTTGAGCTTGCTCCAGTCGGGCGAGAACATGAACGCGGCCGCCTCGCCGAAGCCGGCGGTGGTCGCGCCGAAGCCGATCAGCAGGACCAGCGCCACGATCAGCAGCGGCATCAGCCACTTGGCCGCCCGCTCCAGGCCGCCCTTGACGCCGCCGGCGACGATGCCGAACGTCAGCAGCATGAAGATCGTGTGCCAGAACAGCAGCGTGCCCGGCTGGCCCAGCAGCGTGGTGAAGTAGTCGCCCACATCGACCCCGCTCGACTGGCCCAGATCGCCGGTCAGCGTGCTCCAGGTGTAGTTGAGCGACCAGCCGCCGACGACGCTGTAGAACGAGAGGATCAGAAACGACCCCAGCACCCCGGCGATACCCACCAGCACCCAGTCCGGCGAGAGCTTCGAATCGCGGCTGAGCTTCTGCATGGTATTGATCGGGTTGGACTGCCCACGCCGGCCCAGCAGCCATTCGGACACCAGGATCGGCAAGCCGATCAGCGCGATACACGCCAGGTAGACGAGCACGAACACGGCGCCGCCGCTGTCGCCCACCATGTAGGGAAACTTCCAGATATTGCCGAGACCCACGGCAGAACCGGTCGCCGCCAGAACGAAGGCCGTTCGCGAGGACCACTGCGCATGGGTATGGGATTGCTTGGCCATGAATTCACCATCGAGTATTGCTGTTGTCGGAAACCCGCAGCGCTCCATGACGGGCGTCGGTCACGCGAGGGGGTTCTCGTGTCGGCGCGGATTATAACGATTCAGGTCCGTTTCATCCCCGTTTGGCCCATGAAATCGACCAAAAGGGTAAAAATCGTCCCCATAATGCAACGATAACGCATGAGCCACTGAGACGAACGAGACTTCGGAAACCTCACGCACCGGTATCGGCCGGCCGTGAACGATGCGCGAAATGTCGTGTGTTCTTGTAGGGCATCTTCATGTAGCCGGACACGCCGAGCCCGTCGATCTGCGGCACCGCCGCCAGCAGCGTCTCCAGGCAGTCGCGGAATTCCTCCTCCCGTGCCGGATCGAGCAGGCGGTAGTAGCTGTGGATCTTCAGGTGCGTCGACAACGCCTCGAAGATGATCATGCCGGTGTGGTGGATGGCGTTGAGGCGCGACAGCGCCTCGATCATCACCGGCGGCAGGCGCAGGAACTCCTCGGGATCCGGGCCATCCTCGAAGTAGGAGTGCTCGCGGCTGGCATCCTCCAGCTCCGGCGTCGGGCTGACCTCGTAGGGAATGGCGCAGCCGCGATCGGGCACGAACGGTCGGGAAGCGTCGTCGCGATCGACATGCAGGGTGCGCCGGGCGTTGAACAGGCACGCCTTGAACACGCCATCACGACGGCGAATCGCCCGGGCCAGGGTGACCATGTTGTTCACCGCCGCGACGAAGGCCGTCCGCAGCGACGGTTCGTTGAGACTCAGCGTGGTATCGAATTCGACGCCGGCCTCGCTCCAGCGCACCGCCAGGCCGCCCACCACCGGATACTTCCCCAGCCGCCCGACCGCGACCAGAAAGGCCTTTTCGAGATCGCCCATGCCCTGCATGAAATGCTTGTAGTAGCGATCGAACTGGACGTCATTGATTGCGCTCAAGGTGTCGTCGCGGTCTCCCCCGCGCAGTGACGTGTCATGCAGGACATCCTCGCGCAGAAACGCCTTGCGCGAGCTGTAGACCACCGTCTCGATCTCCTGCTCCAGCGAGCGCACCCACACCGGGACCAGCGGGATTTCCGGCGCCGCCTGTGGCTCACGGATGATGGTGCGGGCGATGCGCGGCATATGCTGGAGAAAGTAGTCCCCGGCCCGGCGGCGCAGCGCGGCGTCTTCGCTGAGCATGGCATCCAGCATCCGGGCGAACTCGACCGGCAGGCCCAGCGAGGTTGCCGGGATCGTCCCGTGGCCGAAGCGGCTGGACTGCGCGGTCGCCAGCGCATAGAGGGTCGCGGCGGCGCCCTGCTCATCGAAACGTGGCGACGACAACGCCCCGTTCAACTGTTCGTCGCCGATATAGTAGACATCGCCCATGCGGGCGTTGGTGTGCTGGAGATCGGCGGACATCAGCTCCATCACGTTACGCGACAGGAACTGGCCTTCGGCATCGAGCTGGGCGAAGACCGAGGAGCCCCAGTCGATCAGCGCGATCTGCTCGGTCCGCGCATCGAACATCAGATTCGAGGGTTTGATATCCCCGTGCACCACGAGTCGCCCCTCGGCGGACTCGCGGCGCAGCGTGCGCAGGATGTCCGCCAGCTGTGCCGCGATCCTGATCAACAGACGTGGCGCCAGCCGTCCCTCGCGCAGCGAGAACTCCTCCAGATTGATGCCCGGCGCGCGCGCCATCACCAGCATCGCCTGATGGCGCAGGGTGCGATAGGCGATGAGCCTGGGAACGCGGGGGTGATTCACCTGTTCGAGCATGAACGCCTCCTCCTCGAGGCGCTCGTGAAACGACTGCGGCAGGTTCTGGCGCGTGAACTTGAACACGTGGCTGGCGCCGGCGCCGTCGATGCCCGCGAAGACGAAGCCGTAGGCGCCCTTGCCGATCAGTTCGACCTCCCGATAGCCGACCTGGGCGAGCTGATGCCGACAGCGCTCGATCCACTCCCGCAGCTGTCGCGCCTGGCTCTGGCTGAGCAGATAGACCGACTGCTCCTCGGGAATGTAGAACTGCTGCAGCTCCGTCGATTCCGCCCCCATAGTCTATGGCACTCATGGCTTAGGTTCAGTCATTGGCTGTATCGTCCGATGAAAGGGGTCGCTAGCGCAGGTCGGCAAGCATCGTCTCCGGACCTTCCAGATACCCCTTCCAGCGATTGCAGAAACGCGCCATGGTGCCGCCATCCAGCACCCGATGATCGCCGGACCAGGTGACGGTCATGATCGACCGCGCCACTACGTTGCCGTCGGCATCGAAGCGCGGCAACCGCTGAACCCGGCCGAGCGCGACGATCGCCACCTCCGGCGCGTTGATGATCGGCATGGCGTAGGTGCCGCCGAGCACGCCGATGTTGGAGATGCTGATGGTGCCGCCCTTGAGATCGCCGGGTTCGACCCGCCCGTCGCGGGCCGCACGGGTCAGACGTTCCACCTCGCTCGCCACTTCGCGCAGGCTCAGCCGCTCGACGTGCTTGACGTTGGGCACCAGCAGGCCGCTGGCGCTGTCCACCGCCATGCCGATATGGCACGGGGTCTGATAGTGAATGGTATCGGCTGCCGTATTGAGCCGGCAGTTGAGCAGCGGAAATTCCGCCACCACCAGGGCCAGCGCCTTCATCAGCAGCGGCATCAGCGTCAGCCGTTCGCCGCGCGCCTCGAAATCGCCCTTGAGACGGTCCCGCAGCGCCAGCAGCTCGGTAACGTCGAACTCGTCGCCGTAAGCAAAATGCGGAATCGTGGACGCCGCTTCGCTCATTCGCCGCGCCATCACCGCACGCACACCGCGCAGCGGCTCGGTCCGCTCGTCGGAGGCAGCGTCCGACACTGGCGTTCCACGTCCCGGCGTTGCGGCTTCCGGCTGTGAATCCTGCGGCTTCGCACGGTGCTGTTCCTGGCGCATTTCCTGTTGCTGCTGAAATGCCAGCACGTCCTCCTTGAGCACCCGGCCATCCTTGCCGCTGCCGGGAATCTCCTCGAGACGCACGCCAAGCTCGCGCACCCGACGACGTACCGCCGGGCTGGCGGGGATGCGTCGCTGGCCGATGCCGGCCCTGCTCTCCGCTGCCGCACCGGCATCGGCCGAATCATGCCCCGCGTCGCCGTCGACGGCCCGAGGCACGTACGCGAACAGCGGCGCGTGGACTCTGGCGACCTCGTCGAGCTGGCAATACCGGAGCACCAGCCGGCCCGCTTCCGGCGCGGTGATCTCCATCACCGCCTTGTCGGTGCTGACCTCGACCACCGGCTGATCCTCGGCGATCTCGTCGCCCTCCTCGACACGCCAGGCCACCACCTCGCACTCGACGATCCCTTCGCCCAGATCGGGCAGAATGAAATCCTTCGACGCCACCGGTTCTGGCTTGTCCGCATTCGGTGCGGGCGGCTGCGGCGCTTCGTCTTCGGGCGTGGCGGCGATCGGCTCGGGTGGCCGAGCGTCGTGGTCGGATCGGGAGTCATGGTTGGATCGAGCGCCAGCGTCAGATCGGGAGTCATGGTGGGATCGAGTGCCGGAATCGGACCGGGCGCTCTCGTCGACGCTCTCGATGGCGAACAACGGCGCGTGAACCCGGGCCGTTTCGCCTTCGCGAACGTAGAGCCGCGTGACGCGCCCGGCCTCGGGGGCGGGGATCTCCACCAGCGCCTTGTCGGTGGTCACCTCGGCGACGGGCTGATCCTCGGCGATGATATCGCCCTCGCTGACCAGCCACTTCACCACTTCGCACTCGACGATGCCCTCGCCGATATCGGGCAGCAGGAAATCGCTCATCATCGCTCCTCAGAAGTCCATCGTGCGGTGGATGGCATCGAGCACCTTCAGCGGCCCCGGCATGTACTCCTTCTCGAGCGTCAGCGGGAACGGGGTATCCAACCCGGTGACGCGCTCGATCGGCGACTCCAGATAGAGAAAGCAGCGTTGCTGAATGGTAGCGGCGATCTCGGCGGCAAATCCCCCGGTCAGCGGCGCCTCGTGGCTGACGATCAGGCGCCCGGTCTTGAATACCGACGCCGCCACCGTCTCGATATCCCACGGCACGATGGTTCGCAGGTCGATCAGCTCGCAGGAGACGCCTGCCTCCTCGGCCATTTCGGCGGCCTGTTCGATCACTTCCATCTGCGCGCCCCAGGCCAGCAGCGTGATGTCGCTGCCCTCCTTGACGACTTCCGCCTGACGCAGCGGCAACTCGTAGTCGTCGTCCGGCACCTCGCCTACCGAGGCGCGATAGAGCCGCTTGGGTTCGAAGAAGATCACCGGATCCGGCGAGCGGATCGAGGCCAGCAGCAATCCCTTGGCCTGGTGCGGATTGCGCGGCACCACCACCGTCAGCCCCGGCGTGTGGGCGAAATACGCCTCCGGCGACTGGGAGTGATAATGGCCGCCGGCGATCCCGCCGCCGTAGGGCGCCCGCACGGTCAGGCCACCGACATCGAACAGGCTGCCGGAGCGATAGCGGAACTTGGCGGTCTCGTTCACCAGCTGATCGAAAGCGGGAAAGATATAGTCGGCGAACTGGATCTCGGCCACCGGCACCGAACCCTGGGCCGCCAGGCCGTTGGCGAAGCCGACGATGCCCTGCTCCACCAGCGGCGTATTGAAGCAGCGCTCGCGGCCGTACTTTTCCTGCAGATGGCTGGTGGCGCGGAACACGCCACCGAAAACGCCGACATCCTCGCCGAAGCAGAGCACGCGCTCGTCGACTGCCATGGCGGTATCCAGCGCGTTGTTGACGGCCTGGAGCAGATTCATCCGGCTCATGGCTGGCCCTCCGTCTCGGTGCTGCCATTAAGCCACGGCGCGCTTCTGGGATAGGCCTCGGGATGACGCCGAATATGCGCTTCCAGCGTTTCGAGCTGCTCGCGCAGCAGCGGGGGTGTCTCGGCATAGACATCGCTGACCAGCGTCTCGAGTGCCGGCGGGCGACGTTTTTCCGCCTGTTTCATGGTTTCCAGCACTTCGCGACGCAGCGACTCGGTCAGTTCGCGTTCTTCGTCTTCGTTCCACCAGCCGCGATCGAGCAGCCAGCGCTGCATCCGACGCAGCGGGTCTTTCTTGTGCCACGCCTCCTCTTCCTTCTTGCTGCGGTAGCCGGACGGATCGTCGGAGGAGGAATGGGCGGCCAGGCGATAGGTCATCGCCTCGATCAGCACCGGCTCGTTCTCCTCCACCGCCAGCCGTCGCGCCTCGCGGGTCGCCTCGTACACCGCCAGGATGTCGTTGCCATCGACGCGGATCGACTGCATGCGATAGCCGAAGGCGCGGGCCGCAACGCCGTCGCCGGCGAACTGCTCGGTGACCGGCGTGGAGATGGCGTAGCCGTTGTTCCGGCACAGGAAGATCACCGGCACCTTGTGTACCGATGCCATGTTGAGCGCGGCGTGGAAGTCTCCTTCCGAGGCCGCGCCTTCGCCGAAGATCGTCAGCGTGCAGTGGCCCTTGCCGGCCAGCTTCTGGCCGTAGGCGTAACCGGTGGCCTGGGGAATCTGGGTCGCCAGCGGCGAGGAGATCGTCAGATAGTGAAGATCCCGCGAGCCGTAGTGGATCGGCATCTGGCGGCCGTGGGCGGTGTCGCGCTCGTTGCCGAACAGCTGGTTCATGAACTCGTCGGTGGTGAAGCCGCGATAGGCCAGCGCCCCCTGCTCGCGGTACTGGGCCATGATCATGTCGGCGTCGTCCAGCGCCGCCGTGCTGCCGATCACCGCCGCCTCCTCGCCGGTGCACTGCATGTAGAAGCTCAGCCGCCCCTGACGCTGAGCCGCCATCATGCGCTCGTCGAGCACCCGGGTATAAAGCATGGCGCGATAGATGCGCCGCGCGGTGGTTTCGTCGAGAGAGGTCGACCCGGCATCCGCGTAGACGGTGCCATCGGGCTTGAGCAGGGTAAAGACAGGGATCTGGATGTCGTCGCCATTGGCAAAAACCGGCTTGTGGACGGGTTTTGCCGTGGATCGGGTCGTCTTCATGTGACGCTTCCTGGGCCGAGAATTCGGAACGCCTTATGAGCGGCTTTCAACGCATGACCTTGACGTTAATGTCAACTCGCTGCCATCCGACCTTGGTCTTTCAGCACTAGGTCCAATTGTGGTGGCGACGACGCCATCGCTAGAACTGAACGACGGTGCGTGCCGCAGGCCCACAAGGCGCGGCATGTCAAAGCGCTTTCAGCGATGGAAACCCCTTCGTCATGAATTTCGAACTCGACAACGACCAGCAGGCCTATCGAGAGGCGGCGCGCCGGTTTTCCCGGCAAGAATTGGCGCCCAACGCCGCCGACTGGGACGCCAACGACGTCTTTCCCGTGGAAACGTTACGCCGCGCCGGTGACATGGGCTTCTGCGGGCTCTGCATCCCCGAGGCTCATGGTGGCCTGGGCCTGAGCCGGCTCGATGCCACCCTGATCATCGAGGAACTGGCCAGAGGTTGTACCGCCACCACCGCCTTCCTGACCATCCACAACATGGTCAACGGGATTCTGTCCCGCTACGCCACGGATGCCGTGCGCGAGGCCTGGCTGCCGGCCATGATCGCCGGCGAGAAGCTCGGCTCCTACTGCCTGACCGAACCCGGCGCCGGCTCGGATGCGGCCTCGCTGCGAACCCGGGCTCGCCGCGAAGGCGACGGCGATCACGCCAGTTACGTCATCGATGGCAGCAAGATGTTCATCTCCGGCGCCGGCAGCACCCAGCTGCTGGTGGTAATGGCACGCACCGGCGAGCCGGACAGCGGCGCCGACGGGATCTCCGCCTTCGCGGTACCGGCGGACAGCCCCGGCATCGAGTACGGCAAGCACGAGGAGAAGATGGGCTGGCGCAGCCAACCGACCCGAGCCGTCAGCTTCGACGGCGTGCGCGTGCCGGCAGACCATCGCCTGGGGAAAGAAGGCGAAGGCTTCCGGATCGCCATGCAAGCGCTGGACGGCGGGCGCATCAATATCGCCACCTGCTCCGTGGGCACGGCCCAGGCCGCGCTGGAAACCGCACATCGCTATCTCGAGACGCGGGAACAGTTCGGCAAGCCGCTGGCCAGTTTCCAGGCACTGCAGTTCAAGCTCGCCGACATGGCCACGCAGCTCGTCGCGGCGCGCCAGATGGTGCGGCTGGCGGCGAGCAAGCTGGACCGCAACGATCCCGACGCCACGCTCTACTGCGCCATGGCCAAGCGCTTCGCCACCGACGAGGGTTTCACGATCTGCAACGACGCGCTGCAGCTGCATGGCGGCTACGGCTATCTGCGCGACTATCCGCTGGAGCGCCATGTTCGCGACTGCCGGGTCCATCAGATTCTCGAAGGCACCAACGAGATCATGCGCCTGGTGGTGGCGCGCCGGCTGCTCGCCAAGGAAGATCTGGAGAATCTGTCATGACGATCGATCACGAATCTTCGCACGATGACGAGCATACCGGTCTGCGCCTGGAGCGGCGCGGTGCCGTGGCGCTGATCACCATCGACAATCCGCCGGCCAACACCTGGCATGAGGCATCGCTGGCGGCGCTGGAGCGTCACATCGAGACGCTCAATGCCGATGCCGGGAACCAGGCACTGGTGATCGTCGGTGCGGGCGAGAAGTTCTTCTCCGCCGGCGCCGATCTCAAGCGCTTCATCGACGGCGGCAAACCCGCCGCGCTGGAAATGGCGACGCGCTTCGGCCAGGCGTTCGAGACGCTGGGCGCCTATCGCGGCGTCAGTATCGCCGCGATCAACGGCTACGCCATGGGCGGCGGGCTCGAGTGCGCGCTGGCCTGCGACATCCGTATCGCCGAGCGTCAGGCGCAGCTGGCGCTGCCCGAAGCCAAGGTCGGCCTGCTGCCCTGCGCCGGCGGCACCCAGCATCTGCCCTGGCTAGTCGGCGAAGGCTGGGCCAAGCGCATGATTTTGTGCGGCGAGCGCATCGACGCCGCGCGTGCACTGACGATCGGCCTGGTCGAAGAGGTCGTCGATACCGGCGCGGCGCTGGACACCGCGCTCGAACTGGCCGAGCGCAGCACCCGGCAGAGCCCGGAGGCGTTGACCCGCTGCAAGCGTCTGATCATGAACGCCCGCCATCAGGATCTGCCCAGCGGTTATCGGATGGAGCGCGAGCTGTTTCTGGAACTGTTCGACACCGACTCGCCCACCGAGGGTATCGGCGCCTTCCTCGACAAGCGCGAGCCGCGCTGGCGCTGCGATCCTGACTCGACACAGCGCGGGGAAGACTCATGAGCGATCAGGTCCGGTTCGATACGCTATCCACCGCCGACGGGTACCGGATCGGTGTCATCACGCTCGACGCGCCGAAGAGCCTGAATGCGCTCTCGCTCGGGATGATCGATGCCCTGCAGGCACGACTCGATGCCTGGGCGGCGGACGAGGCCATCGTGGCGGTGTGGCTGGAAGGTGCCGGCGACAAGGCCTTCTGCGCCGGCGGCGATGTGGTCGCGCTGTATCGCGCCATCGTCGAAGGCAGGACGAACGCCGATCCCGAGGCCGTCGCGCACCGCAACGACGAGAGTTTCGTGGCCCGCTACTTCAGCCATGAATACCGGCTCGATCACGCCATCCACGGCTACCCCAAACCCGTCATCGCCTGGGGTGACGGTATCGTCATGGGCGGTGGTATCGGGTTGATGGCCGGCGCCTCCCATCGCGTGGTCACGCCGCGCGCTCAGCTGGCGATGCCGGAAATCACCATCGGCCTCTACCCCGACGTCGGCGCCAGCTGGTTTCTGAATCGCATGCCGGGGCGCAGCGGCCTGTTCCTGGGGCTGACCGGCGCGCGACTCAACGCCAGCGACGCACTGTTCGTCGGCCTGGCCGACCGTTTGATCGACGAGTCGCGGCGCGAGGCGGTGATCGACGGTCTGCTCCGGGCCGACTGGCGCGAGCCCGCTAGCGCCGTAGGCCAGGTGCTGCGCGAACACGCCGGCGCCAGCCGCGCGCTCGCCCCGGACGGCGAGGTGGCACCGCGCCTGGATGCCATTGCCGCACTCACCGATGCCGATGACGACGCGACGCTGATTCGCCGGGTCATCGCCGCCGCCAGCGACGGCGACCCGTGGATCGCTCGCGCGGCGAAGAATCTGGCCGCCGGGTCGCCGCTTTCGGCCCGGCTGATCCTGCGTCAGTTGTCTCGCTGCCGACGGCTGTCGCTTTCCGAGGTGCTGCGCGAAGAGCTCGGCCTTTCGCTGGCCTGCGCCGCCCGTGGCGATCTCGCCGAAGGGGTGCGCGCGCTGCTGATCGACAAGGACAAGACCCCGGCCTGGCGCCATCGCCACGGCGAGGTGCCGGAAACCGATATCGCGGCCTGCTTCATTTCCCCGTGGGATCGCGATCGTCATCCCCTGCGCGATCTCGTCGATCGGCCAGCCGAGGAGGAACCGGCTCATGCAACTGGCTGAACGCACCTTCATCGTCACCGGCGGCGGCTCCGGGCTGGGCGCCGCCACGGCGCGGATGCTCGTCGATGCCGGCGCCAACGTCGCGCTGGTCGACCGAGACCTCGATACCGCCCGCCATCATGCCCGCACCCTCGGCGACACGGCGCTGGCCATTCAGGCCGACGTGACGCAGGAAGCCGATGGCGAGCGCGCGCTGGCCGAGACGCTCGAACGCTTCGGTGCGCTGCACGGTTTGATCAACTGCGCCGGTATCGCGCCGGCGGAGAAGATCCACGGCAAGCGCGGCGTGCATGGCCTCGACAGCTTCCGCCGCACGATCGACATCAACCTGATCGGCACCTTCAACATGCTGCGACTGGCGGTAGCGGCGATGCAGAAAAACCTCGCCGAAGGCGACACCCTGCCAAGAGAGGACGACGGTGAGCGCGGCGTGGTGATCAATACCGCCTCGGTGGCCGCGTTCGAGGGCCAGATCGGCCAGGCCGCCTATGCGGCCTCCAAGGCCGGCGTGGTCGGGATGACGCTGCCCGCCGCCCGCGAGCTGGCCTCGTCCGGCATCCGCGTCATGGCAATCGCCCCCGGCATCTTCGACACCGCGATGATGCAGGGCATGCCCGCCGAGGTCCGCGACGGCCTCAACGCCAAGGTGCCGTTCCCCAGGCGCATGGGCCACGCCGAGGAATATGCCGCGCTGGTGCGCCAGATTCTCGAAAATCGCTACCTCAACGGAGAGGTAATCAGGCTCGACGGCGGCATTCGCATGTCCGCTCAGTAGAAAAGTGGCTGCGTTCGATCATATGACGCCAGGAAGCATCGATGAGTGACCATGCAGGCAACACCGGAGAGTCGACCATGAAATACGAAGACCCGATCGTGATCGTCGGCGCCAAACGCACGCCGATGGGCGCCTTCCAGGGCGCGCTCGGCGGCTTGAGCTGTCCGCAGTTGGGCGCGGCAGCGATCCGTGGCGCCCTCGAACAGTCCGGGCTGGCGGCGGACGCCGTCGACGAGCTAGTCATCAATGAAGTGCTCATGGGCTGCGTGCTGCCGGCGGGCCTCGGCCAGGCGCCGGCCCGCCAGGCGGCACTCGGCGCAGGGCTCGCCGAGTCGACGCCCTGCACCACCGTCAACAAGATGTGCGGCTCCGGCATGAAGGCGATCATGCAGGCATTCGATGCGCTGCGCCTGGGTAGCGCCGAACATGCCATCGCCGGTGGCATGGAGAGCATGAGCAACGCCCCCTACCTGCTGCCCAAGGCCCGTGCCGGGCTGCGCATGGGGCATGCCCAGGTGCTCGATCACATGTTTCTCGATGGGCTCGAGGACGCCTACGAGCCGGGCCGGCTGATGGGCACCTACGCCGAAGAATGCGCCGAAGCGTTCGGCTTCACCCGCGAAGCCCAGGACGACTACGCCATCGCCTCGCTGACCCGGGCCAGACGGGCGATCGAATCCGGCGTGTTCACCAGCGAGATCGTGGCGCTGGAGGCGCCGGCCGGGCGAGGTACGGATCGCGTCGAGCACGACGAGGCGCCGTACAAGGCCAATATCGACCGCATCGCGCAATTGAAACCGGCCTTCCGCGACGGCGGCACGGTGACCGCCGCCAATGCCAGCTCGATCTCCGACGGCGCCGCGGCGCTGGTACTGATGCGCCAGCGCGAGGCCGAGCGGCTGGGGCTGACGCCGCTGGCCCGGCTCCACGGCCATGTCAGCCATGCCATGCGCCCCGGCGACTTCCCGGTCGCACCGATCCACGCCATCCGCAAGCTACACGAACGGCTCGGCTGGTCGCGGGAGAACGTCGATCTCTACGAGATCAACGAAGCCTTCGCGGTGGTGGCAATGGCAGCGATGCGTGAACTCGGCCTCGATCACGCACGGGTCAACGTTCACGGCGGCGCCTGCGCATTGGGCCATCCCATCGGCGCCTCTGGCGCGCGGATCGTGGTCACGCTGCTCAACGCGCTGGCGCATCACGGCATGGCGCGGGGCGTGGCGGCGATCTGCATCGGCGGTGGCGAGGCCACGGCCATCGGCATCGAACGGCTGACTTGAAGCCATCCCTTTGAAGCCATCACTCGAAACGACCCACTCGGCAGCACGCCCCGAATGGCGGCGCCCCTACCGGAGAAGCCAGCATGTCTGCAAGCGATGCCCCTGCGCACGGACCCCGTGCCAGTTATGTCAGCGGTACCAGCGATCTGCCCCTGATCGGCATGACCATCGGCGACTGTCTGGACGCCGCCGCCAGCGAATGCCCCGAGCGCGAAGCGCTGGTCAGTTGCCATCAGAACCTGCGCTATACCTATGCCGAATTGCGTGCAGAGGCCGACCGCATCGCCCGGGGGCTGATGGCGCTGGGCGTCGAGCGCGGCGACCGGGTCGGCATCTGGTCGCTCAATTGCGCCGAGTGGGCCATCACCCAGCTTGCCGCGGCCAAGCTCGGTGCGATCCTGGTCAATCTCAACCCCAGCTATCGCGCCCACGAGCTCAAACACGCGCTGACCCAATCCGGCCTTTCCACCCTGGTGTTGCAAGGCGCGTATCGGGTCAGCGGCACAATCAAGTCGCATTACGTCGACATCCTCTGTGAAATCGCGCCGGAACTGCGCGATCCGCCAAGCGCTGGAGATCGGCTGCAGGCATGCGCAGCCCTGCCCCGGCTGAAGCATGTGATCTGCCTCGACGAGACATTCGCCACGCCCGGCATGTGGTGCTGGCCCGAGCTGCACACCCTCGCCGCCAGCACGCCGGTCGAACGCCTCGCCGAACGTCAGGCGGCGCTGCAGTTCGACGACCCGATCAATATCCAGTACACCTCCGGCACCACCGGCGCGCCCAAGGGCGTGACGCTGACCCATCACAACATTCTCAACAACGGCTACTTCGTCGGCGGCGGGATGAACCTGCAACCGGGCGAGCGCGTGGTGATTCCGGTTCCGCTGTATCACTGCTTCGGCATGGTGATGGGCAACCTGGCGTGTCTTTCCCATCGCGCTACCGCGATCTATCCCAACGATGGTTTCGATCCCGAGGCCACGCTGCGCGCCGTGGAAGCCGAACGGGCCCAGGCGCTCTATGGCGTGCCGACGATGTTCATCGCCGAGCTGGAGCATTCGCGCTTCGCCGAGTTCGATCTTTCCAGCCTGCGCACCGGCATCATGGCCGGTTCCAACTGCCCCATCGAAGTGATGAAGCGGGTGATCGAGCGCATGCACATGAAAGACGTCACCATCTGCTACGGCATGACCGAGACCAGCCCGGTCAGCCTGCAGACCCGCACCGACGCCCCGCTGGCCAAGCGGGTTTCCACCGTCGGCACCATCCATCCGCACCTGGAAGTGAAGATCGTCGACCCCGCCAGCGGCCGGATCGTGCCGCGCGGGGTCAGCGGCGAACTCTGCACCCGCGGCTACAGCGTCATGCTCGGCTACTGGAACGACGACGACGCCACGCATCAGGCGATCGACCCGCAGCGCTGGATGCACAGCGGCGACCTGGCGATGATGGACGACGACGGCTTCGTGGCGATCACCGGGCGCATCAAGGACATGATCATTCGCGGCGGCGAGAACCTCTATCCGAGCGAGATCGAGGAGTTTCTCTACACCCACCCGGCGATTTCCGATGCCCAGGTCTTCGGCGTGCCGGACCCGAAGTACGGCGAAGCGGTAGCGGTCTGGATCCGGCTGGTGGAAGGCGTGGAGCTCGACGAGGAAGCCATCCGCGATTACTGCCGCAATCGCATCGATCATCACAAGATCCCGCGCTATGTGCGCTTCGTGGATGAATTCCCCATGACCGTCAGTGGCAAGATCCAGAAATTCCGCATGCGGCAGTCCACCAGCCAGGAGCTGGGGTTGGAGTGATCACCCCCGATTGACCACCGCCATGGTCAACCGCGACATGCATACCAGCCGGCCGCGTTCGTCCTCGATGCGGATCTCCCACAGCTGCGTCGTGGCACCGATATGCAGTGGCCGGGCGCAGCCTTCGACCCAGCCTTCGCGCATCGCGCGGACGTGGTTGGCATTGATATCGAGCCCGACTGCCATCCTGTTCGGATCGGCGAGACACAGATTGGCGGCGATGCTGCCCAGCGTTTCCGCCAGCACCACCGAGCCGCCGCCGTGGAGCAGCCCGTACGGTTGGCGGGTTCGGTCATCCACCGGCATGCGGCCACGCAGGCAATCCTCGCCCAGCTCGGTGAATTCGATACCGACGTGGCTGACCAGCGTTTCCCGACACTCGGCCTCGAGTGCTTCCAGCGATGACTCGCGTTTCCAGATCGGCATGACAGGGGCCTCCTGCAATCAAGTGGTGGGGAGGCTGGCGGCCTCCCTCTTTAGGCTAGGTTCTCTATTAACACGTTGACGTCAACGTCAATCAATACCTATCGTCATCTCGGGCTCTGCTGCGACATTCGCATGACGGCCCATTTGGCTATTCACTGAAAAACCCGCTCACAACAACAATGCTCCCGGTGCCGCCCGATGGCACTCGGACTCCGACTGAGGCCAAGGATTCATGAGTACGCTGGCTATCGTTCTATCGCTGATCCTGCTGATCGTTTTCGCCTATCGAGGTATTACCGTACTGCTGCTGGCCCCGCTGATGGCGTCATTGGCGGTGCTGCTCTCGGGGGAGGCCGGGCTGCTGCTGCCGATCTACACCGGCACCTTCATGAGCGCCCTCGGGGGCTATCTGATCAAATTCTTCCCGCTGTTCATCCTCGGCGCGCTGTTCGGCCAGTTGATGGCAGATTCCGGTGCGGCCCATGCCATCGCACGCTGGATCATCCGCCGTCTCGGTACTCGCCACGTGGTGCTCACGGTGGTGCTGGCCTGCGCCATTCTCACCTACGGCGGCGTGTCGCTGTTCGTGGTGGCGTTTGCGGTCTTTCCCATCGGTGCGGCGCTGTTCCGCGAGACTGGCACGCCCAAGCGGCTGATTCCCGGCGCCATCGCGCTGGGTTCGTTCACCTTCACCATGACCGCGCTGCCGGGGACGCCGGCGATCCAGAACGCGATTCCGATTCCGTTTTTCCAGACCACCAGCTTCGCCGCGCCGGGGCTCGGCATCGTCGCTGGCTGCCTGATGCTGGGGCTGGGCACCTGGTGGCTGCAGTCCCGTGCCAGCAAGGCCATGCGCAAGGGCGAGGACTATGGTCATCATCCCAACGAGAAGATCGATATTGCCGAGGTGCCCGAGATCGGCACCATCGCCGCCTTCACCCCGCTGGTGATGGTGATTCTCCTCAATGGCCTGCTGACTTACTGGATACTGCCGAGCATCGACTTCTCGCAGCTACCGGAAGAGCGCTTCGGCAGTCTCAACCCCAGCTCGATGCTCGGGCTGTGGGCGATCATCATCGCCCTGCTGATCTCCTGCACCTGGCTGATCGCGACCCGCTGGCGACATTGGGAAGACCTCAAGGAGACCATCAACAAGGGCTGTTTCGGCTCGATGCTGCCGGTGTTCAACACCGCCTCCGAAGTGGGCTACGGCGCGGTCATTGCCAGCCTGGCCGGCTTCGTCGTCATCCGCGATGCCGTGCTCAGCCTCGCCCCCGGCAACCCGCTGATCTCCGAGGCGGTCTCGATGAACGTGCTGGCCGCCATTACCGGTTCCTCCTCCGGCGGCATGAGCATCGCGCTCAGCGTGCTCGGCGACGACTATCTGCGCATGGCCAATGCCGTCGGCCTCGACCCCGAGCTGTTGCATCGGGTCGCCACCATTGCCGCTGGCGGCATGGATACGTTGCCCCACTCCGGCGCGGTCATCACGCTGCTGGCGATCTGCGGTCTGACCCATCGTCAGGCGTATCCCAACATTGCCATGGTCACTATCGTAGTGCCGATGATCACGCTGGTCGCCGTGATCACGCTGGGCACGCTGTTCGGGAGTTTCTAATTCGATGACGCCATCCAGAGAAACCGCAATGCTGCCATCGGGCCACGATTACGACCGTCTCTACGCCGACTTCGACTGGGACGTGCCGGAGCGCTTCAATATCGCGACCGTCTGCTGCGATCGCTGGGCAGACGACCCCCAGCGAGTGGCGATGATCGAGGTACGGGAGGATGGCAGCCATCGCGATATCACCTTTCGCGAGCTGCAGCAGGACGCCAATCGACTGGCCAACAGTCTGACCACGCAGGGTGTCCGACCCGGCGACCGGGTAGGCGTGCTGCTTCCCCAGTGCCGTGAAACCGCGATTTCACACCTGGCGTGCTTCAAGCTCGGCGCTATCTCGGTCCCCCTGTTCAGCCTGTTCGGCCCAGAGGCGCTGCAGCATCGGCTCGCCGACTGCGAAATGCGCGCCATCGTCAGCGACAAGCGAGGGTTGGCAACGCTGGACGAGATTCGTCACCAGGTGCCGACGCTGACCTCGATCTACACCATCGATTCGCGATCGGATGCGAGCGCCCCGATCCATGATGCGCTCGATTTCCACGCCGAGCTGGCGCGAGCTTCCAGCGACTTCACGACCTACGATAGTCGTGCCGACGACCCCGCGCTGATCATCTATACCTCAGGCACCACCGGCAGCCCCAAGGGCGCGGTTCATGGTCATCGAGTGCTGCTGGGACACCTGCCCGGCGTCGAGATCTCTCACGATCTGTTGCCACAGCCCGGCGATCGATTCTGGACGCCGGCCGACTGGGCGTGGATCGGCGGGCTGCTCGACGTACTGTTGCCGGCGCTCTATCACGCGGTACCGATCGTCGCGCATCGCATGCTCAAGTTCTCGCCAGAAAAAGCCTTCGAGCTGATCGATCGCCACCAGATCCGCAACCTGTTCCTGCCGCCCACGGCGCTCAAGCTGATGCGTCGGGTCGAGTCGCCGCATATCCACTGGCGGCTTGCGGTCAGGAGTGTCGCCAGCGGTGGCGAGGCTCTGGGCGAAGCCTTGCTTGAGTGGGGCCGCCAGACTTTCGGCGTCACCATCAACGAATTCTATGGCCAGACCGAATGCAACATGGTGCTGTCGTCGTGTGCGTCTCTCGATGTGCATCGCCCCGGCGCCATCGGCAAGGCCGCGCCGGGCCATGTAATGGCGATCGTCGATAGCGACGGTAACCCGCTGTCCGAGGGGGAGATCGGCCATATCGCCGTTCATGCTCCCGATCCGGTGATGTTTCTAGGCTACTGGCAGAATCCGGAAGCGACACGGGCCAAGTTCGCCGGTGACTGGCTGTTGACCGGCGACATGGGCAGTCGCGATGCCGAGGGCTATTTCACCTTCATCGGGCGCGACGACGACGTCATCACCAGCGCCGGCTACCGCATCGGCCCGGCACCGATCGAAAACTGCCTGCTGCGCCACCCGGCCGTGCGCATGGCGGCGGTCGTGGGCAAGCCGGACGCTCTACGCACCGAGATCGTCGCGGCTTACGTCGTTCTCGCCGAAGGCTGGGCACCTTCGAAGGCGCTGATCGAAGAACTGCAACAGCATGTGCGTTCGCGCCTCGCCGCGCATGAATATCCGCGAGACGTCATGTTCGTCGATGAATTCCCCATGACGGCCACCGGCAAGGTCGTGCGCAGGGCACTCAAGGCATTGAATCCGAGCGACGACGGATGACCGTCGCGATCGCAGACCCTCTTTTTCACGTTCTTCACAGGCTCTTCAAATAGGAGACACCCGATGAATTTTGTCGGTAAAGCGTTCGACGAACTGGACCTGGAAACATCCTTCGGCCAGACCCTGACCATTACCGAGACTCATATCAGCCAGGCCTGCGGACTGTTCGGCGACTTCAATCCGCTGCACAGCGACGAAGAATTCGCCAAACAGACCCGGTTTGGTCGGCGCATCCTGCATGGACCGATGACCTCGGCCTACATGACCGCCTCCATCGGCATGTTCTTCTACGCCACCGCCGTCGCCTACCTCGAACACAACTGTCGCTTTGTCGCTCCAGTCTTCGCCGGCGACACCCTGACGGTGAGCTGGCGTATCGACGAGCTGATCCCCAAACCCAAGCATCACGGTGGCATCGCCGTTCTGAAAGGCACCTGTCGCAATCAGCGCGGGGAAGAGGTCGCCCAGGCCGATGGCAAGATCTTGCTGCTGGCGCGGGAGGCGGTCGCAAGCGCCTAAGACCATGGTCGAGGGGCTATGGTCGCGCCCGCGATTTGACGTTAACGTCAACGTATCAAGACGTAGAAGCTGTATCCGACAGCGAGGATTCCACCATGTACGCCCCCTATACCGAGCTCGATTTCGGCCTCGACGACACGCTCAACATGCTGCGCGAGCAGGTCAACGCCTTTGCCCGCGACGAGATCGCCCCGCGCGCGGCCCAGGTCGACCACGACAACGCCTTTCCTGCCGATCTGTGGCAGAAGTTCGGCGACATGGGCCTGCTCGGCATCACCGTCGGCGAGGAAGACGGCGGCAGCGGCATGGGCTATCTCGCTCACTGCATCGCCATGGAAGAGATCTCGCGGGCCAGCGCGTCGGTGGGGCTTTCCTACGGCGCCCACGCCAATCTCTGCGTCAATCAAATCAAGCTCAACGGCAGCGCGGAGCAGAAATCCAAATACCTGCCCAAGCTGATCAGCGGCGAGCATGTCGGCGCGCTGGCGATGTCCGAGCCCGGCGCGGGCTCGGACGTGGTCTCGATGAGCCTGCGCGCCGACAAGCGCGGCGACAGATACGTGCTCAACGGCAACAAGATGTGGATCACCAACGGCCCCGACGCCGACGTGCTGGTGGTCTATGCAAAGACCGACCCGGACGCCGGCGCCAAGGGCATCACCGCGTTTCTGATCGAGAAAGATTTCGCCGGCTTTTCCACCGCGCAGAAGCTCGACAAGCTGGGCATGCGCGGCTCCAACACCTGCGAGCTGGTGTTCCGGGATTGTGAAGTGCCGGCGGAAAACGTGCTGGGCGAGGAGAACCGCGGCGTACGCGTGCTGATGAGCGGGCTCGATTACGAGCGCACCGTGCTCGCCGCCGGCCCGGTGGGCATCATGCAGGCGTGCCTGGACGTGGTGGTGCCTTACGTTCACGAGCGCAAGCAGTTCGGCCAGTCGATCGGCGAGTTCCAGCTGGTACAGGGCAGGCTCGCCGACATGTACACCACCCTCAACGCCTGTCGTGCCTATCTCTACGCGGTGGCCGGCGCCTGCGACCGGGGTCGGGTCAGCCGCAAGGACGCCGCCGGCGTGATTCTCTACTGCGCCGAAAAAGCCACCCAGATGGCGCTGGACGCGATCCAACTGCTCGGCGGTAACGGCTATATCAACGAATACCCCACCGGACGATTGCTGCGCGACGCCAAGCTCTACGAGATCGGCGCCGGGACCAGCGAGATTCGGCGGATGTTGATTGGGCGTGAGCTCTTCAACGAATCGGCTTGACCCCAGCCACGAGCCACGGGTTCCGGGCCACGAGCGGCTCGAAGCTCGAAGCTCGAAGCTCGAAGCTCGAAGCTCGAAGCTCGAAGCTCGTCAGAGGATATTCCATGGCAGTGCTAACGACACAGATCAACCCCCGCACGGACACCTTCCAGGCCAACGAGGCGGCGCTGCGGGGCGAAGTCGACAAGCTGCGCGAACTGACCGCCGCCATCGCCCAGGGCGGCGGCGACAAGGCCCGTGCGCGGCATGAATCTCGCGGCAAGCTGTTCGTGCGCGACCGCATTGACCATCTGCTCGACGAGGGCGCGCCGTTTCTGGAGATCGGCGCGCTGGCGGCGCACGAGGTCTACGACTCCCCCGTGCCCGCCGCCGGCGTGGTGGCGGGGATCGGGCGCATCAGCGGCGTGGAGTGCGTGATCGTCGCCAACGATGCCACGGTGAAAGGCGGCACCTACTTCCCGCTGACGGTGAAAAAGCACCTGCGCGCCCAGGAGATCGCGCGCAAGCATCGGCTGCCCTGCGTCTACCTGGTCGACTCCGGCGGCGCCTACCTGCCCGAGCAGGACGAGGTCTTCCCCGATCACGACGACTTCGGCCGCATCTTCTACAACCAGGCCACGCTTTCCGCCGCAGGCATCCCGCAGATCGCGGTAGTGATGGGCTCCTGCACCGCCGGTGGCGCCTACGTGCCGGCGATGGCGGACGAATCGATCATCGTGCGCGGCCAGGGCACCATCTTTCTCGGCGGGCCGCCGCTGGTGAAGGCCGCCACCGGCGAGACCATCAGCGCCGAGGATCTGGGCGGCGCCGACGTTCACGCCAAGATCAGCGGCGTGGTCGACCACTATGCCGAGAACGACGCCCACGCGCTGCAGCTCGCCCGCCGCGCTGTCTCCCGGCTCAACTGGCACAAGCGCGGCCGGTTGGCGATGCGCGAGCCTCGCCCGCCGCGGCTCGATCCCTCGGAGCTCTACGGCATCGTCGGTACCGACCTGCGCAAGCCGTACGACGTGCGCGAGGTGATCGCACGGCTGGTGGACGATTCCGATTTCGACGAATTCAAGCGCTACTACGGCGACACCCTGGTCACCGGCTTCGCCCACTGGTGCGGCCATCCGGTAGGCATCGTCGCTAACAATGGCGTGCTGTTCTCGGAATCCGCCGAGAAAGGCGCGCACTTCATCGAGCTCTGCGCCCAGCGCCAGATTCCGCTGATCTTTCTGCAGAACATCACCGGCTTCATGGTCGGCTCCAAGTACGAGCAGGAAGGCATCGCCAAGCACGGCGCCAAGCTGGTCACCGCCGTGGCCTGCGCGGAAGTGCCCAAGTTCACCGTGCTGATCGGTGGCAGCTTCGGTGCCGGCAACTACGGCATGTGCGGCCGCGCCTATGACCCGAATCTCTTGTTCATGTGGCCCAACGCGCGCATCTCGGTGATGGGCGGCGAGCAGGCCGCCAACGTGCTGGCCCAGGTCAAGCGCGAGCAGCTCGAACGGGACGGTAGCGACTGGCCGGAAGACGAGGAAGCCGCGTTCAAGGCGCCGATTCGCGAACAGTACGAACGCCAGGGCCACCCCTATTACGCCAGCGCACGGCTGTGGGACGACGGCGTGATCGATCCGCTGCAGACCCGCGACGTGATCGGCCTGGCGCTGTCAGCCGCGATGAATGCGGAGATCGAAGAGACGCGCTTCGGCGTGTTCCGGATGTAGGCGCTTCGCGCCCAGCCACGAGCGACGGGCAGCGAGCCACGAGAAGCTCGAAGCTCGAAGCTCGAAGCCAACATGATCATGAGAGGCCGCCATGGCAGCCATATCCGATAGCTTCACTCGTTTGACCATCGACGCCCGCGGCGTCGCGCGGCTGACTCTGGATCGGCCAGAGGTCCACAACGCTTTCGACGATGCGTTGATCGGCGAGCTCAACGCCCATCTGGCAAAGCTGCACGTGCTGGCGGAACGCGGCGAGGTGCGGCTGGTGGTGCTGGCTTCAAACGGCAAGCACTTCTCCGCCGGCGCCGACCTGCACTGGATGAAGCGCATGGTCGACTACGGCTTCGACGACAATCTGGCCGATTCCCGCGAGTTGGCGCGACTGATGCAGCAGCTGGACGAGCTGCCCTGCCCGACCCTGTGCCGCGTGCAGGGTGCGGCTTACGGCGGCGCGGTGGGGCTCGCCGCCTGCTGCGATGTGGTGATCGCCGCCGACAGGGCCAAGTTCTGCCTCTCCGAAGTGCGTATCGGCCTCTCGCCGGCAGTGATCAGCCCCTACGTGCAACGCGCCATCGGCCCCCGCCAGATGCGCCGCTACGCGCTGACCGCCGAGGTGATCGACGCCGCCACCGCGCAGGCGTTGGGGCTGGTTCACGAGGTCGTCGGTGCCGACGCGAATCCCGACGCACTGGATGGCCGCATCGACCAGATGATCGACCAACTGCTCGCCGCCTCGCCCCAGGCCCAGCGCACCACCAAGGCCCTGCTCGCCGAGGTGGCCCGCGAGCCCGACAGCGACGCCACCCGCGAGAGCACCTGCCGCACCATCAGCGAGCTGCGGGTCAGCCGCGAAGGGCAGGAAGGTCTGGCCGCCTTCTTCGACAAGCGCCCGCCGGCCTGGCAAAGCGCGGGTGGCACCAACGGGAATAAAGACGGCAATACGGATAAGGAACCGCGCTCATGAGCCTGACCAACGCACCTCGCCCGCTACGTTCGGTGCTGATCGCCAATCGCGGCGAGATCGCCTGCCGCGTGATGCGCTCCGCCCGCCGCCTGGGACTTCGCACCATCGCCGTCTATTCCGATGCCGACGCCAACGCACTCCACGTGCGCGAGGCCGACGAGGCCGTGCGTCTCGGCCCGGCGCCCGCGCGGGAGAGCTATCTCGATATCGACAAGGTCATCCAGGCCGCCCGGCGTAGCGGCGCCGACGCCATTCATCCGGGTTACGGGTTTCTCTCCGAAAACGCCGAGTTCGTCGCCGCCTGCGAGGACGCCGGCATCGTGTTCGTCGGCCCGCCGGCCAGCGCCATCGCCGCCATGGGCGACAAGGCATCGGCCAAGGCGCGCATGTTTAATGCTGGTGTGCCGCTGGTGCCCGGCTACCACGGCGAGGCGCAGAACGATGCCCTGCTGAGGGAGGAAGCCGGAAAGATCGGCTACCCGGTGCTGCTGAAAGCCAGCGCTGGCGGCGGTGGCAAGGGCATGCGCGTGGTCGAATCCGACCGCGAGTTCCAGGCCGCGCTCGACGGCTGCCGCCGGGAGTCCCGCGCCGCGTTTGGTGACGAACGGATGCTGATCGAGAAGTACCTGACCCAGCCGCGCCATGTCGAAGTGCAGGTGTTCTGCGACAGCCAGGGTAACGGCGTCTACCTGTTCGAGCGCGACTGCAGCGTGCAGCGCCGCCACCAGAAGGTGCTGGAAGAAGCCCCGGCGCCCAACCTGCCCCC
This sequence comes from Salinicola sp. MIT1003, assembly GCF_001858555.1. Taxonomy (NCBI): domain Bacteria; kingdom Pseudomonadati; phylum Pseudomonadota; class Gammaproteobacteria; order Oceanospirillales; family Halomonadaceae; genus Salinicola; species Salinicola sp. MIT1003. The sequence continues at coordinate 93,086 of NZ_MCAP01000007.1, forward strand.
CGCACTGCGCAAGGCGATGGGCGAAGCTGCCGTCCGCGCCGCCCAGGAGATCGGCTACGTCGGCGCCGGGACGGTGGAGTTTCTGCTGGATGCCGCCTCTGAAACCTCTTCGAGCGAAGCGGCGTATTTCTACTTCATGGAGATGAACACCCGGCTGCAGGTCGAGCACCCGGTGACCGAGATGATCACAGGCGAGGATCTGGTCGAGTGGCAACTGCGCGTCGCCGCTGGCCTCTCGCTGCCCAAGGCCCAGGACGCGCTGACGTTGACCGGCCACGCCATCGAAGCGCGGCTCTACGCCGAAGACCCGGACAACGACTTTCTGCCCGCCACCGGCACGCTCGAACGCTTCGGACTTGACCTGAACGCCGGCGGTCTTGCGCCGGATTGCGTACGCCTGGATAGCGGCGTCGAAGCCGGCGATGACGTCTCGATGCACTACGACCCGATGCTGGCCAAGCTGATCGTCCACGGCGAGGATCGCGGCCAGGCCCTGGCGGAGATAGATCGTGCGCTGGCGGCGCTGGATGTCTCCGGCGTGACCACCAATCGCCGTTTTCTGCAGCGCCTGGTGACGCACCCGGATTTCATCGCCGCCCGGCTCGACACCCGCTTTATCGAACACCACCACGATGATCTGTTCGCGAGTGAACCGGTCACCGATGAGGACATCGCTCGCGCTGCGCTGGTGGCACTCGACCGGCTGTATCGAGCCAGCGATGAACGTTCTCCGTGGGAGCGCGGTGACGGCTGGCGACTCAACGCCCCGCAGCACGTTCGACTGGCGTTTGCCGAGGCCGAAGGCGCGCCACCGATCCCTGTGATCGCCACCCGATCCGCACCGCACGACTCCTGGCATCTGGCCGTGAATCGGAATGGAGAAGAGCCGGATCACTACGAGGGGAAGTTGCAGCGGCTCGACGGCGACGCCGTGGCGATCACACTAGATGGGCATCGCCGGCGCCTGCTGGCGCGCACCGATCCCGCTCTGGATGGCGAAACGATCATCCTCACCGCCGCCGGCTTCGAATCCCGCCTGATCTGGCGGCGCTCGGATCGGGTCGATCACCTATCGCATGAGGTCGAGGCCAAACTGACCGCCCCCATGCACGGCACCGTGGTGGCGCTGCTGGTCGAACCCGGCCAACCGGTCGAGAAAGGCACGCCGCTGGTGGTGGTGGAAGCGATGAAGATGGAGCACACCCTGAGCGCCCCCGCCGCCGGCGCGGTGGAAGCGTTTCACTTCAAGGTGGGCGATGCGGTGGCGCAGGGGGATGAGCTGTTACGCTTCCAGGATGCATCCCTTGAGGAGAGCGCATAAATGAGCATGCCGAAGCGGGTGAGTATCGTCGAGGTCGGCCCGCGGGACGGGCTGCAGAACGAAGCCGAACCCATCGCCACGGCCGCCAAGCTGGAACTGATCGACCGGCTCGGCGCGGCAGGGCTAAAACGGATCGAAGCGGCGAGTTTCGTCTCGCCCAAGTGGGTACCGCAGATGGCGGATCACCGCGAGGTAATGACCGGCATTCGACGCCGGCCGGGCGTGGTCTACTCCGCGCTCACGCCGAACCTGAAAGGGCTGGAAGCCGCGCTGGCGTGCGGCGTCGAGGAAGTTGCCGTTTTCGCGGCGGCGAGCGAAGCGTTCTCGCAAAAGAACATCAACTGCTCCATTGCCGAATCGCTGGACCGCTTCGCCCCGGTGATCGAACGCGCCCGGGACTCAAACGTGCGCGTGCGCGGCTATGTCTCCTGCGTGCTCGGCTGCCCCTACGAAGGCGAGGTCGCCCCCGCCCGGGTCGCCGAGGTTTCGAAGGCGCTGCATGAGATGGGCTGCTACGAGATCTCGCTCGGCGACACCATCGGCGTCGGCACGCCGCTCAAGGCCAGGCGCCTGCTCGAAGCCGTGACCAAAGAGATCCCCATCGATCACCTCGCCGCCCACTTCCATGACACCTACGGCCAGGCACTCGCCAACCTCTACGCCGTGCTCGAGGAAGGCATCGGCGTGATCGACAGCGCCGTCGCCGGACTCGGCGGCTGTCCCTACGCCAAGGGCGCCACCGGCAACGTCGCCACCGAAGACGTGATCTATCTGCTCAACGGCCTGGGTATCGAGACCGGCGTGGATCTGGATAAGTTGGCAGAGACAGGGGTGTGGATAACACAGACCATCGGCAAGCCGAATCGGTCGAAGGTGGGTGTGGCGCTGGCGGCAAACAGCTCATCGCATTAGCTTGGCTCGTGTATCTACGAAGCCGTGCTCAGACGCGAGATTGGCACCCAAGCGGTGGAGAAATTGCCAGACAACCGCGACTGGTCATGAATTATTCGTAGTGGCTCCAGAGTCTGAGAACCTTCACCACCCGCTCGTCTTCAATCACTTGATAGACCAGACGATGTTGGATATTGATGCGGCGTGAATAGGCCCCGGTGAGATCACCAATGAGCTTCTCAAACGGAGGTGGCTTGCGGTAAGGGTCTTCCGCAATCAGCGCCAGCAATTCCTGGGCTTTTGGCTTGAGACCGCTGGAGGCCAGTTTCTTCGCGTCTTTCTGGGCTTGCTTGGTGTAAACCAACCTCCATGTCACCAGTCCAGCTCCTCATCGCATTCATCCACGGAGGTATCCATCCCCTCTCGAATCGACTCCCGCATACCAGGAACGGAGAGCAGGTAAAGTGTTTCCTGAATGGCCGACCAGTCTTCTTCGGAGACCAGAACCGCTTTGTTCCGCTTACCCATGATGACGATGGGTTGATGGGATTCGGCGGTTTCATCGATCAACCGATAGAGATTGCTACGCGCCTCAGTGGCTGTGATTCCGGTCATGACGCATCTCCTGCTTGTTCAACTGATATCAATGTACGCCTTTAGGTACGTACGTCAAGACGAACGACACGCATCAGCCGACCGCCAGCGATGGCACAAGCTGTACTGGCCCGGCGGATTCATTGGCAGTGGTCTCGGTGATAAAGCGCGGCGCGAACCTGGACGAGCTGGAGCCGATAGGGGTGTGGATAACACAGACCATCGGCAAGCCGAATCGGTCGAAGGTGGGTGTGGCGCTGGCGGCGAAGTGATCGCTTGCAGCATGCGCGCCTACGTAAGGAAGCCGAAAGCGTAATGTAGTGGGCGTCGCTGTAGGGCGTCGCGGTGCCTGCACTGGTTAGATTTCTTGTTTACCGTCTCCGAATAGGTCTGATTGGGAGGCTCGCAATTTCTGCGCATGCTTATAACTTTTTCCTTGCGGAGTCTCGATCGATTGCCTTTCGTCATATTTACGAATTACAGTTGTCACAACATAGGCGGTTATCTCAACCTCACCAACCTCATCTAGCTTTCTAAAAATATTGAGAACACACTCCAAAAACGTACCATGTTGAAAGGTGACGTCTTCCCTTAAAACTTGGTGCTGAAAAGCTGCATCCTGCATTGTGAAGCCAATAACCCGATCATCATAAATCCCTTTCCACTTGTACCGTCCCTTTCTCAACACAGGGCTTACAACTTCGATATTGGCGTTCTCGATAATTAACGGCTTTATCGAATACGAAGTCAGTACGAAATCTTGGAATCGCTCCTTGGGAACATTTCTTTCTGAAGCAAAAGGTTTGAGATTTTGATCTAGCGGTGAAATTCCGATTGATTTTACGGCATCATGACCACTTAAGCTTTTGTAGAAGTTTGACCTTCTGACAACTACCTTAGGTTCTTTTTTCAATAAGTGAACAATATTGTCTCGTGTAGCATTCTCAGTTATGGTCTCCACTTCACGTAATTCTTGGCGCAGCTTTTCAATTTGGAGTCTTTTTTCTTCAATACTAAGCTCTGTTAACTCCTTGCTGAGCGCCTCTTCCTCTGATTCGTATATCTGTGGTGCAAGGGAGACAAGAATAGCTACAACGGAGAGAACAACACCCAACTGCCCCGAATTCTCTCCGGCCCATTTCCAAATTTCTCTCAAGCCACCTTCTGCAAGCGCTTGAGCATCGATCTGTACGGGCAATCCAAGAGTAGAGGCAACTTCATGAAAAATAGAGAGTAATTCAGCCTCGCAGCGATTACGAAGAACAGCATCCATGGAGTGCTCGCCATCTTCCAAATAATAATGGAGCTCGATCCCTCCGATTGAAGTCATGCTAGTCTCCTTAAATCTAACGCCGCGATCTGCGGCGGCAATTTTGTCCCAGTGCCTGTGCTTGTTACATTTTGTCCTGTGGGACGGCCATATGCACCTCCATATGGCGCATTTGCATTACGTTGAGCTTCTCCGTTTTGTACTTTTCTCAAGGTAATTCAATACTTCATTCGGCTTGCTACGATCCACTTCACCATCAACCAAAAAAGCACAGCCTTTCTTTTCTTCATGTATCGGATCTCTGACACCAACTGGCATAGATTAGACTAACATCGACGCTTTTAATTGGTCATATCGAGGGGAATGATCGTTTACGCAGAGAGTAGCCTCACCTTTACGGCCGGTGACCATTACAGCATCTTTGAATCCCGATACTTAAATGCCTCCTCTTTTGCTTCTCCAAGTGCTGGATTTGCCTCTTTCTCTTTAACCTCTACCAAGTATTCGTTCGTTCCGTCACGCACAAGAAAACCGGGCGTTCTTTTATCCGACTCAGATATTTCTTCGACTTGAAAATACTCTTCCAATATTCGGTTTACTAATGTCTCAGTGCCCATAGGTATCTTTTGAAATGTAACCCCTCAATCAGAGGCAAAAAATAGTTGTTTAAAATTAGCGACGCAGGAGCAAAATCAACTGTTTTTGTTCTGCTGAATTGACTTGTTAGCATCCTTTGCCCAGTATTCGATTAGCTCGTTCTATAACATGGTCAAACGTCATAACTGTTAAATTATGATAACTACTATTTAAAACTCTAAACGCTTCTTGTTGCGCTTGATTCCAGTCATTGGAACGCCCAAATATTAAGGTACAACGAGGCTTAATGGTTTTGATATTACCAACACGTTCAAAGAACTTCATATCATTAGCCCGTAGTTCAACTTCATGAATGTAACTAATAGATTGAGTGATTGCTTTTACAAGATCCGAGTGTGGATAGTAATTATCATGATCTAATGAGGACGCCCAAAATCTCAAACCGCCTTCTGGTCTTTTAATTTCTATAATGTCTAAAAAGCCATCGTAGCTTTGCATTAGAAAATCTGAAATATTTTGCGTATCAATAACTCTTTCATCTAGCACTTTAACGAAGTCACTACCTAATACCCAACTATTTTTTTCAAACCAATTTTGCCATCTATTTTCAGTAAAGTCAGATTCTAATAGATAATAAAACTCATCTACAGCTTTCATTTTCCTTGCATGAGACAAACCAATTTCTAGATCTTCAGGAATTACATCATTTTTTAATAAGAACTGAAGCAATCCTTTCTTATCAGGCAAGTTTAATAGTTGCTTTATTTGCTCTGCATTGGATAGATCAAAAGGATTATCCAAGGGGAGGAATGCTTTAGTTCCTTCTTTGAAAGGTTCGTAATATGTTGATATGAATTCAATTAAATTTTGGAATTCTTCGCCATCTAAAGTTAGTTCACTTTTAGGGCTATCCAGCTCTAAAGTTTCAGTTTCACTCCAATTTCTAGGTTTGTTATAACGACCTAACTTTAGATAAACTTCATCCTCAGAGTTTGTGTGGGGGATTTTCCAAAAAATAGCACGAGTTAAAACCCTAGGTTTATTTCGTATTATTGAACTAATCTATCCTTGACGCTTGCCACGGAATTTCCTTTTGAACACTAGTCTACTAACGCCAGCTTAAGCGATGAGTGAACGTGTGCCATGTTTGAGCTAAGCGAGTTCAGCACACGTTTGCGAATCCGGCTAAAATCTTTTGTTAGCCATTTTAATAGGGGAAAGTGATAGCCTCAGCATCACTTGGTAACGGTTTTGAAAAAATAAAGTCTACGTGTGGTATTTCAACATATCCTTTATCCATACAACACGCTCCAAATGTTTCCCCACTTTTACAAGGGCACTTATCATCTTTTGATACATTACTGAATCGTTCAATAGGAAATCGCATTTTAGTCCAATTGATATCCCAATCTTCAAACGCATGATCTAAATAACTCACTAAACGCTCTATAAGCGTAAAATCCAGTGTTGAATCATCATGCATCACTGAGTACTTTTGAACAGGTCTAGTAACGATAGATATCTCAAGCATCTCCATATCATGTACTTCGTGGAGACATAACTCCCCATTATATACTTTACCCTTCTTATGCTCGCATCGTGATCTTGGACTAAATTTATGACCACAAATGCTACAAGAGTAATAACCTACTTTAAATCCGGGACTGCAAAACACGCAGTAAGGATAAAGAGATTGAAACTTATTGATTTTGTTTTTAATAAAATTCAATCTTGAGGTGTCTAAGTACTCTAGCGTAGAGTTGTTACTAATAAAGCCATATTTTATTTCGCACTGCTCCAGTTCATCCCATGCTTGCCTATAGTTTTTTGCCTTTAAATCATGGAATACTTTAATAAATAAAATATTTAACTCTAAAGCCTCTAGCTCTCGCCAACAATTATTGGCCTTTTCTTCGTCACCGTTGCTGGCGGCGGCCTGTTTTTCTGATTTAAGTGACTCTAGAACTTGATTTATCTGAGGTTTTTTAGTGTCTTCTATGGTTATTAATTTAATTTTCATCGCCCAAGCTCTTTACGGCATCTATAGCTTTGCTTAAGTTTTCAACTTTCCCATTAAAATCGACAGCAGTTGTTTTTCCTTCTTTATTTTCAACCATGAATTTCAATGCGACATTACCATCATCTTTTGCTTTTAACTTGTCGTAGATATATGAAGAAATCACACCACAAAAAACTGGTACGACAACGCTTTGAATTATGAATGTACCAAGCCAAATTTCCGCACCATGTAAACCAAGCTCTTTGTATTCATCATCAGATGCATAGATATCCGTATTTACGCCATTTTCATTTAAGAAATCAAAAGTATCTAATGTCCCCGCATAATATGCATCATCATGTCCGTGTGAAGGAAGAATGATTACACTTTTTTCATTTAGAGTATTGGCTATTTCAACTGGCGCATTGTCAATTAATTTCTTAAATGTCACACTTGATTCTTCAACGGTAAATATCTCTTTCTTGTCCAAGATACTCATTACGATTTCCTATTGATGATGTATGCAATTTACAGAAGACAGCTAACAGGTATTAGATAGCGCGCTCGTTTTAAGACTTGAACGAGCGCGCTTTCAACAATCTCGTCTAGCACGCTCTTTTACGCCTAACCCATTGTTTTTAAATAATACAAAGAACAATCCGTCGCATCATGAAGGATTCGCGTTCTTGCATGTTTTGCTGGATCTAATACAGCAGTCTGTGGAGGAGCGCATGGACACAACTATCGACCGCCAAAAACTGACGAAGCGCGTAAACGCCATCATGCGGGTGAAACGGTATAGCTGACCGCCTGACCGGGAGGTGGGTAGCCCTATAAATAAATAGAGGCCTGACGGCTAAACAGGCACGCTACCGCCCGCCATGCAGCATGATGCGGGTTCACACCATCTCTGCGGCAGTTCCTAAGCCTTTTTGACCAAGTAACCCATCTGTTGTGACGTCTCGTTCACAGTAACCAAGCGTTACATGGTGAGCAATGCCAACGAAAGCATCACCTAGGTGTGTAAACCCACCAGGTTGTTCACGGAAAGGCCCAGCCGACTAACCGGAGGACAGTAATCCAGGCTGGCATGCGGCCGATGCCAGTTGTACTGGTGAAGCCAGGCAGGTAGGTGCCTGCCTCGCTCCTCCGAGCTCGCGTATGACCGAGCGTAGGCCCACTCACGCAGCGCTGTCTGGATGAACCGCTCGGCCTTGCCGTTGGTGCGTGGGCTGTACGGCCTGGTCCGGCGGTGCTCCAGCCTCAGCCGCCGGCATAGACGCTGGAAGCGACGGGAGCGATAGCAGGCGCCGTTGTCGGTGAGCACCCGGGTAAAGCGGATCCCCAGGCTGGCGTAGTAGCGCACTGTCTGCAGCAGGGCCAGGCAGGCACTCCAGCCTGTTTCGTCGGGATGAAGGCTACTGAAGGCCAGTCGCGAGTGATCGTCGATGGCCACATGGACATATTCCCACCCCGCCTTCGGCGTGTTCTGCTGGCGATCGCCGGTTACGCGATGCCCCGGGCGCTCGAAGCGTCCCAGCTTCTTGATATCCAGGTGCAGGAGGTCTCCCGGCGCCTCGTGCTCATAGCGATTGTCGGGCCTTGCCGGTGACAGGGCAGCCAGCCGGTTCAGCCCCTTGCGCTTGAGAATCCTCGCCACCGTGCTCTGTCCGATCCCCAGCGCCTGGGCAATCTGGCGATAGGTTTGACGTCGCTGACGCCGTTCGATGAGCTGTTTGACGGTAGCGGCGTCTGTCGCCAGGGGGCTTCGTGAAGGGCGCGACGTGCGGTCTTGCAGACCGGCAACCCCTTCTTTGCGGAAACGATGAACCCACTTGTAGACCGTTCTCACGCTGACACCCTGGGCTTGAGCCACCTCCCTGGGCCGTAGCCCTTCATCAATGACACGGGCGGCCAGCAGGGCTCGACCATGCGGTGTGAGACGGGCATTCTTATGGGTGTTCATCCGGGCCTCCTGGAGGTTGGTTTGGGTCGCACCTCCAATTGTCCGGGTAGGCTTCGGATGAACAACCTACCGAGAGATCACACCTAGGCCGCCATGGTTCCGGCGCAGATTCGCTGTTTCGTCGAGAATCGACGAGAAAGGATGTGCTTCGCCTCATACCATGATGAGGCGCGCCATGCTCAGGAGCGCTGTTCCGCCGCCTTCAATTCCCCCAACGCACCCTTGCATCGCTCTTCGACCTGGTCGAGTTCGCGCTGCATGATGCGGATGTCTTCGAGCTGGCGTTCGAGGTTAGCGCGTTTGTCGGCGAGGATCTTGAGTAGGCGCTCGAGTTGGCGGACGCTGCCATCGTGGCGGGTGTCGTAAAGATCCAGCACTTCGCGGATCTCGATCAGGGAGAAGCCCAGGCGTTTGCCGCGCAGGGCGAGCTTGAGACGAACGCGGTCCTTCTCACAGTAACGCGGGTCTTGCCGCGCCACTCGAGGGCTCCACTTGCATGCTATGTATATTGTGGCAATATACAAAATATGATCGATTTGGCGCAGATAACCGGTTTCGACTGGGATAAGGGCAATGCCCGCAAAAGTGCGGATAAGCACGGCGTGCGCCAATCCGAGGCGGAACAGGTGTTTTTTAATCAGCCACTGCTACTGATCGAAGACATTAAGCACAGCCAGGATGAACCTCGATATCATGCCCTCGGCATCACGGACGATCATCGGCAGCTACACATCACGTTCACCTTACGCGCGGCCGGTACGCTGATCCGAGTTATCTCGGCCCGAGTCATGCACCGTAAGGAGCGGAGGATTTATGAGCAAAACCAAGACGACGCCTGAATTCAAGAGTGAAGCGGAAGAGCGCGCGTTCTGGGAAAGCCATGACTCCACGAACTATGTGGACTGGAACCAGGCCAAGCGTGCCGCGCTCCCCAACCTGAAGCCATCGACCAAGACGATCTCGCTGAGGCTGCCGGAATCGTTGCTGGATCGCATCAAGATCGAGGCCAACAAGCGAGACATGCCGTATCAGTCGCTGATCAAGGTCTGGCTGGCTGACGATGTCGAGGAAAATCGGCGGTCTTGATGGTGAACTTCCAGGTGTAAGCCATGCTCAAGGACGCGTTTCAGCCGCCTTCAACTCCCCCAACGCGCTTTTACACCGCTCTTCGACCTGGTCGAGTTCGCGCTGCATGACGCGGATGTCTTCGAGCTGGCGTTCGAGGTTGGCGCGTTTGTCGGCGAGGATCTCGAGCAGGCGCTCGAGTTGGCGGACGCTGCCGTCGTGGCGGGTGTCGTAAAGATCCAGCACTTCGCGGATCTCGATCAGCGAGAAACCCAGGCGCTTGCCGCGCAGGGCGAGCTTGAGGCGGACGCGGTCCTTCTCGTGGTAGACGCGGGTCTTGCCGCGCCGCTCGGGGGAGAGCAGGCCTTCCTGCTCGTAGAAACGGATGGTGCGGGTGGTCACATCGAAGTGTTGCGCAAGTTCGCCAATGGCGTAAGTCTGGCCGGACACGGCATTATTCTCTTTTCTGATTTTCCCCACCCTAGCGCTATTTGACCTTTACGTGAAGATCAACTTTATTCGCGGTTTTTGGCGGTCGTGAAGGTTGGCGACGGCGCGTGGCGAGATCCGGTTGGGAGCGAAACATACCGAACGGTTTATCAACAGCCTGTTTCAGATTTGGCTAAAACAGCGATTCCTGTCGCTCACCGGGAAACTCCGCCAACGGCGGCAATTCGATCCGTTCGGCGATCCGGTTGTAGAAGTTTCGTGCCAGTTCCGGCGCCTGTCGGTTATCCGGTGTATGCACAAAGAGAAAAGGGGTTTTCCCCTGTTTTATCCACAGGATGAGGCGTTCTATCCACGGTTCGAAACGGGCGTGATTAATGGATTCGTCGAAGTGCCCGATAAAGCGAATAACGGGATTGACCGCCGTGCAGAGCACGTGTAATGGGACTTTGGGCTTTTCGCCTTGCGCCTTGGCGAGCCGGTTGTCAAGTCTTGGGGGTGTGGCAAAGAGCGCACGCACGTCGAGCATTACACGATTGGCGTCTTGACTTATCAACAAGCGGTTGAATGCCTGTTCCGCGGCCCCTTTGTGGAAAAAATCACTATGCCGGACCTCGACTGCACGGGGTATCTCCCGTGGCCAGTGAGTGAGCAATCGCTCCAGCGCGGGCAGCTCTGCCTGGCCGAAATCCCGTGGTAGCTGAACCATGATCGGCCCTAGACGATCTTTCAACGGAGCGAGCCGTTCGATGAAGCGCTCGAACTCGTTATCGATATCGCGCAGGCGCTTGGCGTGGGTCAACTGGCTGGGCAGCTTGAAGCAGAAGCGGAAGGTCTCGGGAGCCTGTTCGGCCCAGGCGGCGACGGTTTCCGCCTTGGGAATGCCGCTATAGAAGGTGGTGTTGCCCTCCACGGCGTTGAACACGCTGGCGTAGTCGCGCAGGTCCACATCGCCATGGGCGGGCAGCAGGGAGCCTTGCCAGTCGGCGTTGGCCCACATTGCCATGCCCAGGTAGAGCGGCGGCTGGTGGGCCGTGGCGAGGTTATCTGAGACGTTCGGCATGAAGAGTGACGGTCGGCGAAACGATATCCTGCTGCGCGGCGATCACGGCCAGTTCGCGGGTGCCGGCGCGGCGGGTGTGTTCGAACAGCATCTGCACGGCGGCGGCGGTCTGTTCCAGGGCGCGGGCGGGGCCTTCTTCGGTAAGGCCGGCGCGCAGGCTTTGGGCAAGGAACATGGCGGCGGTGAAATCGCCGGCGCCGTTGGGCGGGATGGTGAAATCCACCTTGGGGGTGGCGATCCGCCAGCTGCCGCTTTCGGCATCGACCAGCATGCCGATATGGCCCTCGTCGTCCCCGGCGACTTCCAGCGAGGTGATCAACACGACCTTGGGGCCTTTGGCGCGCAGCGCGGCGGCGGCGGCGAGGGCGTCTTCCAACGTGTCGATCTCGCGACCGGCAAGAAAGGCGAGCTCGAACTGGTTGGGGGTGACGATATCGGCGCGGGCGATGGCGTGGTCGCGCATCCACTCGGGAATGCCCTCGCGCACGAAGAAGCCGCGGCCGATGTCGCCCATCACCGGGTCGCAGCAGTAGAGCGCTTCCGGGTTGGCCTGCTTGACGCGGTCGACGCTATCCAGCACGGCGCGGCCGATGCCTTCGTCGCCCATGTAGCCGGAAAGCACGGCATCGACGCCGTCGAGCCCGACCAGCGATTCGACGCCGTCCAGCACGTTTCTGAGGTGATCGGGGCTGAAGACATCGCCGGTGAAGGCGCCGTAGCCGGTGTGGTTGGAGAACTGGACGGTGTTGATGGCGGTGACTTCCAGCCCCAGCCGCTGCAGCGGGAACACTGCGGCACGATTGCCGACGTAGCCATAGGCGACGTGGCTCTGAATGGAGATGACGTGGGTCATGGGACGATCCTGCGGCGAAGGCAAAGGGCACAGTGTAATGCGCCGGCGAGCGAACTTGCAGGGATTTGGCGGATCGAACCGCCGACTCGACGCCACCGAGCGGCGGCGATATGCTCGCTTCAGTTTTCACTCGACGGTTTGTCACTCTTTCCGACTGCATCGTGTTCAAGGATCGAATCTGCATGCTCTCCAGCGTTCCGCGTCCGTTCGCGTCATCACGCCACTTCCCTTCGCTGCTGGCCTGTCTCTTTTTCGCCGTGCTCGTGGCCGGCTGTTCCAGCGGCCCGATGGTGACCACCGCCCCGAGCGGCAGCCCGGAGGCGCGGGTGGAGCAGCCGGCGCGCAAGACCAACTGGCACAACCTGCCGGGCTGGAGCCGTGACCAACCGATGGCGGCGTGGAGCGCATTCCGGGAGAGCTGCAAGCGGCTCGAGCGCAAGCCGGTATGGGCAGGCGTGTGCCGCGATTCGCAGTCGGTGGATCCGCTCAACGCCCAGGCGATTCAGAACTTCTTCGAATCCCGCTTCGTGCCCTACCGGGTGACCAACAGCGACGGCAGCGCCACCGGGCTGATCACCGGCTACTACGAGCCGATCCTGCGCGGTTCCCGCGTGCGTGGCGGGCCGTACCAGATACCGCTCTATCAGTATCCGAAGTACTGGAAGAAGCACACCCATGTCGGCCCCACTCGCGCCGAGCTGATGCGCAGCGGCGATCTCGATGGCACGGAGCTGGTGTGGGTCGACGATCCGGTGGAGGCGGCCTACCTGCAGATTCAGGGCTCCGGCCGCGTGGAGCTGACCGATGGCACCACCATGCGCGTGGCCTATGCCGGCACCAACAACCAGCCGTTCAAGTCTTTCGCCAAACGTTTGATCGACCGGGGCGAGATCACCCCGGCCCAGGCTACGCTGCCCGGCGTGCGTGACTGGGCGCGCCGGCATCCGGGCGAGGTCGAGGAGATGCTCAACGTCAACCCGCGCATGGTGTTCTTCCGCGAACTCAAGGGCAGCGAGGCCTTGGCCGATACCAGCGGCCCGGTGGGGGCACTGGGCGTGCCGTTGACCTCCGAGCGCAGCATCGCGGTCGATCCCGACGAGATCCCACTGGGCGCGCCGGTGTTCCTCTCCACGACCCAGCCGCTCTCCAACCAGCCGCTGCAGCGGCTGATGGTGGCGCAGGATACCGGCAGCGCGGTGAAGGGCGCGGTCAGGGCGGACTTCTACTGGGGTCACGGCGATGCCGCCGGGGAAGCCGCCAGCCGGATGAAGCAGCGCGGCGAGATGTGGGTATTGATGCCGAAAACGGACTGAAACCGGCGCGGAAATTTGCCGGCCTCAAGATCGCAAAAAACCGGGAGCCAATGGGCTCCCGGTTCCGGTTCTGCCGGCGCGTTCGGGGTTCATCGCCTCCTGGTTCAGGCGTGAGGCGCGCTCTGCCGAGTCGCTTCGAACTCGCGCATCAACGGTCGTTGCCGTCCGAGCGCGGATCGTCACTGTGCATTCCGCCACCCTTGAGGGGCGTGGGGCGAGGATTCGAATCGGTGGCTTCTTTCGCGGAGCCGGGCGTCGTGGCCGTGGGCGGCACGGCGGTCTGCCCCTTGTCGATCTCCTCCGCGGTGACGCCGGGCATGCCCGTCGCCGCCGAACCCAAGGTGCCGCGGGATCCGGACGTCTCGTGCGAGCTCGCTTCATGAGAGTTCGATCCGAGCGAACCCGCTCCGTGCGAGCCCGTTCCGGATGAACCCGTCTCGTGTGAGCCCATTCCTCCCTGGCTTCCACCCTGGTGCGAATCCTGACCGGCACCGCTCTGGTGTTCGGTCTTCTCGTGAACCTTGTCACGCGCTTCGTCGGCGTAGCGCTCGCCCTCACGGGAAGCACGGTCGATGGCCTTGTCACGCAGCCCGCCGAAGCGCTGATCCTCGGTACGGGTCGACGGCAGAATCCCGCCCAGCGCAGCACCAATGGCGATGCCGATCGCGCCGGCCATTACCGGATGATCCCTGACGAACTCCGCAGTCTGGTGACTGAAACTCTGCGCGCGATCGGAAGCGCTGTGCATGGCATCACGGGAACCGTGACCGAAGCGCGAGGCCTGGTCGTGCAGTCCGTGAGACATGGCGTGAGTGCGATCCTTCACGCTATCCGACATATGGCGCGCCTTGCCGCCAACACCAGCGGTGTGCCCCGAGGCGTGAGGCTGGGCTTGGGCGTAAGACTGATCGGTGCCCTGGCTGCCGTTCGGCATGCCGGATGTCAGGTCATCGGCCGCCATGGCTTCGCCGGCCGTCGACGTCGCATAGGGATCGTAACGGCGGTTGGGCATGTTCAATGACGAGGCGTGCTGGCCGCCGTTGCGCTGGGACCAGAAGAGCCAGCCGAGCCCGATGCTGGTGACGAGAAACGGCGTCGGGTTGTTCTTGATCGTGCTGCTCAGGTTGGACGCGAACTCGTTGGCGCCGCCGTGGCGAACGTAGTCGAAGGCGCTATTGACCAGCTTCTCGGGGGAGAAACGCTCTTCCATCTGCCCCAGCGTATCGTCGAGACGTTCACGATGCTGCTTGATGTCGGATTCGATCTCTTCGGGTTTGCGCTGTTCGTGTTGGTCGCTCATTTCAACTCCTCCTTGACCTGACCTTCATGCTTCTTCGCCATGTCCTGATCCTTCCTGAAACTGGCCATGGTGCGGTTGGGTGCCAGATTGGCGCTCTTCAGCTTCTTCTTGGCGCTCTGCAGCATGATGAAGCCGATGACGACCACGATGGCGCCGACGATCAGCGCGGAAAGCCAGGGCCGTTGCAGGAAGGTATCCAGCCCGAACACGGCCGCGGCCAGCAGGACGAGAAAGCCGCTCAGCAGTACGCCGCCCGCCACCGCCATCGAGGTGACGCTCGTCGTTACCTGCGACACCTTCTCCCGCATTTCCGCCTTGGCGAGTTCGACCTCATCGCGGACGAGCGCCGTCACTTCGTGCGTCAGGCTGGAAATCAGCGAGCCGAACGAGCCGCTTTCTCCCGAATTGCGATTATCAGTATCCATACTTAGCCTCCCTGGCTTTTGAAGGAATCAAGGCGTGTCGAATTGATTCTGCGTGCGCTCGTTCGAGGAGCGCTTTCCATGAATCGCTTTCCAAATGAAGCACTTCCAACGACGGTTTTCTGAGAATCACGTTCGATGGTTATCCATCGATGAAAGCCGCCATCGAGAACTATCGGCTGCCTGCCAACTTCAGGGTGATTTCAATTGCGCTAAAAGACGCTGCAATGCGTCGAAGTATTCATTCGGCAATCAATAAAGCCCTTTGTCGGCACGATCGCTCGAACGTATCGAGTCACTCGTAGTGGACATGCCGGCCGACGTGGTGCTCCCGCTGCCCTGCGGCGATGGCGTCTCGTCACGTTTCTGGGAGCTGTTCAAAAACCGCGCCAGCACGAACCCCGCCGCGACCGCGCCTCCCATGAAGAGTGCCGGCTGCTGGCGGCTGTAGTCCCGCACCTGCCCCATCAGCCCGTTCATGTCCTGGTTTCGCAAGCGCTCGGAAGCGGTATCGGTACAGTCGGCCATGCGCTTGGCATAACCCGACAGATAGCCCTGTTTTTGATCGTCCAACTCCTCCGCCATTTTGCGGAACGCAGAGGAAAGGCTCTTTGCCTGATCGGCGGCGACGCCCTTCTGCTGGTCGAAAACGCCCTCGGCCTTGTGCTGCGCTGTCTGCCGGATCTCGTCAGCCGTTTCGCGACCTTTCTCGCGCATGTCATCCTGCGGCGAACGATCGACAGAACCCGTCGTGGCGCCCGGCTCGCTACCCGATAAGGAAACACCGGATGCCGTGCGAGGGTTCGTCTGCTCTTCTGAATTGGCCATGACAGGTGACTCCCTGATTTGATCAAAGTTAAATAACATTTTAAACTTTGGCGCATTGAAAACGCGTACTTTCAAAGTAGTTCCCACCTACCCGGCGTCAATTAAATTATTAATGTCAAATGTAACTCGATCAAAAGGAGAAACTGCGTAGCCTATATTTATAAAAATCAAAGTTATTATTGCAATAAATATTAATCTTAATTAATGAACTGACCATTTTGTTTTTAACTGTCGGGTCCCGTGTGATTAACTACCCGCTTGGTAAATAAGTCAGGCCGTTTAGTCTGCCATTCTTTCATCATCGCAATAGGCGATTGATGGTGCAGTGC
>NZ_MCAP01000008.1:0-105004 GCF_001858555.1 Salinicola sp. MIT1003
CCTGAGCCCTGTGCAGTACAGGGCCCAGGCCTTAAACGCCGGCTAAATGAATCGTCCAACTTTATGGGGTCAGTTCAACCGCGTTCGTGGCTTTTTCGTTGGCGAGCTGAAAACTATTCGCTGGGGCGACTGAGGGCGAGCACGCGTTTGGCGAGGGCAATCATTTCCGGGTCGCCGGTATGCTTGTCGGGCACGTCGGAAAGCTTGACCACGGGCAGCCAGTGCTGGCCTTCCGGTCTCGCCTCGACCATCTTGATCACCATGTTCATCGGCTCGACGCCCACGTCATTGGTGAAGTTGGTGCCGATGCCGAACGCCATGCCGACGCGGCCTTGGCAGAACGACTGGATCCGCTCGACCTTCTCGGGTGTCAGCGCGTCGGAGAAGATGATCGTCTTGCTGCGCGGGTCGATCCCCAGTTTCTCGTAATGCGCGATGGTCGAGGCCGCGAAGTCGATGGGGTCCGCGCTGTCGTGTCTGACTCCATCGAAGAGCTTGGCGAACTTCTTGTCGAAGCTCTCGAAGAAGGCGCGGGAAGTGAACGTGTCGGTCAGGGCGATGCCAAGGTCGCCGCGATAGACATCGACCCAGTGCTCCAGCGCCAGGCTGTTGGCCATCTTGAAACCGAAACGGGCGCCGTGAAACATGAACCATTCGTGGGCGTGGGTGCCGATGGGCTTGACGCCGTGGCGCATGGCCAGCAAGACGTTACTGCTGCCGCTGAAGGCTTCGCCGCCATGATGGCGAAGCGCGCCGACCACCCGGTCGTGAACGTCGAAGGAAAACCGCCGCCGGGTGCCGAATTCGGCAATTTTCAGGCCCAGCCGCTGATACTGTTCGATCTTGGCTCGGGTGCGTGCCTCGACCGTTTCATCGTCGTCGCGCTTGACACCTCGCAGGCGATACCAGAGCTCGCTGATCAGCGCCATCAGCGGGACTTCCCACAGGATGGTGCGATACCACAGCCCCTCGATAGCGACCGAGAGTTCGCTGCCGGTCTGCTCGATGATGACTTCGGCGGGGTTGAAGCGAAAGCCGGCCAGAAAGTCCAGGTAGGTCGGATCGAGATAGGGACAGGTAACCTCGAGATAGCGCTTTTCCGCGTCGGTGAGCACGAGGCTGGCCATGGCATCGACTTCGCGTCGCAGGGCGTCACCGAATCCTTCGGGAAACGCATGCTCGCCGCGATTGATGAAAGCGTAGCGGGCCTGTGCATAGGGGAAGCGCTTGATCACGGCGTTCTGCATCGTGATCTTGTAGAAATCGTTATCGATAAGCGAAGTCAGCATGAAAACTCGTCATCAGCGTGAACACAATCCGCGGCCGTTGGCGCCAGCGAGCGTTTCTTCAATGAGATCGGCTACAGGAAAGCCATGATACCGAACATTGTCGCGACGAAACCGCCGAACAGCAAAAGACCGGCCAGCGAAAGCAGAATCAACAGATAGCCCAGTATCAAACCGGCGAGCGCCCAGCTATCGCCGGATTCCTGCCGCTGGCGAATCTGGCGCCGAGCCAGATGGCCGCAGACCACGCCGCCCAGTGCTGCTGGCGGCACCAGAGTGCCCAGCACGCTAAGCGCGAAAGCTGCCAGCGCCATGATATTGGTGGGCGGTGGCGTTGACGGGCTGGGAGGCGTCGGGGTGGGTGTCATCGGGTTGGGGTGGCTCTCTGTCTTGGCTGTTGCCAGAGTATCGCACGCTTGCCCGCGGCTCTCGAAGTTTTCAACATAGACTGAGCGACGAGCGACGAGCGACGAGCGACGAGCGACGAGCGACGAGCGACGAGCGACGAGCGACGAAAGACCGGAAAAGCAACGGGGGAGATCGGATGGCATTGCGGGTCGAGAATATCGGTAGCCTCGCGGCTACCCGTGCGTCGCTCTGGAATCATGTGGTCGGCGATCGTTATCCGTTTCTGCGCCACGAGTTCCTGGTGGCGCTGGAAGCCTGCGGCTGTGCCGATACGGATACCGGCTGGGAGCCGGATCACTTGATGGTCTTCGACGACGACCGGACGGTGGCGGTCTTGCCGCGCTACGCCAAATACCACTCGCGAGGCGAGTACGTATTCGACTGGTCCTGGGCGGATGCCTGGGAGCGCGCTGGCGGCGATTACTATCCCAAGTCGCTGTCGGCGATTCCGTTCACGCCGGCCTCGGGGCCGCGGCTGGCCGTGGTGGGCGACGTGGATCGGCGGGCGGTTATCGCGGCGCTGGCGCCGGTGATCCGCGATACCGGCCTGCAGAGCTGGCATCTACTGTTTGCCGACAGCGGCGAGGTGGACGACTGGCAGGCGGCGTTCGAAGCGCCGTTGATGGAGCGCCAGGCCGTGCAGTTTGCCTGGCGCGACGATGGATTCGGCAGTTTCGACGGCTTTCTGGCGCGGATGAGCTCGCGCAAACGCAAGGAGATCCGTCGGGAGCGTCGCAAGCTGGCGGAGCAGGGCTTCATGTTCGAGCGGCTGACGGGAGCGCGGATCGACGACGAGGCGCTGACACAGTTCTATCGCTGCTACTGCATGACATACCTGGAACGGGGCCAGCGTCCCTATCTGTCGCTCGAGTTCTTTACCCGGTTGCGCGACGACCTGGGCGATACGCTGCTGCTGGTCCGCGCCAGTGTGGAGGGACGGGCCGTGGCAGCCGCGCTCTGCCTGCAGGGAAGCGACACGCTCTACGGCCGCTACTGGGGCAGCGAGGTCGAGGCCGACTTTCTGCATTTCGAGACTTGCTACTACCAGGGGATCGAGCACTGCCTGGCACAGGGCTTGTCCCGTTTCGATCCGGGGACGCAAGGGGAGCACAAGCTGACCCGAGGTTTCGCGCCGGTCATCAGCCGCTCGCTGCACTATCTCGATCATCCGGGGTTTCGGGATGCCGTCGAGGATTTCTGCCGCGAGGAGCGAGCCTACGTTCATGCCTATTTCGAGCAGTGCCGATCTCGCCTGCCGTTCAAGGATCCGCTGCCTTGAGCGTGCAGACGTCAGGCGCGTGCTGCTGTCGTGCCGAGGTGAGTGATATGCTGAACCCAGGTTAAATTGGGCGGCGGATCTTGCCGCGACGAGGACAGATATTCGATGGGCTTTCTCACTGAAGCGGCTGTGCTGCTGGGCGCAGCCATCCTTGCGGTTCCCCTGTTTCAGCGTCTGGGGCTGGGGTCGATCCTGGGCTACCTCTGCATCGGCCTGCTCGCGGGCCCGTCGATCAGCGGCTTCATCTCCGAGCCGGAATCGGTGCTGCATTTCTCCGAGTTCGGCGTGGTCATGCTGTTGTTCATCATCGGCCTGGAGCTGGAGCCGCGTCGCCTGTGGGGGATGCGCAAGCGTCTGCTGGGTCTGGGGACGCTGCAGATGGCGGGCTGCGCAGCGCTGCTGATGCCGGTCGGGCTCCTGCTGGACCTGCCGCCGAGTATCGCCATCTTCCTCGGCCTCACGCTGGCGCTGTCGTCGACCGCCTTTGCGCTGCAGGTTCTCAACGAACGCCGTCAACTGGCGACGCCGCACGGTCAGAGCGCGTTCTCCATTCTGCTGTTTCAGGATCTGGCGGTGATACCGCTGCTGGCGCTGCTGCCGTTTCTGGCTGGGCGTGCCGACGCCGCGCCCGGCGACGGTTGGCTCATCGCCCGCAGCATTGGCGTGGTGATCGCCGCCATCGCCTTCGGTCGCCTGGTATTCCCTCGCGTGCTGGCGCTGATCGCACGTAGCGACGTGCACGAGATATTCACCGCCGCGGCACTGTTTCTGGTGCTGGCGATGGCGCTGGTCATGGAGTGGGCGGGGCTGTCGATGGCGCTGGGTGCCTTCCTTGGCGGTGTGATGCTGGCGGACACCCCGTACCGGCACGAGCTGGAAGCCAATATCGAGCCTTTCAAGGGGCTGCTGTTAGGGCTCTTTTTCATTGCCGTCGGCATGTCGGTCAACCTGGCATTGGTGCTGGACAACGTCTGGCTGGTGCTGGGGCTGGCCGTTGCGATGACGCTGGCCAAGTCCGTGGTACTGGTGATCGTCGGCCTGCTGGCGCGATTGCCCCGTCCGGAAATCCCCCGGCTGGCGACGATCATTTCCCAGGGCGGCGAATTCGACTTCGTGCTGCTGACGGCGGCGGTGGCGGCCGGCGTCATCGATCAGCGCATCGCCAGCCTGTGTATCGCGGCGGTCACGCTGAGCATGGCGGCCACGCCGTTTTTGTATCAACTAGGGGAGAAGGCGGGTGATCGTCTCAAGGAGAGCCGGCCGTTCGATACCGACTTCGGCGACGATACGCCGCCGGTGATCATTGCCGGCCTTGGCCGCTTCGGGCAGATGGTCGGGCGTATGCTGAAAATACAGGGGATCAATTTCACGGCGCTGGACCCCAATATCGCTCAGGTCGAGTTCATTCGCCGTTTCGGTTCGCGCATCTTCTATGCCGATGCGACCCGGCTCGATCTGCTGCGCGCGGCGGGCATCGACAAGGCGCGCCTGCTCGTCATCGCGGTGGATGGCGAGAACACCGCGCTGACCATCGCGAGACTGGCAAAGACGCATTTTCCGCATCTCACCGTCTATGCGCGGGCGCGCAATCGCCATCACGCCTGGCAGTTGATGGAGATCGGCGTCGATGGCGTGGTCCGTGAAACGTTCGCCTCGAGCATGGAGATGAGCGTCGAGGTCCTCAAGGGATTGGGGTATCCCAGCGCCAACGCCATCAATGCGGTGCGCACCTTCCGCGATTTCGACAACCAGTTGCTCAAGGATACCTATGCGCATCGCAACGATACCGAGCAATTGATGGCGACCGAGAAGGCGGCCATGGCCGAGTTGCAATCCCTGTTCCAGCAGGAGCTCAACCGGGGGCGCGCCGGCAGACGCGAAGAGGACACCGACTCCGACGATCGCGAGGAGATGCGCGATGACGCAGACACCGTTGCAGAGACTGAAACGTCGGCTCGCGGCGCTTGAGCTGCCGACCGGCACCGGGCTGGAACTCGACGCCGGCGTCACGCCGCTTTCCGGTGGCGACAGCGGCGCGGGGCTGTGGCGAATCGAGGGTGCGAGACCTTGCATCGTCAAGCAGGATTCGGCGGCGCGCGTCGCCGGAGAGGCCGATGGGCTGCGGGCGCTGGCCAGCGTTTGCCGTCTGCTCGTCGTACCGGCTGTCGTTGCCGAGGATGACGACCTGCTGGTGATGGAAGCCCTGGATGCCACGGGGCGACGCGACGGCGCAGCGCTGGGTGAAGGGCTGCGCCAGATGCACCGCGATTCCCGAGAGCCGCAGGGCGAGCACGGCTGGCCGCGGGACAATGCCTGCGGCGCGACGCCTCAGCCCAACGCGCCGCTAGCGGACGGCCGTGTCTTCCAGCGTGACCGCCGTCTGCTGCCGCTCACGAGGCTGTGTCGCGAGCAGGGGTTGCTGGATGCCGGTCTCGCCGAGCGTATCGAACGTGTCGCCGAGTCGCTCGAAAGCTGGCTGCCCGATACGCCGCCCTGCCTGGTGCACGGCGATCTATGGTCGGGCAACGTGCTGTTCACGCCCGCCGGACCTGCCATCATCGATCCGGCGGTCTACCGGCATTATTCGGAGGTGGATATCGCCATGCTGACGCTGTTCGGCGGGCCGGGCGATGCCTTCTTCGAAGCCTACTGGGATGGCGATCGTCCCGTCGACTGGGAGCGGCGCGAGGCGCTGTTTCAGCTCTATCCGCTGCTCAATCATCTCTCTCTGTTTGGCCGGGGCTATCTCGGTGGCGTCTCGCGCGCGGTGGATCGCATACTGGCCGGATAGAAGTGGACTCTGCTCAGGTTCGGCTCGCTGTGCGAATCTCCGAAGGCGCAATCGCTTCACCGATGACATGGTGGCCACGTGTATTGAGCGTGACTGCATAGAGCGACGTGGTAGCGCAGATATAGAGTCGGTTGCGACTGACGCCACCAAAGCAGACGTTGGCTACGGTTTCCGGAATCAGAATGCGACCAAGGCGTTTGCCATCCGGCGCGTAGCAGTGGACGCCGTCCCCGGCGCTCGTCCAGAGGTTGCCGGCGACATCCAGACGGAAGCCATCGAACAGCCCGCAGTCCGAGACCGCGAAAATCTCGCCGCCGACGAGGCGGTGACTCTCCTCGACCCGAAAGCGACGAATATGCCGGGGGGCATCGGCTCGGTGGGTCGCACCGGTATCCGACACGTAGAGCCAGGCTTCGTCGGGGGAGAACGCCAGGCCGTTGGGCTTTTCGAAATCCTCGGCAACGCGATGCAGTTGGCCATCGACGGTCAGGCAATAGACGTGGCAACCCATCTCGGAAGTTCTCAGCCCCCCTTCGTAATCGCTGTCGATGCCGTAGCTGGGATCGGTGAACCAGATCGAGCCGTCCGACCTGACGGTGACATCGTTGGGGGAATTGAGTCGGCTGCCCTCGTAGGTATCGGCCAGCGTAATGATACGGCCGTTGTGTTCGGTACGGGTGACGCTACGGCTACCGTGCTCGCAGGTAACGAGGCGGCCTTCCCGGTCCAGTGTCTGGCCGTTGCTGAAAGCGGAAGATTGACGAAAGATGGAAACATGACCGTCATTCTCGTCGTAACGCATGATGCGGTCGTTGGGGATGTCCGACCACAGCAGATAGCGCCCGGCAGCGAAATAGGCCGGCCCCTCGCACCAGCGGCCTCCTCGCCAGAGAGAGTCGAGCTGGCCGTTGGGCAGCACCAGGGAAGAGAAACGTTCGTCCTCGATAACGAGCCAGTCGGGGTGGGGCATGATAGGCATTCTTCTCTTGGTCTTGGGAAAGCTCTTGTCTTGGAAAAGTTCTTATCTTGAAAAAAGCTCTTGTCTTGAAAAGCTTCGATCTCGAAAAACGTCCAGTGTCGAGTGTCAAGCCAATCGTGTCTTTGCGACGATAGGAGGAGACCGGACGCTGATCATGGCATGTGGGTCCGGCCTGGCCGTGTCATTTCGTTCGTGCGGCAGGCTTGCCGGGTGAAGACGACGTCACCGAGGGAAGAGAAATGCGTTCGAAGAAGGTGTCGAGCATGCGCGGGCCGACATCGCCGATATCATAGCGCTCAGGATCACGCAGCCAGTCATGCAGGAGGCCCAGAATCATCGACATCAGCATGCGAGAGGCAATTTCCGGTTCGACGTTATCGATCAGGGTTCCGGTATCACGCGCTTCTTCGAAGCGTTCGACCATCGTTTCATAGCAGTCGCACGCCAGTTGATCCTGCAGCGCGAGAATATCGACATCGCTGGCGGACTCGCTGCAGTGCAGCAAAATGGTGTGCACGCGGCGCGAGCGCGGACCCTGTAGTCGCTCGAGAGCGTGAAGCGTGGCAAGGCGCAGGCTTTCCAGCGGCGCGTTGGGCTGGTCGGGATCCTCGACATCATCGAGTAACTGGCGCAGTGGCATCTTGACGCGATCGAGCATGGCGTGGAACAGATCGGACTTGTTCTTGAAATGCCAATAGACCGCGCCGCGCGTCATGCCGGCTTGCCGGGCTATCTGCTCGAGCGAGGTTCGTGACACGCCGCGTTTGAGAAAAATGACCTCGGCAGCGTCGAGCAGCGCTTCGCGGGTAGCCTCGGCTTCGGCTTTGGTACGTTTGGGCATGATGTTGTCGTCGACAGATGAGTGGAGTGCGAGACGTTGGGCCGGCATTTCTTATGATGTGGTTCAAGCTGCCGTTGGCAAAGCATACCAATTTCCCCGCAAGTTTACATTCATGTATGTATGCCTGTAAGCTCGCTGGATTACCCTAGGCATTCTTTCTTCCAGGACGGAGACTCATGCGCCCTAATCTCATGAATTGCACCCTCGGCTTCGGTGGGGCGTTGTTGCTGTCATTGGCACTGGCCGGCTGTGGCGGGGACGATCAGCAAAGTGCTCAGCAAGGTGGAAACCAGCAGCAGAAGCCGCCCACCAAGGCCGAAGTGATGGAAGTCGAGGCGCATGATGTCTCGCTCTCCAAGGAGTATCCCGCCCAGGTTCGCAGTAATCGCGAAGTGACCGTGATGGGGCGTGTCGAGGGCATTCTCGAAGCGCGTCATTACCGCGAGGGCAGCATGGTCGAGAAGGGCGACAAGCTCTTCACCATCGAGCAGGCGCCTTATGAAGCGACCGTCAAGCAGCGCCAGGCGGACGTGCAGAGCGCCAAGGCGGAAGTCTATCGTGCCCAGCGTGATGCCGAACGCTATCAGCGCCTGTACAACCAGAACTCCATCAGTCAGCAGCAGCGTGATCAGGCCCAGGCCGATCTGCGCACGGCTCAGGCGGCCCAGGCTCAGGCTCAGGCAGCGCTGGACAGCGCCCAGATCGATCTCAGCTATACCGAGGTCAATGCGCCGGTCAGCGGCATGATCAGCTTGAGCGAGATCAATGTCGGCAATCTGGTACAGCCGCCCCAGGAGCTGGCGACCATCACACCGCTTAACCCGATCGAGGTGCGCTTCTCGCTGCCTGCCGATGACGCCTTCTCGCTGCGCCAGCAGCGTCAGAAGGAAGATGAAGGCGTGGCGGATACCGCGGTTCTGACCGCACCCGGCACGGAAAGCGCCACCCGAGATGCGCTTCAGCTCCGGGGCAAGCTGGACTTTCTGGGTTCGCGAGTCGATGAATCCACCAGCACGGTGCAGGCCGAAGCCGTATTTCAGAATGAGGATCAGCTCTTCCTGCCGGGCCAGTTCGTGCGCGTGACGCTGCCTAACGTGATGCGTTACGACGTCTATGCCGTGCCGTCGATCGCCGTGACCGAAGGGCTCAAGGGGCCGCAGGTTTTCGTGCTCGATGACGAAGGCAAGACCGAGACGCGATTCGTGTCGCTGGGCGAGATCGCCGGTGACTGGCAGATCATCACCGAGGGGCTGAACCCCGGAGACCGAGTCGTCGTGTCGGGAATCGGCAGTATTTCCCCCGGCGATCAGATCGATGCGCAGCCGTTCACCGGCAAGGTGCCCAAGCCGCAGAACAACGCCGGTGAAAACCCCTCCCAGGAGCCCGACGCACAAGGTGGCGAAGGCGTCGCGGGCGCCCAGCGTGATGCGCAAGAGGCGAACGGCGGACAGAACGGAGCCAACTGATGAATTTTTCCAGCGTTTTCATCAGGCGGCCTATATTCGCGACCGTCGTCTCGGTCATCATTACACTGATCGGCTTGATGGCGATGCGTACGCTGCCCATCGAGCAGTATCCTTCGGTCGTGCCGCCGACGATCAGCGTTTCCGCGACCTATCCGGGAGCCAGTGCGCAGACGGTTTCCGATACGGTCGCCGCCGTGCTGGCGCAGGAGATCAACGGCACCGAGGACATGATCTATCTGACCTCGAGCAGTTCCGATAGCGGTCAGATGTCGATGAGCGTCTATTTCAACATCGGCACCGATCCGCAGACGGCACAGATCAACGTCAACAACCGCGTGCAACAGGCGCTGTCCCAGTTGCCGAGCGAAGTGCAGTCCCAGGGGGTCACGGTCGAGCAACGCTCATCGAGCGTACTGCTGTTCGTCGCGGTGACCGCGGAAGGGGGCAGCGATGCCTACGATTCGCTCTATCTGACCAACTACGCCAACATCAACATCACCGATACGCTCAAACAGCTGCCGGGTGTCGGGCAGGCGGAAGTGCTGGGCAGCCAGGAATTCGCGATGCGCGTCTGGCTCAATCCGGACAAGCTGGCGCAGTACGACCTGACACCGGCAGAGGTATCGTCGGCGATTCAGGCCCAGAACTCGGTAGTTGCCGCAGGCAAGCTGGGTGCCGAACCACAGAGCAACCCCACGCCCTACACCTACACCATCACGACCGAGGGTCGTTACGAGAACGTCGATCAGTTCCGGGATATCGTGCTGCGCACCAACCCGGACGGCTCCTCGTTGCGCTTGAGCGATGTCGCGCGGATCGAACTGGGCAAGAACAGCTACGGCATTCAGGGGTACGTCAACAACAGCCCGATCGCGCCGATCGCCATCTATCTGCAGCCAGGCGCCAACGCGCTCGACGTGGCGGCCGAGGTGAAGGCGTCGATGGCGGATCTCAAGACCCGCTTCCCGCCGGGCCTGAGTTACGAGATTCCCTATGACACCACGCTGTTCATCGATGCTTCCATCGAATCGGTGGAACAAACCTTCATCGAGGCGCTGCTGCTCGTCGCGGTGATCGTGTTCGTGTTCCTGCAGAGCTGGCGCTCGACGCTGGTGGCGATGTCGGTAGTGCCGATCTCGGTAGTAGGTACCTTTGCCGGCATGTACCTGCTCGATTTCTCGATCAACCTGCTTTCGCTTTTCGGCATGATCCTGGCGATCGGTATCGTCGTGGACGACGCGATCGTGGTCATAGAGAACGTCGAGCGCATCATGGAGGAAGACGAGGAGGCGACACCATTCAGCGCCAGTCTCGAGGCGATGAAGGAAGTTTCCGGCGCGGTCATCGCCACCGCCTTCATCATGTCGGCGGTGTTCGTGCCGGTTGGCTTCATGAGCGGCCTGACGGGGCAGATGTACCAGCAGTTCGCGATCACCATCGCGATCTCGGTGGCCATCTCCGCGATCGTGGCGCTGTCGTTCACGCCGGCGATCAGTGCGATCTTCCTGAAGCATCAGGATCGCATGAAGCAGTCCGGGTTCGTGCGTGTCATTCGCAAGCCGTTCGACTGGTTCAACAAGCTCTTCGACAAGATTACCGACCTGTTCATGGCGATCACCAACTTCATCATTCATCAGCTGTGGCTGGTGCTGGTCGGGTTGGTTGCCGCCGGGGTCTTCTCCTGGATGATCTTCGCCCAGTTGCCGGCGGCGCTCCTGCCTTCCGAAGACCAGGGGGTGGCTCTGGCCTCCGTCAGCCTGCCGGCAGGATCCTCGGTGGCACGGACCGACGCCTATGTGCAGGAGTTGAGTCAGCGGCTTCGAGATGCCGTCCCGGGGATCAATTACGTGGTCGGGATACCCGGTTTCGACATCCTGTCTAGCTCGCCCAATACCTCCAAGGGCACGGTCTTCGTCACCATGAAACCATGGGAAGATCGCGATATCACGGTGGATCAGCTGACGCAGAAGATCATGCAGATCGGTGGTCAGATCCAGGGCGGGCAGACGGTTGCCTTCAACCTGCCGCCGATACAGGGCCTGTCTCCCACCGGTGGCTTCACCGGTTACCTGCAGGCTTTCGGCGGCGACACGTCGCAGCAGCTCGCGGATGCCGCCGGCAAGGTGATGCAGGCCGCGGCGGAGCGGCCGGAGCTCTCCGGGGTGTTCTCGTCGCTCGATGTCAATGTGCCGGTCTACCGGGCCAAAGTGGATATCGAGAAGGCGCGTAGTCTCGGCGTGGATATCAGCGACCTGAATACGACCATGGCGAGCACGTTCGGTAGTTCTTTCGTCAACTACTTCACTCGCTCGAGCCGCAACTTCCAGGTCTATCTCCAGTCCGAAGACGATTTTCGTCGTAATCCCGAAGATCTGAGCAAGGTCTATGTACGCGGCGGTGACGGGCAGCGCGTTCCGCTCTCCGAGCTGGTCACGTTGACGCGAGGCAAGGCGCCGACGGTGCTGCAACGCTACAACACCTATCCGGCGGCGCAGTTCTCAGGTGGTCCGGCGCCCGGCTACAGTTCGGGTCAGGCCGTGGCGGCGATGCAGGAAGTGGTTGCCGATACCCTGGGTGTCAACTACTCGATGGGCTGGAGCGGTGAAGCCTACCAGCAGGTCAATGTGGGCACGGCGGCGACGCTGGCACTGTCGTTCGGCGTCATCATGATGTTCCTGATTCTGGCTGCGCAGTACGAAAGCTGGACCTTGCCGCTGGCGGTGGTTTCCGCCGTGCCGTTCGCCTTCGTCGGCGCTATCCTGGCGGTCTACCTGGCTGGCTTGAGCACCAGTGTCTACTTGCAGGTGGGCTTGCTGGTGGTGGTCGGCCTGGCGGCGAAGAACGCCATCCTGATCGTCGAGTTCGCCGAACAGCAGCGCAAGCATGCGGGACTGTCGGTGGTCGATGCGGCCAAGGTGGCGGCACGCCAGCGCTTCCGTCCCATCGTGATGACGTCTCTGGCATTCATCGGCGGTACGCTGCCCCTGGCATTGGCTTCCGGTGCCAGTGCGGCAAGCCGTAATCAGATCGGCACGCCGGTGGTCGGCGGGATGATCTCCATCACGCTGTTGGCGACGGTTTTCGTGCCGGCAACCTATGTGTTGATCATGAAGGTCACGCACGGGCTGCAGGCGAAATTTGGCAAAGGTGAACAGCGTCACGACCGTCAGCCGGAGGCGCGCGAAAGCCAGTAATCGACTGCGTCAAAATGACCAGTAATTCGGTCTTTCGAAGGCAACCCCCCTTGGGGGTTGCCTTTTTTGTTGGCTGGCGTTCATCGGCTGCGGTGACGTCTCAAAACAGGCTTTGACGCTTTCCGGCCGGTGGCATATATCTGTAATCGGGGCTGGAGGTCGGTGCCGGGGCGAGGTCGGTTGCGCCGAAAGATCGCCATCCCGTCGTGCCCGCGAATCATCGCTCAGCACATTGGCAGGTAACCGCGATCGCCGTTGATCTCCTTGATTAACGTCGGTTATGGCTGTGCCTGACGCCTGAGCGCAGGATGATGAGTCGAAGCTGGTTAATATTGACTGGTGAACCGAATGTTCAGGGAGGCTGAACATGACGCAGGCCGCAGTTCATGGAAGGGAAAGTCAGACGGCTGCGAGAGCTGAGGGGAAATCCCGCTGGTCCGCGTCGATAACCGGTCAGGCCTCGTCGAGGTCGCCTGCAGGCGTGTTGTCGCGACCGATGCCCGCATCGCCGACCCGGCGTCGGCGTGTGCTGTTCGTGACGACCGAGATTGCCGATTTCATCAAGGCTGGCGGATTGGGTGATGTCTCCGCCGCCTTGCCTCGTGCACTGAAACCCAATTACGACGTACGCATCCTGATGCCAGGCTACCGGCAAGTGCTGACTGCCGGCCGGCCGATCGTGCATGTGGCCAGTCTGCCCGCCAGTCATGACTTGCCTGCCTGCGAGATTGGGCGTCTTCTCTGCGAGGATGGCCTGATCGTCTACGTCGTGCTCTGTCCGGAGCTCTACGACCGGGATGGTAACGCCTACGGTGACGAACTGGGGGTGGGCTGGCCCGACAACGATATCCGCTTTGCGCGTCTGGCGATGGCGGCCGCCGAGATCGTCAATGACGCGACCCTGCTCGACTGGCAGGTGGAACTGCTCCATCTCAACGACTGGGCGACCGGACTGGCGGCCGGTTATGTCCGCTGGCTCGGAAAGCGTTACGTTCCTTCGGTCTATACCATCCATAACCTCGCCTATCAGGGCATCTTCCCCGCCGAGCGTCTCCCGGCACTCGGGATCCCGGCATCCGCGTTTCATATCGATGGGGTGGAGTTTCACGGCCAGCTCTCCTTCATGAAGGCGGGGCTTTCCTACGCTTCCCATGTCACGACGGTCAGCAGCAATTACGCCGACGAAATCACCACGGCTCCCCTGGGTTGCGGGCTGGAGGGCTTGCTCAAGAAGCGTGCGCTGGAAGGGCGGCTCAGCGGTCTGCTCAACGGCATCGATGATCATTGGGACCCGCGCACGGACCCTCATTTGGCGCCCAACTTCGGTATTAACGACTGGCATGGCAAACGTGCCAATACGCAGCGCGTGCGCCGGATGTTCGGCCTGGATCCGAGCAGTGGCCCGCTGTTTGCGGTGGTTTCCCGCCTGGTGGCGCAGAAAGGGCTCGATCTGACCATTCAGGTCGCCGACGCCATCGTGCGAGCCGGCGGACAGCTGGTGGTGATCGGTCGCGGCGAATACGCCATCGAGCAGGCGCTGGTCGAAATGGCCGCGCTCTACCCTGGGCAGGTCGGCGTCAATATCGGCTTCGACGAGGGCGAGGCGCGACAGATCTACGCGGGCAGCGACTTCCTGTTGATGCCGTCTCGTTTCGAGCCCTGTGGCCTGAGCCAGCTTTACGCCCAACGCTTCGGCTCATTGCCGATCGCGCATCGGACCGGCGGCCTGGCGGATACGATCCAGGATGGCATCAACGGGCTGTTGTTCGACGACATGAGCCTGGAAACCTATCGCGCCACCGTGCTGCGTGCGTTCGACCTGTTCCGCGCCACCGATCTGTTCTACGCCATGCGGCGGGCGGCAATGGCGGGGCGGTTGCATTGGCGCCAGGCCGTGATTCCCTATCGGCGACTCTATGCCGACCTGTTGACGGAGGCGATAGTGCGAACCGAAGACGTCGTGACAAGACCATGATGATCGTTGCCGACAATCGCACGCCGCCTTCGTGGCCTCAGGGCCTCGAGCCTCTGAACATGAATCCGACTGAGGCGGCCTGGACGCTGGCGCTCTCGTCGTCTTTCTCCTCGGATTCGTCTGGTGACAGCGGAAGACAGGCGGCATGGCCCTGGGATGACGGCGACTGGATGCGGGCCAGGGTCGGGCGCCATGGTGGCGATATGCCGCTGGCGCTCTATCGCCTCGATGCCGCGGATTGGTACGTCTCCCGATTCCCGCCGCCCCTGAACTGGAACCATCTGGCACAGGAGCTGGTGCCCTATGTCGCCGATCTGGGATTTACCCATGTCGTGCTCGACGAGGCGCTCATCGGCCAGCCCGATACCGTGGTCTGCCAGTTCGTCGAGACATGCCATGTCGCCGGCGTAGGTGTCATGGTTCGGTATCCGACGGCCTCGCCATCGTCCGAATCCGGCTTTCTCGCCTGGTGCCAGCGCTGTCATATCGACGGCTTCGAGGAAGCCGACGACGCCTCACGCGCCAGCGGCTGTCACCTGTTTCAGAGCGAGACCACCGAGCTATTGCTGACGTTGCATCGACGGCCGCGCTGGCGGGTAGCGAGTGCTCACTATCTGGCGCTCGACCCCGCCGAGCGCTCCCGCTGGCATGCCGATTGGATCGAGGCGTTGACGCCACACGAAACCGATCGGGGACTGCTGGAGCAGATGCCGGACGAGACGTCGGCGCTCGGTCAGTGGCGACAATCCATTCACGGTGACGACTGGCAGCGTTTTGCTGCGTATCGAGCGAGCCTGGGGTTAATGTGGGCGCTACCCGGCGACAAGCAGGTGGCGATGGGCGTCGAGCTGGGCCAGGTGCTGGCCGAGCCCCGGGAGTCCGCCATGCACTGGCCGCTGCTGTTCGAAAGCCGACACGCGGGCGTGCTCCGGCTGATGGCCGATCTCAACCGGCTTTACGTCAACGAGCCGGCGATGCAGATCCGCCACGACGATCAGCTCGGTTTCGAATGGCTGGTCGACGACGATAGAGATAACTGCGTGATCGTTTTCGCCCGCCATACCGAAAGCGGCCATGCCAGCATGATCTGTCTCTGCAACTTCCAGGCCTCCGTCCACTACCACTACCGGTTGGGTGTCCCCAGCGCCGGCTGGTGGCGGGAAATCTTCAACAGCGACAGCGTCTTCTACGGCGGTAGCAATGTGGGCAATAGTCGTGGCGCGACGACGGAGCCGATTCCCAGCCATGGTCACGCCCAGTCGTTGGCCGTGACGGTACCGCCGATGGCCGCGCTGTTCCTGCGCCACGAAAACTGGATCGAGGAAACCCCATGAGCGCGTCTTCCGGTTCCAGCGAATCGAGCATGACTGTCACGCCATCCGATGTCATGAATGAGGCGGCCTGGGCGCCTTTCTATGGCGCGTCACTGACCGCCGAAGGGCGTGTTCGCTTTCGCCTGTGGGCGCCCAGCGCGCAGCGGGTGGATGTGGAGTGCGAAGGCATGGCGCCTCAGCCGATGAACCCGATGGCGGAGGGGGATTTCGAACTCGAGCTGGACTGCCCGCCGCAGGCCGCCTACCGCTACCGTGTTTTCGTCGAGGATGACGATGACGGCATGCCCGTGCCCGACCCCGCCTCGAAAGCGCTACGCGGTGGCGTCGACGGGCTGACCTGCGTGGTCGACTCGAATCGCTACACATGGCGCCATGACGAATGGGCAGGCCGGCCATGGGAAGAGACGGTCATTTACGAAGTTCACCTGGGCGCCTGCGGCGGAATCGACGGCTTGCGCCGACGGCTACCCGCGCTGGTGGAACTGGGTGTGACCGCCATCGAACTGATGCCGCTCGCCGAATGCCCGGGGGAGCGCAACTGGGGATACGACGGCGTCCAGCCCTACGCCGTGGCGGCCTACTACGGTACGCCGGAGGCGCTCAAGGCACTGATCGACGATGTCCACGGGCACGGGCTGATGATCTTCCTCGATGTGGTCTACAACCACTTCGGCCCGGATGGCAATTTCCTGGCGCACTACGCCAAGGCGTTCTTCCGCGATGACCTGCAGACGCCCTGGGGCGATGCCATCGACTTCCGTCGTCCGCAAGTGCGCCGCTTCTTCATCGATAACGCCCTGATGTGGCTGCTCGAGTATCGTTTCGACGGGCTGCGGTTCGACGCCGTTCATGCCATCAGTGAGCGGGATTTCCTGGTCGAGCTGGGACAGACCTTGCGCGAGCGGGTCGGTTCGACTCGCCACTGCCACCTGATGCTGGAAAACGAGCATAACCAGGCTAGTCTGCTGGACCCGGCGCTGTTCGATGCGCAATGGGCCGACGACTGGCACAACGCGATGCATGTCCTGCTAACCGGCGAACGCGAGGGCTACTACGCCGACTTCGCCGAGCACACCACGGAAAAGCTGGCGACCGCGCTGGGCGAAGGGTTCATCTATCAGGGCCAGCCTTCACGCAAGGGCGAGGCGCGCGGCGAGCCCAGCGGGCATCTGCCGCCGACGGCGTTCATCGACTTTCTGCAGAACCACGACCAGATCGGCAACCGTGCGCTGGGGGAGCGTCTATCCCGGCTGGCCGAGCCGGACGCGCTCGATGCGGCAACGCTGATGCTGCTGATGTCTCCCGCCATTCCACTGCTGTTCATGGGAGACGAGTGGGGCTCGACGCAACCCTTTCTGTTCTTTACCGATCATCGCGACGCCCTGGCGGATGCGGTACGGGAAGGCCGTCGCCGTGAATTCGCCGAGTTCGGCGCCTTCGAGGACCCGGCGCAACGCGAGCGCATCCCTGATCCCAATGCCCTGACCACGTACGAGGCTTCCCGGCTCGATGACGATGAGGCCAGCGCGCCGGAACATCGGCGTCATCAGGCGCGTTTTCGGCAGTGGCTGGCGCTGCGTCACGAGCACCTCGTGCCCTGGTTGAAGGGAAGTTGCGCCATCGGCGCTCGTGTGCTCGGTGACAAGGCCGTGGAGGGTCGCTGGTCGCTGGGTAATGGACATACGCTGACCATCGCCATCAATCTCTCGCCACAACCGGTGTCCGTAGTCTGGCAGGAGACACCGCTAGTCTGCTCACGAGATGGCGTGGATGAGCATATCGCAGAGGGTCGACTGCCGGCGCGGACCAGTGCCGTCTGGCTCCAGCCCTCGGGTGACGTGCCGGGAGAGCCAGACGTATGACGACTGTTCAGGATGGATATCAACCCTCTACCGAGTTGCGCCAACTGGCAGAGTCGGTCGGCTTGCTGTGCGAATGGGTCGGTAGCGACAACCAGCCTCAGACGCTGTCCGACGATCGCCAGCGCACGATGCTGGCCCGCCTTGGCTGGCCGGCGGGCGACGACGAGGAGGTCGCCGCCAGCCTGGCCCGTTGGCAGGCGCGACGATGGCCCTCCGCGTTCGAGCAACTGCCGCCGATGCTGATCGCCGATCAGGGCCAGCTCACCCAGGTGCCCGTCGTCGGCAGCGGCGGGTGCGCCTTCGCCATCCGGCTCGAGAGCGGCGAGACGATGGACGGTCATCTCGACGATAACGGTTGCCTACCCGCGATCCAGGAGACGGGGTATCACCACGTCTGTTTTCTGACGGAGCGGGGCGACGACAGCGTGACCCGGACTCTGGCAGTGGCACCGCCGCGCTGCTTTACCCTGGACGATATCGCCCGGGAGCGCCGTCATGCCCAGCCGAGCTACTGGGGCGTGGCGGTACAGCTCTATGGGCTGCGGCGCGAGGGCGATGCTGGTATCGGCGACCTGCAGGCGCTGGACGACCTCTGTGCCGTGGTGGCCCGCGCCGGTGCCGATGCGGTTGCCATCAGTCCGCTGCATGCATTGTTTGCCTCGCATCCCGAACGGTTCAGCCCCTATTCGCCCTCCAGCCGGCTGTTCTACAACGTCTGGCACGCCTCGCCGGAGTGTGTCTTCGATGCGGAAACCCTGGCGCGGGCGCAGGCGCCGTTCAGCGAGGCGATGGCGCAGCAGGCCAGTCTCGAGTTGATCGACTGGCCGACCAGCGCGCGCCTCAAACTGTCGATGCTGGAACGGCTGTTTCTGCACGTGCAGCGCGACGAGAGCGCGCTTGCCTGGCGCTCGCAACTGGTCGCCTTCCGTCGCGATGGCGGTGGCAGCCTCGAGAGTCACTGTCGTTTCGAAGTGCTGCAGGCGCATGCCGACCATGCCGATTGGCGGCAGTGGCCCGAGGCATGGCGGGATCCCCGCGGGGAAGCGGTGGAAGCGTTCGCCGAGCAGCACCGGGAAGCCATTACATTTTCGGTCTTTCTGCAGTGGCTGGTGGCGGCCGGACTCGAGCGTGTACAGAACAACGCGCGTCAGGCCGGGATGGCGGTGGGCTTGATCGCCGATCTGGCCGTGGGCGCCGATCCCACCGGTAGCCAGGCCTGGAGTGATCCGGAAGAGCTGTTTCCGGGGCTCAGCGTGGGCTCGCCGCCGGATGCCTTCAATGCCCACGGCCAGAACTGGGGCGTGGCGGCGTTCTCTCCCCAGGGGCTGGTCGATTCCGGCTACCGGGGGTTCCTGGCCATGCTGCGAGCCAGTCTGGCGCATGCCGGCGGCTTGCGGATCGACCATATTCTGGGGCTTTCGCGACTGTGGCTGGTCCCGGAAGGGGAAACGGCGCAGCAGGGGGCCTATCTGCGCTATCCGCTGGACGATCTGCTGCGACTGGTATCGCTGGAGTCCTGGCGGCATCGGGCCATCGTCATCGGCGAGGATCTGGGGACCGTCGAAGCCGGGCTGCGGGATCGGCTGGCGGCGCGGGGCGTGCTGGGCATGAGCGTGATGTGGTTCGAACGAGAGGGCGAGGCGTTCCTGCCGGCCGAGGCGTGGCGCCGGACCACCATGGCCACCACCAGCACCCACGACCTGCCCACGGTAGCAGGCTGGTGGCTGGAGAACGATCTGCACTGGCGGAACCGGCTGGGGCTGCTGAAAGCGGGCGAGGATCCGGCTGAGCTCAGCGAGCAGCGGAGTCAGGACCGGCGCCGTCTGGTCAGCGCCTGCGAGCTCGACGAGGTCGCCGGCGAAGGCGGTATCGCCAGCGACAGCGTGGACGTCGAAGATGTCATTGATGCCGTACTGGCGCACGTGGCAAAGACGCCGACACCGCTGGCGCTATTTCCGCTGGAGGATCTGCTGGGATTGAAGGAACAGGCCAATCTCCCCGGTACCTTCGACGAGCATCCCAACTGGCGACGCCGGTTACCGGCACCCGCGCCGCAGGCGTTGAACGAGCCGGCGGTGCAGCAACGCCTGTCACGCATCGATGGCATACGCCGGGAGCGCCGAACATGAGACCGCTTCGCGCCACTGTCAGATTGCAGCTGCATGCCGATTTCACCTTCGACGATGCCTGTCGGCAAGTCGACTATTACGCCGAGCTGGGCATCAGCCACTTTTATCTGTCGCCCTTTCTTGCCTCGCGAGCAGAATCGGCCCATGGATACGACGGCATCGACCCGACCCGGGTGGACTCGGAGCTGGGTGGCGAGGCGGGGCTGGGCCGGCTGGTCGAAGCGCTGCACGCGGCGGACATGGGCATCCTGGCCGACATCGTGCCCAACCATCTGGCGGTGGGCTCCGAAAATCCCTGGTGGCAGGACGTGCTGGCGCATGGTCGTGCCAGTGAATACGCCCGCTTTTTCGACATCGACTGGGAACAGTCCGGCGCCGACGGCAAGCTGTTGTTGCCGTTTCTCGGTGACCGTTACGTGCAGGTGTTGGAAGACGGTGAACTGACGCTGGCGTGGGATGCGGAAAGAGCGGCCTTTTTCGTCGTCTACCATGAGCACCGGTTTCCGCTGAATCCGGCGCACACCTCAGCGCTATTGGCATCGGCTGCTGCCGATGCCGATGCTGATCGAGACGGCCTGCAACCCGAACGAGTCCGGTCCTCGGAAATCAGCCACGAAGAGCGCAGGGGCGACGATCCGCTCATCGCGGCCACCCTCGCCCGCCATGACCCCGCCACCGAGGAAGGCAGGGCGCGACTGCATGCGTTGCTGGAGCGTCAGGCCTATCGGCTGGCCTATTGGCGCACCGCCAACGACGCGCTCAACTGGCGCCGATTCTTCGATATTACCGAACTGGTCGGCGTGCGGGTCGAGGACGAGAGCGTTTTCGATCTGTCCCATGCCTACGTGCTCTCTCTGGTAGAACGCGGGTGGATCGATGGTTTGCGCATCGATCATATCGATGGCCTGGCCGATCCCCGTGGTTACGCACTGCGCCTGCGCGCACGTCTCGATGCCATCGCCGAGCGTCGTCAGGAACTGAACGGCGAGCGGCGCAACGAGACTCGACGGCCGATCTACGTCGAGAAGATTCTCGGCGACGGCGAGCATCTACACACCGACTGGGATGTGGACGGCACCACCGGCTACGAGTTTCTCGATCTGGTCTCCGGTATCCAGCACGACCCGGCGGGGCGCGAACCGCTGGCTCGGCTGTGGCGCGAGATCAGCGGCCGCGAGGACGACTTTGCCGCCGAGGTCCAGGCGGCACGCCGGGAAATGCTCGAAGGGTCGTTGGCGGCCGAGTTCGAACGTTGCGTCAAGGCCGTCGGGGCGCTGGCCAGCGCCAGCCCCGCCACCCGCGAGTTCAGCCTGCCGGCGATTCGGCGCGTTCTCGGCGCCCTGGCCGTCGGCTACCCGGTCTATCGCAGTTATGCCGACCAGGATGGGCGGCCGGATGCCGATGCCGAAGATTTCGACCACGCCATGCAGATGGCTCGATCGCAGCTATCGGCGGCCGATGCGGCCTGGTTGCCGCTGCTCGACGACTGGTTCGGCGGCAAGGCGCCCAACGATTTCGACGAGCCCGAACGGCAGTGGCGTCTGACGGCGCTGACGCGGTTTCAGCAGCTGACATCGCCGCTGGCGGCGAAGGCGGTCGAGGACACCGCGGGTTATCGCTCGGCGGTGCTGCTGTCACGCAACGATGTCGGCTGCGAAGGGGCGCACTTTGCCTATGCACCGCAACGCTTGCACGAGGCGAATCGGGAGCGTCTGGAAAGATTCCCCCGCGGCATGCTGACCACCGCGACGCACGATCACAAGCGCGGTGAAGATGTCCGTGCCCGGCTGGCGGCGCTCAGCGAACTGGCCGATATAGTGGTGCCCAGAATGCAGGCATGGGCGCGCGATCAACGCCTCTACGATAGTCGCGAAACGCCCAGCGGCGGGGATCGCCTGATGATGCTCCAGTTGGTGCTGGCGGCCTGGCCCCTGGAGCTGAAGCTGGAGCCGGACGCCGAGTTCGCCTCCCCGGACCGCCAGGCACTGACCGACTTCGCTGACCGTATCGTCGCCTGGCAGCAGAAGGCGATGCGAGAGGCCAAGCTCGACAGCCACTGGCTGGCACCCGAAGAGACCTACGAACAGGCGGGCGAAGACGCCGTGCGCTGTGCGCTGAGCGGCGGCGATCTGACGCGGGAACTGGCCGAGACGGCGGCGCTGCTGGACCTGCCCGGGGCGATCAACGGCCTGGCGCAGACGGTGCTGCGGCTGTGTTCCCCCGGCATACCGGATCTCTATCAGGGCACCGAATTCTGGGACCAGTCGCTGGTCGATCCAGACAATCGCCGCCCGGTGGACATGGCCGCGCGCCGCGAGGCGCTGGAAGGCGCGGAGATGCCGGCCTCGGCCTGGAAGCACTGGCGGGACGGTGCCGTCAAGCAGGCCGTCGTGCAGCGCCTTTTGAGCCTAAGACGGGAGCATCCGAGCCTCTTCAGCGAAGGGGAGTACGTGCCGCTGCAGGCCAGCGGCGCCTATGCGGATCACGTCGTTGCCTTTGCCCGCAAGACGCCGACCCAGACCCTGGTTGTGGTCGTGCCGCGCCTGTCGACGGTGCTGTCGGCGTCATCGCTGGAACGGGAACTGCAGTGGTCGGATACCACGCTGTCTCTCGAGACGCTGGGGCTGGAGGGTACCGGAGACGCCTGGCTGACGTCGGCGCCGGTAGCGTCGCCGGCCAGACTGTCGCTACATCAACATTTGTCGGATTTCCCTTGCGGGGCTTGGGTATGGACATCCTGAACCCGCTACTTTGAAAGTGAGGCGTCGGTCCAGCCGGCGCCGGTCTTGCATGAATTTGGCGGGGCAGGGATGACCCCGCCACGCAACGAAAAGAGAAAGGAGGGCGTCATGATGACCAGTCGCGAACAACGTGTACGGATGCTGGCTTATCGCATTTGGGAGTCGGAAGGCCGCCCTGAGGATCAGGAAGCGCGCCATTGGGAAATGGCCGAGCGAATCGTCGAGGCCGAAAACGCGCGCGAGGAAGAGCACGAATGGCGCACCGCGTCCGATGAACCTTCCCTGTTGGAAGGTGAGGAGCCGCCGGCCGAGCCCGAAGAACTCGGCATCGACGAGATGCGGCTGCCACTGGACGATCCGGAAACGGAAGCCCGCAAGGAAGAGGACACGGGTGTCGAGGTGACGACGCAGCCGGGACGCGCCAAGTCTGCCTCGCGGAGCAAGGCGGCGAGCGGCGGAGCGGGAAGCGATAAACCGGCCCCACGCAAGCGTGCCACGAAAGCCTCGAGTGCCGAGAGCGACAAGGTCAAGCCAGCACCCAAACCACGGAAGCCCCGTGGCAAGAGTGAATGATTTCTCGTCTGGAACACAGGCGGCAAGGTCGATTTGGCTCATTGGGAGAGCAGGACATGAGTGACATGGGATTGGGCCGTGAAGCGGCAATGGGTCATATCGTCCAGGAAGCGAGCTTGTCGCGCTCGCGGATTCGAGAAGGCTTGCCCTATCCGTTGGGGGCAACCTGGGATGGGCTCGGGGTCAATTTCGCACTGTTTTCGGCGAATGCGACGCGAGTCGAACTTTGCCTGTTCGATGAAACCGGAAAGGAAGAAGTGGAGCGGGTCGTTTTGCCGGAGTATACCGACGAGGTCTGGCACGGTTATCTGCCGGACGCTCACCCCGGCCAACTCTATGGTTATCGGGTTCATGGTCCCTATGATCCGGAAGCGGGGCATCGCTTCAATCCCAACAAGTTGTTGATCGACCCTTATGCCAAGCAATTGGTGGGTGAGCTGATCTGGGACGATGCACTCTATGGCTACACCATCGGCCATGAGGATGACGACCTCAGCTTCGACGAGCGAGATAGTGCTCCGTTCATGCCGCGTTGTCGGGTCATCGATCCGGCGTTCACCTGGGGGCGCTCCAGTGAGATTCGGGTGCCGTGGAGCGACACCGTCATCTACGAGACGCACGTACGCGGTTACACCATGCGTCACCCGGATGTGCCGAAAGCGCTGCGTGGCACGTTCTCCGGCCTCGCCGTACCGGAGGTGATCGAGTATCTCGGTGACCTTGGTATCTCCTCTCTGGAGCTGATGCCGATCCACGCTTTTGCCGATGATCGTCATCTGCAGGAAAAGGGACTGCACAACTACTGGGGCTATAACACGCTGGCATTCTTCGCCCCTCATCCGAACTACATGGCCAGCGAGTCGATCAGTGAGTTCAAGCAGATGGTGGCGCGTTTTCACGCTGCGGGTATCGAAGTTCTGCTCGACGTGGTCTACAACCACACGGCGGAAGGCAACGAGATGGGGCCGACGTTATCGTTCAGGGGAATCGACAATGCCTCCTATTACCGCCTGATGCCGGAAGAGCCGCGCTTCTATATCAACGATACCGGTACCGGCAATACGCTGAACCTGTCGCATCCTCGGGTACTGCAGATGGTCACCGACTCCTTACGCTACTGGGCCGATGAGATGCGTGTCGACGGTTTCCGTTTCGATCTGGCGACGATTCTCGGACGCGAGGCCGAAGGTTTCGACGAAGGCGGCGGTTTCCTCGATTCCTGCCGGCAGGACCCGTTGCTGTCGCAGTGCAAGCTGATCGCCGAACCCTGGGATTGCGGGCCTGGCGGCTATCAGGTCGGCAAGTTTCCGCCTGGTTGGGCAGAGTGGAACGACCGGTTCCGCGATGACATGCGGGGATTCTGGCGTGGCGACGAAGGCAAGCTGCCGGCCTTCGCCAACCGTCTGACGGCCTCGGCCGACCTGTTCAATCACCGGGGGCGCAAGGCCTTTTCGTCGATCAACTTCATCACCGCCCACGACGGCTTCACGCTGCGTGACCTGGTCAGCTACAGCGACAAGCACAACGAGGCCAACGGCGAGGACAATCAGGACGGCCATGACCACAACGTTTCCTGGAATCACGGGACCGAAGGCGAGACCGACGATCCCGAGATTCGGGAATTGCGTATGCGCCAGATGCGCAACCTGCTGGCAACGCTAATGCTCTCGCAGGGAACGCCGATGCTGTTGGCCGGCGACGAATTCGGCCGCACGCAGGGCGGCAACAACAATGCCTATTGTCAGGATGGTGAAATCGGTTGGGTCGATTGGGATTTCTCTGATGAAGGTCGGGAGCTACTGGCTTTCACCCGGTATCTGATCAGTTTGCGCCGCCATTATCCGATCCTGGAGCGCGGGCGCTTCATGACCGGAGAGCTGAACGAGAATCTGGGCATCAAGGATGTCACCTGGCTCACGCCGGCAGCTGAAGAGATGGGCGTGGAGCATTGGCATGATGGAGAGGTCAAGGCGATTGGGGTGGTCCTCAATGGCCACGCACAGCCCACTGGTATCTGTCGTTATGGCTCCGACGTAACGGTTTTTCTTGCTCTCAATGCCGGAGATCAGGATATCGACTTCGTATTGCCGGACGTGCCTGGTGGTAGCGAATGGCGTAGACGTGTCGAGACCTTCGATCCGGGCGCTGCCAACGTACGTTGCCCGATGCAGAGCGATTATCAGGTCAAGGCCCGAAGTCTTTCACTTTTCGAACTCATCGAAGTGGAGGCTCCGTATTGTTGATCATCTGGAGCCTGCGAGGCAGCAGGTCGCCTATGGCTGACAGTGGCTCTCGCCCATCACGGACAGATGAGGCTTTTCACTCCGGCGCCTGTCATGACAGGGCTTTGCGACAGGGCCGGATCATTCGTCCACGAGAGCAGTAATGAAAGCAGTGATATAGCGCGACATTGCCGTCCGGGACGGCAATGCCGGAACAGCAACTCCACCCCAAGGATGGAAGGAGGCGCCAATGGTTACGCGCTCATCGCCGTATCAGACGCCGGATGCGTCATCATCGTCGGGAGACGAAAGCGCCCACGCGGCAGCGCATTCACCGCGTATCGCCATCGAGGCCGTGCAGCCCTCGCTGGAACAAGGGCGTTTCGCAGCCAAGGCGATCGCCGGTCGACCCGTGACCGTCTCCGCGGTGATCTTCGCCGACGGTCACGATGTGCTGGCCGCTGCCGTGAACTGGTGCGATGACCAGGGCCAGCACCGCCGCGAACCGATGCACCTCATGCGTCCGCTGGGCAAGGATCTCTGGGAAGCGGCGTTCACCCCCACGCGGGTCGGTCGGCATACCTTCGTGATCGAGGCGTGGTGGGATGTGTTCGGCACCTACCGCGACGAGCTGTTCAAGAAGCATCAGGCCGGCGTTCCGGTCGGGCTCGAACTCGAGGAAGGGCGGCGTCTGCTGGTGGCCGCTGCCGAGCGGATGGAAGGCGAGGCGCGCGAAGCACTGGAAAACATTCATGAACGTTTCCAGGCCTGTGACAGCGACGGCGAGCGGGTCGGCATCATGCTCGACACGCGGACCGCCCAGTGGATGCATGCCGCCGATGCCCGGCCGCACCTGACGCGCAGCAACTCGGTCTACCCGCTCGAGGTGGAACGCCGGGGGGCCCAGTTCGCCAGCTGGTACGAGCTGTTCCCGCGTTCGGAAACCGACGACCCCAACCGTCACGGTACTTTCGGCGATGTCCACAAGCGCTTGCCGATGATTCGCGACATGGGCTTCGACGTGCTCTATTTCCCGCCCATACATCCGGTGGGCCGCGCCCACCGCAAGGGCCGCAACAACACCCTCCAGGCCGGCCCGGACGATCCCGGCAGCCCCTATGCCATCGGAAGCCAGGAGGGCGGCCACGAGGCGATCCATCCCGAACTCGGCACGCGCGAGGATTTTCGCGCCCTGGTCCAGGCCGCTGCCGAGCACGGCCTGGAGATCGCGCTGGATTTCGCTATCCAGTGCTCGCCGGATCACCCCTGGCTCCAGGAGCATCCCGGCTGGTTCTCGTGGCGGCCGGATGGCTCGATCCGTTACGCCGAGAATCCGCCCAAGAAATACCAGGACATCGTCAACGTCGACTTTTATGCCGAGGACGCGGTGCCCTCGCTGTGGTTGGCACTGCGCGACGTGGTGCAGGGCTGGGTGGACGAAGGGGTGAAGATCTTCCGCGTCGATAACCCCCACACCAAGCCGCTGCCGTTCTGGGAGTGGCTGATCGCCGACATCCGCGCGCGCGACCCGGGGGTGCTGTTCCTCGCCGAGGCGTTCACGCGGCCGGCGATGATGAAGCGCCTGGGCAAGATCGGCTTCAACATGAGCTACACCTACTTCACCTGGCGCAATACCAAGGCCGAACTGACCGACTACCTGACCGAGCTCAACGAATCGCCGATGCGCGAGTGCTACCGGCCCAACTTCTTCGTCAACACGCCGGACATCAACCCCTACTTCCTGCAGTCTTCCGGCCGTCCCGGGTTTCTGATCCGCGCCGCACTGGCCACCATGGGCTCCGGGCTGTGGGGCATGTATTCCGGCTTCGAGCTGTGCGAGGGCGAGCCGGTGCCGGGCAAGGAGGAGTATCTCGATTCGGAGAAGTACCAGATCAAGC
Organism: Salinicola sp. MIT1003; assembly: GCF_001858555.1. Classification (NCBI taxonomy): domain Bacteria; kingdom Pseudomonadati; phylum Pseudomonadota; class Gammaproteobacteria; order Oceanospirillales; family Halomonadaceae; genus Salinicola; species Salinicola sp. MIT1003. The sequence continues at coordinate 26,979 of NZ_MCAP01000008.1, forward strand.
CGCGCGACTATACCGCGCCCGGCAACATCAGCTACGAGATCGCCCAGCTCAATCGTATTCGCCGCGAGAATCCGGCGCTGCAGACCCATCTCGGGGTTGCCTTCTATCCGGCATACAACGAGCGCCTGCTCTACTTCGGCAAGCGCACCGACGATCTGGGCAATTTCGTTCTGGTGATGATCAATCTCGATCCGTTCGAAGCCCAGGAAGGGGCCTTCGAGCTGCCGCTGTGGGAGTTCGCGCTTCCCGACGATGCGGCCCTGCACGTGGAAGACTTGATGTCCGGTCATCGCTGGACATGGCAGGGCAAGTGGCAGTCGATGCGGCTGGAACCATGGCACTTGCCATTCGCCATCTGGCGCATCCACCCGGTGCGCTGATCAGCCAAGGAGGAAGGCACCATGATGGATGCCAGCAGCGAGTCGCACGCCGTCGAGACCATCGATTTTCTCGAGGATCCGCTATGGTACAAGGACGCCGTCATCTACCAGGTACACGTCAAGTCGTTCTTCGATGCCAACGATGACGGAATCGGCGACTTCCAGGGGCTGATCGACAAGCTGGACTACATCGTCAGCCTGGGCGTGAACGCTATCTGGATCCTGCCGTTCTACCCATCGCCGCGCCGCGATGACGGCTATGACATTGCCGAGTACACCGGCGTCAGCCCCGACTACGGCACGCTCGAGGATGCCCAGCGTTTCATCGAACAGGCGCACAAGCGCGGCCTGCGAGTGATCACCGAACTGGTCATCAACCACACCTCGGATCAGCACGAGTGGTTCCAGCGCGCCCGCCGCGCGCCGCCGGGCTCGCCGGAGCGCGACTTCTACGTGTGGTCGGACAGCGATCAGAAATATCCCGGCACGCGGATCATCTTTCTCGATACCGAATCGTCCAACTGGACCTGGGACCCGGTGGCGGGTGCCTACTTCTGGCACCGTTTCTATTCCCATCAGCCGGATTTGAACTTCGACAATCCGCAGGTGCTCGACGAAGTGCTCAAGGTGATGGCGTACTGGCTGGACATGGGAGTCGACGGCCTGCGCCTGGATGCGATTCCCTATCTGGTCGAGCGCGAAGGCACCAACAACGAGAACCTGCCCGAGACGCACGAGGTGCTCAAGAAGATCCGGGCGGTGATCGACGAGCGCTACCCCGATCGCATGCTGCTGGCCGAGGCCAACCAGTGGCCCGAGGACACGCGGCCCTACTTTGGCGGCAACGAGAGCGGCGAGGGCGACGAATGTCACATGGCGTTCCATTTCCCGCTGATGCCGCGCATGTACATGGCATTGGCCCAGGAGGATCGCTTTCCGATCACCGACATCCTGCGTCAGACGCCGGAGATCCCCCCCAATTGTCAGTGGGCGATCTTCCTGCGCAACCATGACGAGCTGACCCTCGAGATGGTCACCGACAAGGAGCGCGACTATCTCTGGAACCACTACGCCGCCGATCGCCGCGCGCGCATCAACTTAGGCATCCGCCGGCGCCTGGCGCCGCTGCTCGAACGCGATCGCCGACGGATCGAACTGCTCAACAGCCTGCTGCTGTCGATGCCGGGCACGCCGGTACTCTATTACGGCGACGAGATCGGCATGGGCGACAACATCTATCTGGGCGATCGCGATGGCGTGCGCACGCCGATGCAGTGGTCGATGGATCGCAATGGCGGCTTCTCGCGGGCCGATCCGGCCAAGCTGGTGCTACCGTCGGTCATGGATCCGTTGTACGGCTTCCAGGCGGTCAACGTCGAAGCCCAGACCCGCGATCCGCACTCGCTGCTCAACAGCATGCGACGCCTGCTGGCGGTGCGCAGTCAGCATCGTGTATTCAGCCGCGGCACCATGCAGCCGCTCTATCCGGCCAACCGGCATATCCTCGCCTACCTGCGCGAGCTGGTGCTCGACAATGGCGAGAGCGAAGTGTTGTTGTGCGTCGCCAACGTGGCACGCAACGCTCAGGCGGTGGAGCTCGACCTGTCGTCATTTGCCGGCCAGGTGCCGGTGGAGATGGTCGGTGGCAGCGCCTTCCCGCCGATCGGCAAGCTGTCGTATCTGCTGACATTGCCGCCCTACGGCTTCTACTGGTTCCTGCTGGCGCCCGAGACGGCGATGCCCGCCTGGCACGTGCCGGCGCCCGAGGCGATGCCGGATTACGTCACGCTGATCGTCAAGCGTCATCTGGAAGAGATCCTCGACGCCCCGTCGCGCGGCATGCTCGAGCACGAAGCGCTGCCCAAGTACCTGCCCAAGCGGCGCTGGTTTGCCGCCAAGCAGTCGCGGATCGACCGGGTACACATCCTTTATGCCGTGCGCATCGAGGATACTCGGCACTCCATGCTGCTAAGCGAGATCGAGGTTCAGCACTCGCAGGGTAGCGATCGCTATCTGCTGCCGCTGGGCTTTCTCGGCGAGGACGATCGCAGCGGTGCCGTGGCTCAGCAGCTCGCCTTGGCGCGGGTGCGTCGCGGGCGCGATGTCGGCCTGTTGACCGATGCGCTCGGGCTGGATGCCTTCGCGCTGCGCATTCTCGACCTGCTGCGTAGCGGGGCGAGCCTGCCTTGCGCCGACGGCGAGATCCGCTTCGTGCCGACGCCGGCGCTTGACGAGCTGGAACTGCCCGAGGATGTCGATGTCGCCCACAACAACGTCGAGCAGTCCAACAGCTCGGTGATCATCGGCCACCAGGTGGTACTCAAGCTGTTCCGGCGTCTGGAGCCCGGCGTGCATCCCGAGGCCGAGTTCGGTCGCTACCTGAGCGAACAGGGTTTCGAGAACGTGCCGCCATTGTATGGCGAGGTGGCGCGCCGCAACGCCGCTGGCGAAGCCCAGACCCTGATGCTGGTGCAGGGCTTCATCGCCAACCAGGGCGATGCTTGGTCATGGACACGCAACGCGCTCGAACGGGCGATTCGAGAGGCGGGCGAGGAGAGCGAGTCCAGTACCGAAGAGAGTGGCTACAGTGCCTTCGACGAACTCGAGGGATTCGCCACGACCCTGGGCCAGCGCCTGGGCGAGCTGCATCGGGTGCTGGCGTCGCCGAGCGATAACCCCGACTTCGCACCGGAACTGGCTGATAAAACGCATGTGACCGCCTGGACGCAGCGAGTCCGCGAGCAGATCGAGAAAGCGCTCGACCTGCTGGCGCGCCACAAGGGCAATGCCAGTGAAGCCGACCAGGCACTGGCCGACCGGGTGCTGGCCGAGCGCGATGCGCTGATGTCCGCCGTCGAGCCGCTGGCGCAGCGCGCCAGGGGGAGTCTGCTCACGCGTATCCATGGCGATCTGCACCTCGGTCAGGTGCTGGTGGCCCACGACGATGCCTACATCATCGACTTCGAAGGTGAACCCGCCCGCTCGCTGGAAGAACGACGCGCCAAGGACTGCCCTTTGCGCGACGTCGCCGGCATGCTGCGCTCCTTCGACTATGCTGGCGCCAAGATGGACGAAGCCGCTGTCGGCAAGTCGAGCGACGAGAGTGTCAGCGAGGTGACTCATGATGTCGCCGAGCGCTACCTGATTGCCAGTCGTCGTGCCTTCCTTGAGGCCTATTGGCAGAGTACCGCCGATATCGCCCACCGCTGGACTTCCCCGGAAGGCGCTGATGCCGCACTGGAACTGTTCGTGCTGGAAAAGACGGTCTACGAGATCGCCTACGAAGCTGCCAATCGCCCCGCCTGGCTGGGCGTGCCGCTGCGCGGCCTGGCAGCCATCGTCGACCAATTGTCCACGAGCGAACAACTGTCCAAGAGAGAGTCACAATGACCGATCTGAACGTCACTACCGTCAAGGACGACGCCCTCTGGTTGTCCGCCGATGATGCCGAGGCGCTGGTTCGGGGTAGCCACGGCAACCCGTTTTCCGTGCTCGGCGTGCATGCCTGTGGCGAGGAGAGTGAGGAAACCTGTCTGCTGCGGGTCTACCTGCCCGGTGCGTTGGGTGTGGATGTGCTCGACCGTGATACCGGCGAGCGTCGTTGCAGCCTGACGGGCATCCAGAAGCCCGGGCTGTTTGCCGGCAGGTTGCCGCATGTTGCGCCGTATAAACTGCGCATCCGCTGGCCAGGCGGCGAGCAGGAAACCGAGGATCCCTACTCGTTCGACCTGCTGCTCGGCGAGATGGATCTTTACCTGATTGGCGAGGGCAATCACCGTAACCTGGGGCACTGCCTGGGCGCCCAGTCGATGGAAATCGATGGCGTGTCCGGGGTGCGCTTCGCCGTCTGGGCGCCCAATGCTCGGCGTGTCTCGGTGGTGGGCAACTTCAATGGCTGGGACGGCCGGCGGCATGTGATGCGCCTGCGTCATCCCGCCGGGGTCTGGGAGCTGTTCATACCCCGCCTGGGGCCGGGCGAAGCCTACAAATACGAGATTCTCGATGCCCACGGCACCCTCGCGCTCAAGGCCGACCCGGTGGCGCTGGCCACCGAGACGCCGCCGCACACCTCATCGGTGGTCGCCGATACCACGCCGTTCACCTGGCACGATGCCGAGTGGATCGCCCATCGCGGCGATCATCAGGCGCCCGACCGGCCGATCTCCGTCTATGAAGTGCATGCCGCCTCGTGGCGCAAGCATGGCGGGCACGACGGCGTCACCTATAGCTGGCGCGACCTGACCGAACACCTGATCCCCTACGTGCTCGGGATGGGGTTCACCCACGTCGAATTGCTGCCGATCATGGAACATCCCTTCGGCGGCTCCTGGGGCTACCAGCCACTAAGCCAGTTCGCGCCCAGCGGGCGTTTTGGCAAGCCCGAGGACTTCGCCTACTTCGTGGATGCCTGCCACCAGGCTGGCCTTGGGGTGATCCTCGACTGGGTGCCGGCGCACTTTCCTACCGACCCGCATGGTCTGGCGCGCTTCGATGGCACGGCACTCTACGAGTACGAGCATCCTTTCGAGGGCTTCCACCAGGACTGGAACACCTACATCTACAACCTGGGACGGCGCGAGGTGCACGGCTTCATGCTGGCCTCGGCGCTGTACTGGCTGCGCCATTTCCACATCGATGCGCTTCGCGTCGATGCCGTGGCCTCGATGCTGTATCGCAACTACTCGCGCAACGAGGGCGAGTGGATTCCCAATCAATACGGCGGCCAGGAGAATCTCGAGGCGATCGAATTCCTGCGCCATTTGAACGACGTGGTCGCGGAGGAGGTGCCTGGCGCGGTGGTGATCGCCGAGGAATCCACCGCCTGGCCGGGCGTGACCCAGCCAACCCGTGATGGCGGCCTGGGCTTTGCCTACAAATGGAACATGGGCTGGATGCACGACACCCTGGAGTACATCGCCAAGGATCCGGTCTATCGCTCGTATGCCCATCACGAACTGACCTTTCCGATGGTCTACGCGTTCTCCGAAAAGTACGTGCTGCCGATCTCGCATGACGAGGTGGTGCACGGCAAGGGGTCGCTGATCAACAAGATGCCGGGCGACGAATGGCAGCGGTTCGCCAACCTGCGCGCCTACCTGTCGATCATGTGGACCCAGCCCGGCAAGAAGCTCTTGTTCATGGGCTGCGAGTTCGGTCAGTGGCGCGAATGGAATCACGACCGCGAGCTCGACTGGTCGCTGCTCGGCGAGTCTCACCATGCCGGCATCCAGCGCCTGATCGGCGATCTCAACCGGCTCTATCAGGAGAAGACGCCGCTGCATCAGCGCGACACCGAGCCGGAGGGCTTCGCCTGGGTGGTGGGCGACGACAGCACCAACAGCGTATTCGCCTGGCTGCGCTGGAACCTGATCGGCGAGCCGCTGCTGGTGGTGGCCAACATGACCCCGGTGCCGCGCCACGATTATCGGCTCGGCGTGCCGGTCATGGGCGCCTGGGAGGAGATATTCAATAGCGACGCGCAGTGCTATGGCGGATCCAACCTGGGCAACATGGGGCAGATCCAGGCCCTCGATGCGCCGCTGCACGGGCAGACGGCCAGTATTTCGCTGACGCTACCGCCGCTGGGGGTGGTGTTACTCGTGCCCGGCGCGTCGGGCGAGTAACGCCCGGGTTACGCCGTTGGTCCAGGCAAAGCCGTCCTGCAGCGGATATTCGCCGCCGGTAGCGAAATCCGCGCCCGGGTAGAGCACGTACTTTTCGACCAGCTTGTGTTCGCGGCGATAGAGATCCTCGACCAGGGCCAGCCAGCGGTCGGCGATGTCGTCGGCGAGTTCGGTGAATCCGTAGCGCCGCAGCCCTTCGGTCGCCATCCACTGTAGCGGTGCCCAGCCGTTGGGATGGTCCCACTGCTGGTGACTATCGGTGATCTCCGTGGTGGCGAGTCCGCCTGGCGCCATGAGGCGGTTGGCGACGATATTGGCAACCCGCTCTGCCTGTGCTTCGGAGGCTGCGCCGACGAACAGCGGGACGACGCAGGCGGCCGTCAGGTGAACGCTACTGCGGCCGCGCGTGAAATCGTAGTCATAGTAGGCGCCTCGCGAATCGCTCCATAGATACTCATCCATGGCGGCCCGCCGGCGAAGGGCTCGACGTCGAAAGTTTCCCGCCTTGCGATGGTCGCCAACGATGGCATGGAGACGTTCCAGTGTCTGCTCGAGGTGAAACAGCAGGGCATTGAGCTCCGGCGTAACGAAGTGAGTCGTGCGGATCGAGCCGAGATTCTGCACGTCGTCCAGCCAGCGACCGCTGAAGTCCCAACCAGTTTCCGCGCCGGCGCGGAGATTGCGATAGAGCTGCTCCGCTGGGCGATCCGAGCCTTGGGCCAACTCGTAGTCCTCGCGGTAAGACTCCTCCCGCGGCGTGGCGCGGTCGTCCCAGTGGCGATTCAGCCAGGCCGCCTCGTCTAGACGGACGCAGCGTCGGTGAGATTCTCCGGGCGACAGCCTCTCTTCGCCATTCATCCAGAAGGCATACTCCCGCTCCAGTTGAGGCAAGTAGTCGACGGCGTTCCGCAAGCCCTGACGTTCGGTCAGCTCGACCATCATCGAGAACAGCGGCGGCTGGGAGCGGCTCAGGTAGTAACTGCGGTTGCCGTTGGGCATGTGGCCGTAGCGCGAGATCAGGTCGGCACAGTTATCGGTGACGGCGCACATCAGGTGATTTTCACCGCTGGCAGCCAAGCCCAGCATGGTGAAGTAGGAATCCCAGTAGTAGTACTCGCGGAAGCGTCCACCGGGGACGACATAGTCATGGCACAGTTCGAGCAGCGACGACCAGCGCGGGTGCTGGCGGGAATTGCGGGTGAGGATGGGCCAGAGACTATCGATATGCGTGACCAGGTCGTGCTCGGGGCGGGACTCGTAGCCCTTGCCGGGGAGCATGTCACTGTAGAAATGATCGGCCACGAAGGCTCTCAGATCGAATCCTGGCCGGTTTCGCTGCTGCTCGTAGGCCTCCATGATCTGCGCGGGTGGCAGCTGCGGGATGCAGTCGGCAAACGTCTTGGAATCATGAAAGATATGGGCAAGAGCGACCGCTTCGAACAACTCCCCGTAACGGTCATAAGGCGTGACCGCCGCTTCGTCTATGGATTCAGCGTCTTCGAACTTCACCTGAATACTGTCGAGCATGCCTTTTCCTGTGTGACGAACACATTGTCGGTGGCGAAAATATTATCTCTGACAAAGCCTTGTCGATCGCGAAACATGGGCGATGTCAAAAGCATTAACGATGGCAAAAGCATTGACGATGCAAAAAACATTATCGATGGCAAAACAGCGGCACCATCATTCCTCATATTGCCATAGCAGGCCACCATCTACCGGCAGCGATGCCCCAGTCATGTAGTCGGCGTCGTCCGAGGCCAGGAATTCGACCACGCCGGCCACGTCTTCGGGTCGGCCCAGCCGGTTGAGCGGAATGTTGCCAAGCAGATGGCGCAGCTTCTCCGGATCTTCGTCGAGTGCCGAATTGATCGGTGTCTTGATCGCGCCGGGCGCCACGCTGTTGACCGTGATCCCGAGCGGCGCCAGCTCGACGGCCAGGTTGCGGGTCAGCATGCGCATGCCGCCCTTGCTCATGCAATAGCTGGTAAAGCCTGGAAACGGCAGATCCTCATGCACCGAACTCATGTTGATCACGCGGCCGCCGCGGCCTTCGTCACGCAGATGGCGAACGAAGGCCTGGGTCGTGAAGAAGACGCCTTTCAGATTGGTCTGCATGACCTTGTCATAGTCAGCCTCGTCGAGGTCCAGAAAAGGGGAGTCGATCTCCAGGCCGGCGTTGTTGACCAGGATATCCAGCCGGCCCATGGCCTCGACGCTCTCATCGATCAGGCGCCGGTTGGTCTCGACATCGCCGATGTCACCGGTGACGATCGCGGCTCTTCGGCCGTGGGCGCGAACGCGCGCTGCGGTTTCCTCGGCGCGCTCGGAAGGACGGCTGCCGCTGACGACTACATCGGCGCCGGCCTGGGCGAGTCGTTCGGCGACGGCACGGCCGATGCCCTGGGTGCTGCCGGTGACCAGGGCCACCTTGCCTGAAAGGCGCATGTTGCTCTCCTTGCGTAGGAATCCTTGCGTGACACTTCGATCGAGGCGCGCCGACGTTTCAGATAACACCCAGAGAGGGCTTCTGTCAGACGCGTCTGTTGAAGATAGAGCAGCATCGAGGTCAGGACCAAAATCGGTTTGGCGTTGTCGTGACTCCCCTTGGATAGCATGATGTCCGACGACAAGCCATCGAAGGCTCGATAGGCATGCAGACAGGAGTCACCGTGAGCGGATTGAGACAGTTGGGATGGATGTGGGTGCTGGCCCTGACGTTGATGATCAGTCTGCCGGCATCGGCGCAGTCCTTGACATCACTGGTGGGCGGCGGTCAGAGCAGCGAGCCGAGTGCGGCATCGGCGCCGTCTCCGCAAGAGCTGCGCACTTCCCTCGATCAGATCATCGCCACACTCGAAAACAGCGACCAGCGCCAGGCCTTGCTTGACCATCTCAAGCAATTGCGCGACGTCACCGCGGCGGATACCGAACAGGCGAGCGGTTCGGCCGGGCTATTGGGCGCACTGGCGCAATCGTTTTCATCGCTGGAGACGGACGGGCTCGACAACCCGATTCGGTACTGGTCGGCGCGGGCCAGCCAGGCGGGCAAGGATGTGTCGGGGCTGCTCGACGATCCTCGGCGGTTGCAGGGCATCCTGCTGGACCTGCTGTGGGTGACGGGATTGTGGGTCGGCGTGACGTTGCTGATCGCCATGCTCTGGCGCTGGGCGGTGCGTCAGTTTGGGTTGCCCTGGCACTTGCCCGAGGATCCGACGACCTGGATGCTGATCCGCCACATCATCCGGCGCGTGGTGCCATTGGCCATCGGCTTCGCCGTCGCGCTGACGACCGTCCATCAGGTCGAATCCGCATCGGTGGGTATCGCTCTGGCCATGGTCGCGGCCTACGCCACGCTTTGCGGGGCGGTCTTCTCTTCGGTCTGTGAAATCGTCTTCTCGCTGTTCGGCAACGGCCATCGACACACGGCGCTGCGCATATTGCGCCAGCGTGGCGCCCGCTGGTTGTTCGCGCTTGGCGCGCTGGTCGCGCTGGGCGATGCCGCGCATGCCGAGGCGCTGGTAGTGCCACTGGGCGAAGGGCTGACGGCGCTCGTTGCGCTGGTTGCCAATGTCTGCGCCGCCCTGCTGCTGGGCATCTTCGTCATGGTGTTCCGGCGCCCCATCCGGCATCTGATTCGCAACCGACCCTACTCGCAGCGTCAGGAACGTCGTGCGACGACGGAACTGATCCGTGCGTTCAGCCGGATCTGGCACATCCCGATTCTGATCATGGTGGGAGTCTCGCTGATCGCGATGATCCTGTCCGCTGAGGATTCGCGCAGCGCGTTCTTCCGGGCGATCGTGACCGCGGGTCTCATGATCGCGACGCTGGTCGTCACCGGGCTGATTCATCGGCGCGGCGAGAACGCCCGGGAGAAATCCTCATCGGAGTATGCGTCACGGCTGGTGCGCTTCGGTTTCACGCTGGCCCACCTGGTGAGCTGGGTAATCTTCGCCGAACTGGCGATGCGGGTCTGGGGTTCGTCGCTCTGGGCCGTAGGCGGCTCGGCGGGTATCGGCCAGCAGATCGCCAAGGGCGTCTTCGGCCTGGGGATGACGTTCCTGGTGGCGTGGCTGGTGTGGATTCTGGCCGATACCGCGATCAAGCACGCGCTGTTGCGCAGCAGCCGCCGCCATGGTCGTCGGGCCAATGCCAGTGCCCGCGCCCAGACCATCACGCCGCTGTTGCGCAACACCGTCTTCGTGACCATCGCGGTGATCGCTTTCATCATTGCACTGGCGAACCTGGGCGTGAACGTGACGCCGCTGCTGGCGGGTGCCGGTGTCATCGGTCTGGCAGTCGGTTTCGGCGCCCAGACGCTGGTCCAGGATCTCATTACCGGGCTGTTCATCCTGATCGAGGACTCCCTGGCGATCGACGACTTCGTCAACCTGGGATCGCACATGGGTACGGTCGAGGCGCTGAGTATCCGTACCGTCAAATTGCGCGACCTGGACGGTATCGTGCATATCATTCCGTTCAGCCAGATCCAGGGAATTCAGAACTACTCCCGGGAATTCGGTATCGCGTTGATGCGAATCCGTATCGCCCATCACATGAAGATCGACGAGGCGATCGAGATCGTGCGCGGGATCGCCGAGGACCTGCGCAACGACCCGATGATGCGCCACTACATCTGGTCCGCGCTGGAGGTCCAGGGGATCGAGAGCTTCGATGCCGGCGCGGCCATCCTGCGGGTTCGCATGCGTACGGCGCCGATCATGCAGTGGGACGTGGCGCGTGCCTTCAATTTGCGTCTCAAGCAGCGCTTCGACGAGCAGGGCATCGACCTGGCCATGCCGCGAATGAGCGTGGTGATGGAACAGGCGCCGGTGGCTGCCGGCAGCACCGGGCCAAGAGAATCGGTGACGGCACCGGGCGCGCCGGATCCGCAATGACCGGTGGGCCAGACAGCCCGAGGCAGATAGTTCAAGACAGACAGTCCGGCAGCCGTTCATAGCGATTGGCCGTACGGCGGGCTAGCGCAGCACCCACTCCCGGAAGGCGCGCATCGGTTCGGTCAGGTGCCGGTGTTCGGGCGTGAAGAGAGAGAGGCGGCCGCGGCTGGGCAAGGTTTGCGGCAGTGCCTGGACCAGGGTTCCCTGATCCAGCTCGGCCGCCAGCAGCCGCATCCAGCCCAGCGTGATGCCTTGGCCCGCCAGTGTCGCGTTCATCAACAACTGGAAGCTGTTGGCCCGCAGCGTGTGAACGGGCGGCTGCCACGCCAGGCCGAGTTCCCGGAACCAGAGCTCCCAGGTCAGCCAGTCGTGATAGTGATCCTCGACCACCATCAGCGTGTGCCGGGTGAGCAGCGCCGCCGGGTCCAGGATCTGTCCATGGCGTTCCAGATAGACCGGGCTGCAGACGGCGGCGACGCTCTCCTGCTCGAAGATGGCATCGGCGTAAACCCCGGGCGGGTCCACCTCGTTGTGCACGTGGTAGTAGATACCGAGGTCGAACTCCGCCAGATCCAGCCGGTGCGGGTCCTCGACGGTCAGGATGCGAATTTCGATATCGGGATGGGCGCGCTGGAAGTCGGGCAACTGACGCGCCAGCCAGATCGAGGCGATGGTCGGGCTGGACGCCAGGGTCAGCTGGCGATCGTCGCCACGCCGGCGCAGGCGGGCCGTTTCGTCACGCAGATCACGCAGCAGCCGCTGAACGACGCGAAAGTAGTGTTCACCCGCCGGGGTCAAACGCAGCCCATCGTAGTGGCGCTCGAAGAGCGGTCTGCCGAGGTCGCTCTCCAGGCGCTTGATCTGCCGGCTGACGGCGCTCTGGGTCAGGTGCAGTTCGCTGCCGGCCTGAGTGAAGCTGCCATGGCGCGCGGCCGCTTCGAAAGCGCGAAGGCAGGAGAGTGGCGGGAGGGGATCACGCGAGGGCATGCAGGCATCCGGAGCCATGGGATCACGGCTCCGGAGCATAACACGGGAGGCTCCGATACCGGCCTCCGCGGGGCCTTTCACCGTCAGATCGCCGTCCGCGGAATCTCCCGCGTCCAGGACTTCTCGCTGACCAGCGTCTCGCCCTCGTGGGCGATCTGCTCGGCGCTGAGATAGAACGTCTGTTCGTCGCAGTGCAGGTGGTAGCGACTGGTGACTTCTACCGCGAACTGCGCTTCTTTATCGCCATGGCCTTCGTCGCGGCTGGCGCGGTAGACCCACTCGATATCAGCACGGGTCCGCGTGGCGTCGGTCGGGTGGCTGGTATAGATTTCCTTCGCCTTCTGCTCGACGCGCAGGCCGTGATCGGCGAAGCGGATATCGCCCATGTCGTCCTCGACGGTCACCGTGACCTCGCCGCTGCCGACATCCTCGCTGATGGTGCGCTTGGGCTGACCGGCACGCAGGGTGTCGACCCGGCAGGGCGTGGCGCTCTCCGGCGGCTCGAACGGCATGGGTACGTATTCCGCCTTGCAGATCGGCAGCGACAGCGTCGGCGTGCCGGCCTTGAGGATGAGGTCGGCGCGTTTCTTCGGCGACCACACCAGCGGAAAGCTGGCACTGGAGAGCGCCACGCGCAGGCGATGCCCCTCGGGCAGGCGGTAGCCGATCAGGTCCAGCGCCATGCGTATCTGTATTGGCTCGCCCGGTACCGGCGGGGCGATCGTGCCCGGATCGTCTCGCAAGTTGAGGTTGAGCGTGGCGTAGCTGATCAGCGCGCTCTCGCCGCTCGGCGCCACGTCGCACAGGCGCACGTGCAACTGGCCGCAATCCTCGGCACTCGTCAGCGTGGCGGTGAGTGTGGGCTGGCCGAGGATATCGAGACCGTAGAGATAGGGCTCGGAGTCGAAGGTCAGCGCCAGGCCGTCGTCGCGGCGCTGATCGGGCGGGAAGTCCGCGCCGAACCACAGTGGAATGTATTCTCCCTGCAGCGAGCCGGCGGTGAGCGGGGAGGCGATCGCGCGGTCCTGGCTCAATCGGCCGTTCGGCGTCAGACCGGTGTCGCCCAGCGCAAGCGACCACTCTTCGACCTCATCCGCCGGCGCGGGCCAGCCACGGGTGTGAACCCACCGGCCGGGGCGCTCCAGATACCTGGGCGCCGGCGGCACGCCATCCTGCAGGTAGAAGGTGCACTCGGGCTCGTCCATGATTCCGGTGTCGATGTCCTTGAGCCAGTAGTCCCACCAGCGCAGCGCCTCCTGCAGGAAGCCGATGGCGGGATCGGGAATCGCGAAGTGCGGGTACTTGTGCATCCACGGCCCCAGCAGCGCCTTTTTCGGGCAGGAGAGATTCTCCATCATCCGCGGGATCGTATTGATGTACGAATCCCCCCAGCCGCTGATCATGTAGACCGCTGCCTCGATATCTTCGTAGCTCTCGCAGATCGAGCCATGCTTCCAGTAGTCGTCCCGGTGCTGATGCGTGAGCCAGGGATCCATCAGCAGCGGCATGTGGTCGAGCCGGTGCTTCCACATCTCGCGCCAGCGTTCGCCCACCAGCGCCGGGTCGGGCACGGCGGCGGAAAAGCTCAGCATGGTCGCCGCCCAGCCGAGATTCTCCAGCAGCATGTTGCCGCCCTTGTAGTGGATGTCGTCGGCGTAGCGGTCGTCGGTGGAGCACAGCGTGATGATCGCCTTGAGCGGTTCGGGGCGCAGCGCCGCCACCTGCAGGCCGTTGAAGCCGCCCCAGGAGATGCCCATCATGCCCAGCTTGCCGTTGCACCAGGGCTGGCTGGCGATCCAGTCGATCACTTCCAGCGCGTCGACCTGCTCCTGCGGGGCGTACTCGTCGAGCATCAGCCCGTCGGATTCACCGTTGCCGCGCATGTCGACACGCACGCAGGCGTAGCCGTGACCGGCAAAATAGGGATGGGTCAGCTCGTCGCGCACCGCCGTGCCATCCCGCTTGCGGTAGGGCAGGTATTCGAGGATCGCCGGCACCGGAGTCGCTTCGGCATTCTCGGGTAACCAGATTCTGGCGGCCAGGCGGGTGCCGTCGGTCAGCACGATCCATTGGTTCTCGATTTCACGCACGCGGTGCGGAAAGTCCTGTTTGATCTTCATGCGTCATCCTTGGCTGCGCGGGAGGAAGTTGAGCGTGTCGGCACGGCATCCAGCCGTTCGGGATGCTTGAGCCAGACCCACAGCGAGCCGGTAGCCAGCAGCACGATCAGCATGGCGGGCAACCCGCCCAGGTTGGAGAGCATCTTGATACCGTCGATGCCGACGAAGCTGACCATCACCCAGGAGACCATGCCGACGATCACGCCCCAGATCACCTTCATCGGCACGCCGGCATTGAGATCGGAGTCCGCCGTCAGGCCGCGAGTGCAGAGGTTGCCGATGGCGTCGGTCTGCGAATCCGCCGCGGTGACGTAGGAGATGTAGGCGATGAACAGCAGCAGCGGAATCCACACCTCGGAGAACGGCAACTGGCGGAACAGCTCGTAGAGCACGTTTTCGACGCCGCGATCGTTGAGTACGGCATAGAGATCGACGCCGGCAGTGTCGGCGTGAGCCTGAAAGTAGAGCGCGGTACCGGAGAAGATCAGTATCCACACGCTGGCGAACAGCGCCGGGTAGAGCAGATTGACGCGCAGGAACTCGCGCACGGTGTAACCCCGCGAGATCTTGCCCAGGAACAGCGCCGCCACCGGCGCCCAGGCGAACCAGACCGCCCAGTAGAAGATCGACCACCACTGCGGCCACGGATCGTTCCCAGCAGCGCCGGTGAACAGGCTTTTGGTGAAGAAGTTGTCGAGATAGACACCGAACGATTCGACGCCCAGCGCCAGGCAGAACACCGTCGGCCCGACGATGAACATGAACACGCCGAGAATCGCGAGCAGAATGGCGTTCAGCGACGACAGCCGGGCGATCCCCTTCTGCAGGCCGCTGGCGGCGGACAGCACGAAGGTCACCACGATGATGGCGATGATCACGCCGAGTCGCAGCGGGCTGGTCTCGCCGCCGAGATATTGACCCGCGCCGCCGGCCAGGGTCAGTGCGCCGGTCCCCAGCGACGAGGCCATGCCGGCCACCAGCGCATAAAGCGAGATGGCGTCGATCAGACCGCCGAAGCGCTTTACCTTGGGGCCGAAGATCGGCTCCAGCATGCTCGAGATCGAGAAGCGCAGGCGCAGGTTATAGAAGGCCAGCGCGAAGATCAGCGCCGGGACGGCGTAGATCGCGTAGGGCGTGAACGACCAGTGCAGGAACATGGTCGACATCGCGAACAGAATGGCATCGCCGGAGCCGGCTTCGAGCCCGGCGGACTCGGGCGGGGCCATGAAGTGGTAGAGCGGCTCGGCGGTGGTCCAGAACAGCACGCCCACGGCCAGGGTGGTACACAGCGTGATCGAGAACCAGCGCAGGCGGGAGAGTAAAGGCGTGGCATCCCGGCCGCCGATACGAATGCGTCCGACCGGCGAAAAATAGACGACGACGGCCATGATCAGCAGGTAGAGGCTGCCCAGGCTGAATAGCCATGAAAAGTTGGTCAGAACGGCGTCGTTGAGCGCGCTGGCAGTGGCCAGAAACGCATCCAGATCGACATAGCTGGCGATCACCGCGGCCAGCAGTATCAGAAAGGTCGGCCAGAATACCAGCGGCCGGAGTGAAGTTTGCATTCCCGTCTCCCGTTATCGTTATCGTAGGCGCCGATGCGCAGCGCTCATGGCGGTATAACCTAACGTCCTTCGTACCTGCTTGGGCAAACGGCTTCTGGGAATGAGGATATGCGTCCAGTGCATGGCTGGGCTGACATGATTGGCCGCATGGCTCGGCGCTGGCGCCATCCGTGTAGAATGGCGCGCAATGTCACGAGAGGAGGCGAGATGGAGTCTGAAGACCTCAAGAAGCTGATCACCCGCAAGATGCCGTTCGGCAAGTACGAAGGATGGTTGATCGCCGATCTCCCCGGCCCCTATCTCAACTGGTTCGCCCGCGAAGGCTTTCCCTATGGCGAGATCGGGCGCCTGCTGGCGCTGATGCAGGAGATCGATCACAACGGCTTGAGCCCGCTGCTCGAGCCGTTGCGCTGAAGAGCCCGGGGCAGGACGTGTGCCCGCACAGCCAGGTACCGTCGGCCGGTCGCTAGCTCATCCAGCGTCCGGCGACATGCGCGGCAATCAACCCGACCACGACGGCCAGAACGAGCCAGCCCCGGCGGCGCCAGCGTGTCTGGTGATTTCCCAGCGCCATTTCCAGCTGCCGCGCCAGCAGTTCATGGCGAACCACGATGCGTTGCGGCAAGACGGAAAAATCGTTGGCGGCGTCTCCCTGCCAGTGGGGCGCATGGGTCATGCCCAGGCCCGCCCGCAGCCTGCCGAGATCGCCCAGCAGGTCATGGAGGTCGTCGTAGGCTTCCCGATGTGTCGCCTCTCCCAGCGCGCTCAGCGCATCCGCTTTCAGGGTACGGTTGTTGCAGCGCTGCGCGGCGCGAATGATGGTATCGGCAGGGGCGTCCTTGCTGACGCCGAGGCGGCGATAGAGATCTCGCATATCGTGTTGGACCGTCCTCGTCAGGGAATCGTCGTTGGAGCGTCGTCAGGGAGTCGTCGTTGGAGCGTCATCGTTAAAGGGTCGTCATCAGATAGTCGTAGGCGTTCTTGATGCGCTGGAAGCGCTGCGAGGCCAGCGAGATGCGCAGCTCGCTCTGGCCATGAAAGCGATCGGGATGATGGCGCTGCGCCAGGCGACGATAGGCTCGCTTGATCTCGGTGGGCGACGCGTTCTCGTCGAGTTCCAGCACTTGTAGCGCCAGGCGGATCCGGTAGTGGGGTCGCGCCGCTCCTGCGGTCTGCTGCTGTTGTTTCTGTTCCTGTTGTTTCTGTTCCTGTTGTTTCTGTTCTTGTTGCTGCTGGCGCCATCGTTCCCGCCGGTAGGCCTCCTCCCGCTCCGCCTGTTCCCGGCGCCGGCTTTCGGCCTCGCGCTCCTGCTCCTGGCGCCTGGTCTCTTCCTCGCGCGCTTGTCGTTGACGTTCCTGCGCTTGACGCGCTTCCGCCTGATGTCGGCTCTTGGCCTGGCGACGCAGACGGATTCGTTCCTGGCGCAGCTGCCGCCGCTGCGCCCGGGCCGCGCTGGCGCGTAGCCGCCAGCCTCGCCAGCAACGAATCTTCGGCGCGAGCTCGGCGGTTTCTCCATCGTTGTTTCCGTCGGCTTCGCTTGTGTCCCTGTCGGTTCTGTTTGTCTCCTGATCCGCCGCCGCTTCGGGGTTGTCCTCCCGATGCCAATAAGCCAGGCGGCTGGGGTCGTCCGGTGCCTTCAGCGGACGCCCCGTCACCTCGCGAAACAGACGGGCGAAATCGCCCGGCGTCGCGCCGGAAAGATCGGCGAGAAAGCGCAGGATGTGATGATTTCGCAGGCTCGGTTCGCCCTCGCTGGTGGCGAGGCCGATCGCACGGCGCAGAAAGGGGTGCGACTGCTCATCGACGTGTTCGCGCAGCACGACTTCGGCCGCCAGCTGGATGGCCGTCAGATCGGTCCGGGCGATCGTCAGCAGCGTTTCCAGATCATGGGAGTGACGAAAGCCGTTGGCCAGCGCTTCGAGATAACGCTGGTCCTCGGCAAGCACGACGCGCTTGTTGACGTATACCCACGTCAGCAGCAACAGGGATGCAGTATCGGGCGGATAACGACTTTTCAGCAGCAGGAGCTCGAAAGCGGAAAAGCGCGCGGGGGCCATCGACGAATCCAGGCGGAGAAAGGGTTGTTGTCATTTGTTGGACCCGAGTATACCCAAACTCGATGACGAGTCGTCACCGTTGTGCTTTTCCTTCTTCGCGTCTGCTTCTGCGCCTTCTCTTATCGCTTCTTCTGCCTGCTGCTGCTGCTTCCCGGGCTAGCGGGCGTCAACGCGTTGTCGCCATGCCCGAGGTCCTGTTCAGGTTCTCCGGGCCGAAGGAGTCGGGCAGCAGTTCGTCCATGGTGTAGTGCTTGAGCGGAGCGCCTTCGCCGTCGAGCACGATGATTTCGGTTTCCGGCGTGGCGAATTCGCGGATTCGCTGGCGGCAGTCGCCGCAGGGCGTACAGAGATGTTCGCCGGGGCCGATGACGTAGATCGTGCGGATCTGTCGTTCCCCGCTGGAGACCAGGCCGGCGATGGCGCTGGCCTCGGCGCAGAGTCCCTTGTAGTTGGCGCTTTCGACGTTGCAGCCGGCGTAGGTCTTGCCGCTCTCGCTGATCAGCACGGCGCCGACGGGATGGTCGGAGTAGGGCACGTAGGCGTGATCGCGGACGTTCAGTGCCGTCTGGCGGATCTCGTCGGGAACCCGGATATCGTTCGTCGTCTTGCTCATCGTTTCGCTTCCTCGTCGTCGCGCAACAGACCTTCCAGTGTGATCGCCATCATCTCGGAAAAGCCGGTCTGCCGGGCCTGGGAGTCGAGCGCTTCCCCCTTGAGAATATGGTCGGAAACGGTGCAGACCGTCAGCGCGCGGGCACCGAATTCGGCGGCAACGCCGTACAGGCCGGCGGCTTCCATCTCGACGCCGAGAATGCCGTGGCGCTTCATGCTCTGGAAGAATTCGATGTCCGGGGTGTAGAACAGATCGGCGGAGAAAAGATTGCCGACCTTGACCTTCGTACCGCGTTCACGCGCCGCCTCGACGGCATGACGGGTCAGGTCGAAATCGGCGATGGCGGCGAAGTCGTGGCCGTTGAATCGCGCCCGGTTGACGCCGGAATCGGTGCACGCTCCCATGCCGATGACGATGTCGTTGACCGCGACGTCGTCGCGTACCGCGCCGCAGGAACCGACCCGCACCAGCCGCTCGACGCCGTACTCGGTGATCAGCTCCTTGGCGTAGATCGACAGCGACGGAATCCCCATGCCGCTGCCCATCACCGAGATCTTGCGCCCCCGGTAGGTGCCGGTGAAGCCGAGCATGTTGCGCACGCGATTGACGCACCGGGCGTCTTCGAGAAACGTCTCGGCGATGAACTGGGCACGCAGCGGATCGCCGGGCATCAGTACGGTATCGGCGAAGTCGCCCGGCTGGGCTTCGATATGGGGAGTGGGCATCTCACGGGTCTCCGTTGTCGGGGGTGTCTTTCAGCAGGGACCGTCCGTATTCCATCGGCGACAGGCCGAGATACTCGGCCAGCGTCTGGCCAATGTCGGCATAGGTCTCGCGGCGGCCGTAGCTGCCGGGCGCCAGCACGTCGCCGGCGATCAGAACGGGCACCTGCTCGCGGGTGTGATCGGTGCCGCTCCAGGTCGGGTCGTTGCCGTGGTCGGCGGTCAGGATCAACAGGTCGCCGGGTTCCAGCTTCGCGATGATCTCCGGCAGGCGGCGGTCGAACGCTTCCAGCGCACTGGCGTAGCCTTCCGGGTCGCGGCGGTGACCGTAGAGGGTGTCGAAGTCGACGAAGTTGGTCATTACCAGTGTCTGTTTATTCGCCACTGAACGCTCGGCGGCCTCGTCGATGGCAGATAGCGTGGCGTCGAACAGGGCATCGTGACCGTGGGCCTTGATCACTTTCGAGATGCCACAGTGGGCGTAGATGTCGCCGATCTTGCCCACGCCGAGCACCTTGCCGCCGTCGTCATGCAGCTTCTGCAACACGGTGGGCGTCGGCGGCTCGATGGCATAGTCGCGGCGGTTGCCGGTACGTTCGAAGGTCTCGGGGGTCTCGCCAACGAAGGGGCGGGCGATGACACGGCCGATGTTGTAGGGCATCAGCAGTTCGCGGGCGATCTCGCAGAGCCGATAGAGGCGGTCGAGGCCGAAATGGGTCTCGTGGGCGGCGATCTGGAAGACCGAGTCCGCCGAGGTGTAGACGATCGGCTTGCCGCTCTTGATATGCGCCTCGCCCAGCGCTTCGAGGATCGGCATGCCTGACGCCTGGCAGTTGCCGAGCACGCCGGGCAGGTCGGCGCGCTCAATCAATGCTTCCAGCAGGTCGGATGGAAAGCTGTTCTCGCGTTCGTGGAAGTAGCCCCATTCGAACAGCGCCGGGACGCCGGCGATCTCCCAGTGGCCGGAGGGCGTGTCCTTGCCGGAGGAGATCTCGCTGGCGCAGGCGTAAGCCCCTTCGACGACCTCGGGAACGTCGACGCCTGTCGCCCAGTCGCCGGTGCTCAGGTGGTGGGCGTGATAGAGCCCGAGACGAGCCAGGTTGGGTAGTTGGAGCGGGCGGCCGGCATCGGCGCGATAGCGGGCGATATGGCCGAGCGTGTCCGAGCCGGCATCGCTCGAGCTGGCATCGCCATAGTCGGCGGCGTCCGGCGCGTTGCCGATGCCGAAGGAATCGAGAACCAGCA
Organism: Salinicola sp. MIT1003; assembly: GCF_001858555.1. Taxonomy (NCBI): domain Bacteria; kingdom Pseudomonadati; phylum Pseudomonadota; class Gammaproteobacteria; order Oceanospirillales; family Halomonadaceae; genus Salinicola; species Salinicola sp. MIT1003. The sequence continues at coordinate 47,193 of NZ_MCAP01000008.1, forward strand.
AAATGGCGCGTTTCATGTCGTTTCTCCCGTGCATGTCGCGTTCTTGTCCGTCTCTCGTCTCGGTCATGCCGACTGGCCTTCGCGCAGGGTGGCATGGACCAGCGGCGGGATGGCGACGTCGTCCGTCTCGCTCAAGGTAAAGGCGCGACGCAGACGCTGGGTGACGGCTTCGGCATCGGCCCGTTCGGCGGCATGGATGCGCAGCAGCGGCTGGCCCGGTTCGACTCGCTGGCCGAGCGCGGCGATGTGCGACAGGCCGACCCGATGATCGATGGCATCGCCCGCGTTGCGCCGGCCACCGCCCAGTTCGACCACGCCGAGACCGAGCGAACGCGTGTCGATGGCGCTGATGCATCCCGCCCGGTCGGCGTCGAGATCGATGGTGATCGGCGCGGTGGCGAGGTGGTCTTCGGGGCGTTCCGCCAGATCGGCGGGGCCGCCGAGCCCGTGGACCATGCGCGAGAAGCGCTCCAGCGCCTCGCCGGAATCGAGCGCGCGGTCGAGGCGGGCTTCGGCGTCTTCGGTATCGCTGGCGATGCCGGATTGAAGCAGCATCTCCGCCGCCAGCGGTCGGGTGACCCGGTAGAGGCGACTATTCCTGCCTTCGCCACGCTCTTCATTGCGTCCGTCGCCACGCAGCAATCGTAGCGCCTCGAAGACTTCCAGCGAATTGCCGGCGCAGTCGGCCAGCGGCTGGTTCATGTCGGTCAGAAGCACGCTGGTCTTGGTACCCGCGCCGCAGCCGATCGCGACGATCGCCTCGGCGAGTTCGCGGGAGGCCTCCTCGGTGGGCATGAAGGCGCCACTGCCGACCTTGACGTCCATCACCAGCGTCTCGAGGCCGCAGGCCAGCTTCTTGCCCAGGATCGAGGCGACGATCAGCGGGATCGACTCCACCGTGGCAGTGACGTCGCGCACGCCATAGAGGCGCTTGTCGGCCGGCGCCAGCGATCCGGTCTGGCCGATGATCGCGACGCCGACGTCCTTCACCAGCCGGCGGAAGGTCTCGTCGCTGGGGGTGACGTCGTAGCCGGGGATCGACTCGAGCTTGTCCAGCGTGCCACCGGTGTGGCCCAGGCCGCGCCCGGAGACCATCGGCACGTGACCGCCGCAGGCAGCGACCCATGGCCCCAGCACCAGCGACACCAGATCGCCGACGCCTCCGGTGGAGTGCTTGTCGAGCACCGGACCGGCAAGATCGAGATCGTCCCAGCGCATCACCTGGCCGGAATCCCGAATCGACTCCGTCAATGCGACGGCCTCGTCCCGGTTCATGCCGTTGAGATAGACGGCCATGGCGAAGGCGCCGATCTGCGCATCGCCGATACTGCCGTCGGCGATGCCCCGCATGACCAGATCGAGCATCTGGCGATTGAGCGTCTGACCATCGCGTTTACGACGAATGATTTCCTGGGTCAGCATGATATGGGTCCGCAGTGATGGGCGGGTTTCTCGGTAACCGCGGCTGATCAATAACTACTGTCGATCAGTAACCGCTGGTAGTCGTCGGTCGGCTGTCGTCATCGGAGAGCGTGGCGAGCAGCGCATCCAGCAACCCCGAAGCGCCGAAGCGGAAGTGAGACGGCGTGAGCCAGGCCTCGCCCATGATACCGGCGGCCAGGTCCAGATAGGCCTTGGCATCCTCGGCGGAGCGAATGCCGCCGGCCGCCTTGAAACCCACGTCGCGACCGCTGTCGCGAATGGCGGTCAGCAGAATCTCGGCGGCCTCGAGCGTTGCGTTGACCGGCACCTTGCCGGTGGAGGTCTTGAGGAAGTCCGCGCCGCAGGCGAGGGCGATATCCGCGGCCTGGCGGATCAGCGCAGGATCCTTGAGTTCGCCGGTTTCCAGAATCACCTTGAGCAGGCAATCGCCGCAGGCCTCACGGCAAGCCGTCACCAGCGCCCGGCCGGCATCGGCGTCACCGCCGATCAAGGCCTTGTAGGGAAAGACCACGTCGACTTCGTCGGCGCCGGCCGCTACGGCTGCGCGGGTTTCGCGGGAGGCGCGCTCGACGTTGACGCAGCCGTCCGGGAAGTTGGTGACGGTGGCGATCCGCACGCGTTCACGCATGCCCATGTCGACCAGTTCACGGTTCGCCGTCTCGATGAAGGCGGGGTAGATGCAGACCGCGGCCGGGGCGCCGTACGGCGTATCGGTGCGGCGGCACAGCGCCCGGATGGCGGCGTCGTCATCGCCGTCGTTGAGCGAGGTGAGGTCCATCATGGCCAGCGCCTGGCTGGCGGCGTGCTTGAGGCTATTCATCTTCTTGTCTCCATGTTCGGCGTGGTCACGACGGCCTCCTGCCGTTTCCGTGTTCTGGCTCGCGCAAGGATCCGGCAGTACTTCCGCGAGTCTGCCGGATTTTCATGACGATCCTGTCCAGAGCGGTCCTGTCCAGAGCGATTCTGTCCAAAGCAGTTCTGGGTCAGGCGGTGCCGGCCAGCGAGAGGAAGATCCCCGCCAGGGTGGCGGACATCAGATTGGATAGCGTGCCGGCGAGTACGGCCTTGAGACCGTAGCGGGCGATCTCTGGGCGGCGGCTGGGCGCCAGCGTGCCAAGACCGCCGAGCAGGATCGCGATCGAGGACAGGTTGGCGAACCCGCACAGCGCGAACGACAGGATCGCGGCGGTGTGGGCGGACATTGCCTGCCCGGTCGACTCCACGATGGTGTCGCCGCTGATGTACGGGGCCAGATTGATGTAGGCCACGAATTCGTTGACCACCAGCTTCTGGCCGATGAACGAGCCGGCCAGCATCGCCTCGTTCCAGGGGATGCCGAGCACGAACGCCAGCGGCGAGAACAGCCAGCCGAGGATCATCGACAGACTCAGCGAGTCCATGCCGAACCAGCCGCCGATGCCGCCCAGGATGCCGTCGATCATTGCGATCAGGCCGATGAAGGCAAGCAGCATGGCGCCCACGTTGGCGGCCAGCATCAACCCGGATGACGCGCCGGCAGCGGCCGCGTCGAGCACGTTGGCCGGCTTGTCCTCGGCTTCCAGGATCTCCTTGGCCTGCTCGGTGCGGTCGTCGGGCTTCTCGGTTTCCGGCATCAGGATCTTGGCGAACAGCAGGCCGCCCGGGGCCGCCATGAAGGACGCGGCGATCAGATACTCCATCGGGATGCCGAGTTCGGCGTAACCGGCGAGCACGGAACCGGCAACGGAGGCGAGCCCGCCACACATGACGGCGAACAGCTCGGACTTGGTCATGCTGGCCAGGAACGGTCTCACCACCAGCGGTGCCTCGGTCTGGCCGACGAAGATGTTGGCGGTAGCGGAGAGCGATTCGGTGCGCGAGGTGCCCAGCACTTTCTGCAACGCGCCACCCAGGATCCGCACGACCCACTGCATGATGCCCAGGTAGTAGAGCACGGCCGTCAGCGACGAGAAGAAGATGATGATCGGTAGGACCTTGACGGCGAAGACGAAGCCGACGTTGGCCGGGTCGGCGAGGTTGCCGAACAGGAAGCCGATACCGTCGTTGGCGTAGTTGATGACCTGGCTGACGGCGCTGGAAACGGAGCCCAGCACGGCCTGGCCGAACGGTACATAGAGCACGAAAGCTCCGATGCCGGCCTGAATGGCGAAGGCGCCGATGACGGTACGCAGGCTGATCGCCTTGCGGTTGCTCGAAAAGATCAGCGCGATCAGCAGCAGCACGATGACGCCGACCAGACCCATGAGGAGTGTCATGTTGTTGTCCTTGGTGTTGGCCTTGATGAGTCGAAAATGCATGCCAGGACGTGCCGGAGCCAATGAAACGGAACGATGTCATGCCGACCGTTTCATGCCGTCCGCTCACGCATTGGTCAATGCCTTTTCTTGAGAGGTTTTTAACATTTTTTGGTTTTGCTCGTCACTTATTGTTTTTATTCTCACAAGCTCATAGAGTAGTTCCAGGCGAGGCAGAGGCCCATATATAGTGCTTTCGGCTCGATCTGGCGATGTTCGGGTCATGCGTTCGCTTTCTCTCTAACCGCCTCGATCACAGGCCAGACGAGAAAATAGTCACAAAAATCAGCATCAAAACGCCATAACAACAAAGTGGGGGATGGCATGGTAGAAGGACTCGCACAGCCGGCATCGGCTGAACGGTGGGCAGGCAAGGGATCTCGTCTTCTGGCGCTGTCGGTCTCGTTGGGATTGGGATCGATGACACTGGCGGCCGCGCCGGTCTGGGCTGCGGACGATCAGGGCGATGCGCCGGTCATCGAACAGGAAACGCCTGACGAAGGGCCGATGTCGGAAGGCCAGACGGCCGACGGACCCTATCTCTCCGACTGGTATCACCAGAACGTTACGGTCATCGGCAGCAAGAACATTCGCTTCGGCCCGCAGCAGGTCGACGATATCTATCTGGAATACGAATTCTTCGGTCGCAAGGGGCCGCTGGATCTCTACGGCTATATCGATTTTCCCAAGTTCTTCGGCACCGGTAACGCCGCGGACAGCGGTATCTTCGACAAGGGCTCGCCGGTCTTCATGGAGCTGGAACCGCGCCTGTCGATCGACGACATGACCGGCCAGGATCTGAGCTTCGGCCCGTTCAAGGAGTGGTTCGTCGCCTTCGACTATATCTTCGACTGGGGCCACAACACCGAGAACCGCCAGAACACGCTCTACGCCGGTCTGGGAACCGATATCGAAACCGGCTCGCCGCTGGGACTCTCGTTCAATTTCTACAAGCGCCGCCAGTGGGAGAACTATGGCGCCGCGAACGAGAATTCCTGGGACGGTTACCGCGCACAGCTGAACTACTCCTATCCGCTGGCCAGCTTCGATAACGGCGCGTCGCTGGTCTACGTCGGTTTCACCAACCACGACTTCGGTTCGGATCTGGGCGATAACGACCCGACGCGTACCAACGAGTCGACCGTGGCGACCAACGTGCTGTTGTACCAGTTCACGCACCTGCGCTTCATGGCGGTGGCGCGTTACTTCCATAACGGCGGACAGTGGAACGACGGCGAGATGGCGCCGTTTCCCAACAGCCATGGCGACAGTTTCGAACTGCGCTCCACCGGCTGGGGCTACTATTTCGGTGTCGGCTGGCAGTTCTGACGCGACAGCGATGGATGTCATCGACGAGGAGCCTTCGGGCTCCTCGTTGCGTTGCGTTTCAAGTAGAGATCGGGGATAAGATCTGACCCTCAGAAGGCAGGATCGGGAGAATGTCATGAATGGCCGCAGCGCCGTACGGCTCGAGAGACTTCGTGAAGCGATCAGGCGCAACGGCACCCTGCCGTTGGCCGAGGCGGCGGCGCTGTGCGACGTCTCCGAGATGACGGTGCGGCGGGACATTGCCGCCAGCAACGGCGCGATCGTCTCCTTCGGCGGCCATCTGGTCATGGCCGACAACCCCCAGTTTGCCGCCGCCTACAATCTCGATGCGCAGAGGGATCAGTACGCGAAGGCCAAGCAGCGCCTGTGCGAGGCGATCGCGTCGAGGATCGAGGACGGCGATACCGTGTTCGTCGACTGCGGCACCACGCTGATGCCGTTCTGCACGCTGCTGCCGCGGGAGATGAACGTCACCATCGTCACCTACGCGCTCAACGTCGCCAACGCCTTCAGCCAGCGCGATATGCCCAACATGCGGCTCGTGGTGCTCGGCGGGCTCTACTACGCCTCTTCGGACTCCTTCGGCGGGCAGGATGTCACCACCGCGATTCGCCGGCTGGGCATCAACAAGGCGCTCATTTCCGCCGCCGGCGTACATGCCGAGAAAGGGGCGAGCTGCTTCCACTTCCATGAGGTGGCGCCCAAGCAGGCCGCCATCGAACACGCGGAACGACGCATCCTGGTCGCCGACGAGAGCAAGCTCGATGTCATGCGCGCGGCATTCTTCGCCGACCTTGCCGACTTCGACACACTGCTGACCAGCGGCGATCCGGGCCGGGCGTGGCGGGATGGGATGAAGGAAAGCGACGCCGCGAAAGTCGAAGTGGTGTGACGGTTCCTGCCTTTCGTAGGCTTTTATCGCACCCTGATCCTGTCATGAGCAGGAGGTATTCGGCTCGTCCGGCGGTTAGGATGGCTGGACTTCCTACTTTCTGCACAGGTGACCGAATCGATGTCCTCTTCATCAACGTCTTCCTCTTCAACGCCTCTTCAGAATCAATCCGCGCCGTCTCCCCAAAGCCAACTCGCGTCGCTCGAAGCCCCCGCTGACGCTGCCTATTATCCCGCGGCCATCGTCGGCTTCGATGCCGACGGGGCAGGCCGCTACGCCGTGCGTTCTCCCGCCACCGGCGAGGTGATCGCCGAAGTCGCCGATTGCGGCGTCGAGCAGGCGAAACTGGCCGCCGACAATGCCCAGCGCGGTTTCGAATCCTGGCGCAGGACCACCGCATTCGAGCGTGCGGCGCTGCTCAAGGCGTGGCACCAGGCGATGCTGGAGGCGAAGGAAGTCCTTGCCGTGACCATGGCGCGGGAGATGGGCAAGCCGATCCGCGAGGCGCGGGGCGAAGTCGACTACGCCGCCAGCTTTCTGGAGTGGTACGCCGAGCAGGCCAAGCGCATCGACGGGGACATCCTGCCTGCCCAGCATCCGGACAAGCGACTTGCCGTGCTGCGTCAGCCGGTCGGTCCGGTGCTCGCGATCACGCCGTGGAACTTCCCGGCGGCGATGATCACCCGCAAGGTGGCGCCGGGGCTGGCGGCCGGCTGCACGGTCATTGTCAAGCCGGCAGAACAGACGCCGATCACGGCGCTGCAGCTGGCCCAGCTCTGGCAGCAGGTCGGCGGGCCGGCGGAGGTCTTCCAGGTGATCACGGCGGAGCGCCCGGCCGCGGTCAGCGATGCGCTGATGGATGATCGGCGGATTCGCAAGGTGACCTTCACCGGGAGCACGCCGGTCGGCAAGCATCTGTACGCCAAGTCGGCCGCGACCATGAAGCGAATGTCGCTGGAACTAGGCGGCCACGCGCCATTTCTGGTCTTCGACGATGCCGACATCGATGCCGCCGTGGCCGAAGTGATGGCGAGCAAGTTCCGCAACGGCGGCCAGACCTGCGTCTGCGCCAATCGCATCTACGTGCAGCGCGGCATTCTTGAGACGTTCTCCGCGCGCCTGACCGCCGCGGTGGACGAGCTGCGCGTCGGGCAGCCGGAAGACGAGTCGACTCAGATCGGCCCGCTGGTCAGCCAGGCCGGGCGCGACAAGGCGCAATCCCACATCGACGATGCGCTGTCCAAGGGCGCCAGGCGCCTGACCGCCGCGCGCGATGTCGACGGCTTCTTCGTTGCGCCGACGGTGCTGGCGGATGTCACCGACGACATGCGGATCATGCAGGAAGAGACCTTCGGCCCGGTCGCGCCGTTGATCGCCTTCGACAGCGAAGAAGAGGCGATCGCGGCGGCCAACGCCACGCCGTTCGGGCTCGCCGCCTATCTCTGGACCCGCAATCTCGGGCGCGCGGCACGCGTCTCCGAGGCGCTGGACTACGGCATCGTCGGGGTCAACGATGGCGCGCCGTCCGTACCGCAGGCGCCGTTCGGTGGCGTCAAGGACAGCGGCCTGGGCCGCGAGGGCGGCCGCTACGGTATCGATGAATATCTCGACCTCAAGTTCGTCTCGACGCGACTGGACGGCTGATGGCAATGGGGGATGAGGACGCCAACGCAGCGCGGTTGCCGGCCGAGCTAGATCTCGCCACCGCGCTGCGCGAGACCAACCTGCGCCAGGCCCGCGTGGTGGCCGGTGAGCGTTCGCTGGGCCGGCCGCTGCGCTGGGTCCATATGGTGGATCATCCCGACATCATCGCCTGGGTGCGCGAAGGCCAGCTGCTGCTGACAACCGGCTATCACTGGCCCGACGAGCCGGAAGCCGAGCGAGCGCTGATCGAGGCGCTGGTCGACAAGGGCCTGGCCGGCGTGGCGCTGGCGGTGCCGCGGTTTCTTACCGCGTTCCCCGAAACCAGCCGCCGCGTGGCGGCATCGCTCGATTTCCCGCTGCTGGAAATCCCCTGGGACGTGCCGTTCAGCCAGATCACCGAGGAGGTGCACGCCTGGCTGATCGCGCGGCAGGGCCAGTTGATCGCACGGGCGGAACGCATTCACCGCGATCTCACCCGCTCGGCGTTGACGGCGCGCAGTCTGGGGGACATCGCCACAGCCTTGAGCCTGCTGCTCGAGCGGGATGTGCTCTTCACCGGGCTGGACGGCGAATGGCTGGGCGGCAGCGCCGAGCTTGAGACGATGCGCTTGCCCACGCCGACCATGCTGACCGAGGCCCAGTTTCTGGCCGAGGCCACGGCTCGCTCCTTCGGCGAGGAGGCCGGGTGCCGGATGCTGGCCTGCCCGGTGCGAATTCGGGAAGCGCCGGCGGCCACGCTGTGGATCGATGAAACGGCCTCTCATGTCAGCGAGCTCGAACGCCGGGCGGCGGAGCAGGCTGCGCTGATCTCCGCGCTACATCTGTCGCACCAGCGGGCGTTGCAGGCGCAGGAGACCCGGCTGGGCTACGCCTTCGTCGACTCGCTGCTCGAAGGACGCTTCGAAGCCACGCCGGCAGCGCTGGAGCGGGCGTCGTTGCAGGGGTGGGAGCCCCATGGCGCGTATCACGTCTGCGCGATCCTGCTCAACGAACCGGTGCCGCTGACCCGCGAGGGGCTGCTGCGGCGGGAGCGCTGGGAGCGCCGGCTGGGCGATCGTCTCGAAGCGCTCGGTCTGCCACGGTTGATCTCCGTCTCCCTCAACCAGCTGTTGTTCCTGGTTCGCGCCGATATCTCGACCGAGGCGCTATGGCGCGAGTTGAGCGACGGCGAAGCCGCCCTGGCGATCAGCCGCGAGGCGAGAGGGGCGGCAGCCATCGCCCGGGGAGCGGGCGATGTGGCGCGGCTGCTGCCTTCGCTCAAGGCCGGCGAACGGCGGGATTTCGAGACGCTGCTGTTCACCCGCGTGCTGGAAGGCGACAGCGAAGCGCGGCAACTGTTTCTGGCGCGCATCTCGCAAGCGCTGGGCGAGGGGGCTCGTCGTCACAACGCCTTCGAGACGCTCTCGGCGCTGGCCGCAAGCGGCTTCCAGCTGGCGCAGACCGCGCGGGCGCTCGACATTCATATCAGTACCTTGCGCTATCGCATCGAGCGGTTGGAAACGGCATTGGGCATGAACCTGAACGACGCTGATATCCGGCTGCAACTGCAGGTGGCGATGCGGCTGCTCAATGACGATGCCGATTGACGACCGATCATCTCGTTACGCTTTCACGAACGTACCCGACATTCAATCAGAGAGACGACCATGCAACTGACGGATTTCACTACCCTGACCTTCGATGTCTACGGCACCCTGATCGACTGGGAGAGCGGCATCGTGGCCGGGCTGCAGCCACTGCTGCAGCGTAGCGAACTGGGCCTGAACCGTGATCAGGTTCTCGAGGCGCACGCCCGGCACGAATCCACCCAGCAGCGCTACACCCCGCATCTGCAGTACCGGCTGCTGCTGGCGGTGGTCTACAAGCGTCTTGCCGAGGAGTGGGGCGTCAGCGTCAGCCACGACGAATGCCTGGCCTACGGCGACTTCGTCAAGCAGTGGCCGGCCTTCGCCGATACCGCCGAGGCGCTGGCCTACCTCAAGCAGCACTACAAGCTGGTGGTGCTCTCCAACGTCGACAACGAAAGCTTCGCCTACAGCCAGCGCAAGCTCGGCGTCGAGTTCGACGCGGTCTACACCGCCGAGGACATCGGCTCCTACAAGCCGTCGCCGCGCAATTTCGACTACATGCTGGAAAAGCTCGGCGAGCGCGGCATCGACAAGTCGCAGATCCTGCATACCGCCGAGAGCATGTTCCACGACCACCAGCCCGCCAACCGTCACGACCTCGCCAACTGCTGGATCTATCGCCGCCACGACAAGCAAGGCTTCGGCGCGACGATGAACCCCGGCGACATGCCCACGGTCGACTTCCGCTTCAACAGCATGGCGGAGCTGGCCGAGGCGCATAAACAGCTGAAATAAATAGGTTGAATTTAAAGGTTTTGATAGCTGCCAGGCTTTGGGGTGAGAAGGTGATATTATTATTCTTCTTTTTCTTCTGGCAGTTGTTTCAGGATGGCATTTTCACCTAGTCCAAATAGAGTTATAATTAGTTCGATCATAAAAATAATGGAAGCCCACAAGGCCGTCCAAGATATTATGGATAGGCTGTTTGCGTATGGAAATATTTTTTGCAGAATTCCTATCGTAATTGTTCCTAGGGCGATCAGTAGCGGTGTTGCCATTTCAGCATTTAAAATCAACGCTGAGCCAGGTTTTGGGTTTGGTTGAAGGTCGTCGATAAACGTTTTTTGTAGTTCTCTAATGATTGTGCTTTTTAAGCTAAATATTAATGCATATACCCCTATGCCAAATCCCAAGAGGCTCGGAAATATGGATATTATTAGCTCTCCTGGCAAGGTTGCATCGGAATAACTTACGTTGTGGCATAAGAAAGCCATTGATGTCGCAACAATGAACTGTATTCCGAAACTTTTTCCCCAGTTTTTTGCGCCTGCAAACTCTTCACCAGATCGTGCGTCACCGCAGAAGGCATATGAGTTTAGGATTATTAGTATGTTCCCTAAAACAGGGATCTTAACGAGTCTAGAGAATGTCATTTTTTCTGTTCTCGTTCTTTTTGTGGCTCTGCTGATGCACGTAGAGCTGCTTTTGCTCTATCCAAGAATGATTTTTCGGATTCTTTTTGACTTTTTCTGAGTTTTAGCTTTACCGGGTTTTCTTCTGATGAATAATTTTGTTGCTTGGTTGAGCCTTTTTTATAATAAGTAAATTTTGATTTTCCATATTCAATAGACGCACGAATCATTTCTAATAAGAAGTCAGGTATTTCAGCCATTAATGCATTTTTTGACGAAGAAGCTTCTGACTTGACAGTGTGTATATTGTTATCACGCATATGTTTTAGTCTTTGGCTCAATTCATGTCCATTCGGGAACGTAATTTTTGCTTCTGCTTTTCGAAATCCTTTTGCCTCCTTTAGTGCTTCTTCAAGAGCTTTGGCTTCTGAAATTACGTTTACTGTCAAGGTGTGTTTAGGAAAGTTATCCTGAGCAATGGGTTCAAGGAAATATTCAACAACATCATTGAATATTTTTGCGGTTGGAAGTTTTCCGCTTTGCTCTTCAATACCTAAGCGATGGGTTTTATAGTCAAAAATGAAGCGGAAAAAGTAGTTGTTGGATACAGGGGTGACGCCCAATGGTGCATTGTACAGCGTTTTTTCAGTATAAAGATCCGAGACTGAATCGGTTTTATGATATTTTACCCAAAGCCCAGTTGCTGAGTCATCCTCTATCTTGATAGAAAGTGGAGATATAAATGTGTCATTTTGAAGTTTATATGCCGAATTTGCTAAAGTCTTTTCATTGTATGCTTTTGTTGTTTTAGCTTGCAGGTGTTCGAACAGTTTAAGATATCCAATTTCGCCAACTTCACTTGTGTTGGATGTGTCAAGAGGGAGTAGTTGAATGTTATAGAGCCTGAAAGATGCCATGTTGCGCCTATGTCATTTAGTGTAACTTTGCGTAACATATTCTATGAGTGTGTCGGTGTCAGTCAAGCTTTGTTCTACGATCCTTGAGCTTAAATTTGGATTGGAAATGGGATATTACTTTGGTCTAATCAGCAAATCAGCAGCTTTCGTCTTCAAATCGTTACATCCCATTTAGCATTTGATTGCATTCAGGAATCGTCATGGAAATGCTACACGGCCTGATCGTCATCACTTTCGTGCATCTGCTGGCGGCCGCCTCGCCGGGGCCGGACTTCGTGCTGGTCACCCAGCAGACGCTGAATCACGGCAAGCGCATCGGCCTCCTGTGCAGCCTGGGTATCGCGCTGGGGCTGTCGATTCACATCGTCTATTCCGCGTTCGGGCTGGCAGCGGTGATCGCCAACTCCGCCGAGGCGCTATGGGCGATCAAGCTGATCGGCGGCGCGTATCTGCTCTATCTGGGGATTTCGGGATTGCGCTCGCGCCCGGCAGCGACCGACACGGCGACGGTGACGCCGAAGGTGGCACCGCCTCGCTCGGCGCTGCGCACCGTCGGCATGGGATTTCTCTGCAACGCGCTCAATCCCAAGGCGCCGATCTACTTCGTCTCGCTGTTCACCATCGTGTTGTCGCCGTCGATGCCGCTCTACCAGATCGCCATCTACGGCGCCTGGATCATGCTGATCCAGCTGGGGTGGTTCTCGGCGGTGGCGCTGCTGCTCTCCACGCCCCCGATCCACCGCGCGTTCAAGCGCTTCAGCCACTGGATCGACCGGGTGCTGGGCCTGGCGATGGTGGCGCTGGGGATCAAGGTGTTGACGACGCGGGTATGAGCCGGGAACGCCGACAGACGACGGCGCTCGCCCGACGCTTTCCACCACGCGTGCTTTTCGGCATCCTGAAACGCATCCACTCAAACTGGCGAGGAGCGCTCGTGAAGACTTGGCTGCGTGAATTACCCAAGGTCGAACTGCATCTACATATCGAGGGTTCGCTGGAGCCGGAGCTGATGTTTGCGCTGGCGGCGCGCAACAACGTGTCGCTGCCCTACGCGACGGTGGACGAGGTGCGTGCCGCCTACGATTTCAGCGATCTGCAGTCGTTTCTGGATCTCTACTACCAGGGAATGCGGGTGCTGCGCACCGAGCAGGATTTCCATGACCTGGCGATGGCGTACTTCGAGCGCGCGCAGGCAGAGGGCGTGGTGCATGTCGAGCTGTCGTTCGATCCGCAAGCGCACCTGAGCCGTGGCGTCGAGCTGGCGACACCGTTCGAGGGGCTGCGCCGCGCCATGCGAGACGCGGAGCGCCGCTGGGGCATGACCACGGCGCTGATCATGAGCTTCCTGCGGGATCGTGACGCGAGCGATGCAATGGACGTGCTGGAGAAGGCGGCACCCTACTACGAGCTGATCGACGCCGTGGGTCTCGACAGCGCGGAGATGGGCAACCCGCCGGCCAAGTTCGCGGCGGTGTTCGAACGCGCCAGGGCGCTGGGCATTCCGCGCGTCGCGCACGCGGGCGAGGAGGGGCCGGCGGCCTACATCAGCGAGGCGCTGGACGTGCTCGATATCTGCCGGGTCGATCATGGCGTCGCCTGCCTGCAGGATGCCGCCCTCGTCGAACGGCTGCGGGCGTCGCAGATTCCGCTGACGGTCTGTCCGCTTTCCAACGTACGGCTGAAAGTGGTGGAGCAGATGACCGACCATCCGTTGCCGCATATCACCGAGCAGGGTCTCAAAGTGACGCTCAACTCCGACGACCCGGCCTACTTCGGCGGCGGCGTGCTGGACAATTACCTCGCCTGTCTCGAGGCGTTCGACTGGGATCAGGCGATGTTCAAGCAACTGGCGGGCAATGCGATCGACGTCGCGTTCATGCCGGAATCTCGCCGCAGCGAGTTGCAAAAGCGCCTGGCGGCCTGTTGATCGGCTGCCAATCCACAGCCCGCCTCATGACTGCCCGGCCGATCAGGCCGGGCAGTGTCGTTCAGCGTACCGACTAGACGGTAGCGCCTTGCGGTGCGTCAGCCAGCGCCGAAAGGAAGGGCACCAGCCGATCGAGCGCTTCCCTGGCGAGCTCCGGGTCGATGGCGAAGCAGATTCGCAGATAATCCTCACCCTCGGGGCCGAAGGCGCTGCCCGGCGCCACGCCGACCTTGGCCTCCCGCAGGATACGTTTGGCCGTGTCCAGGCTCGAGCCGTCCAGACCATGCACCTTGAAGAAGAGGTAGAAGGTGCCTTGCGGCGAGAACACGGTCACGCTGTCCAGCGCGGTCAGCCCCTCGACCAGAATGTCCCGCGAGGCCTGGCAGCGTTTGACCTGATGAGCGATGAAGTCGTCGCCCTGCTCGAGCGCCGCGATGCAGGCCCGCTGAACGAACGGCGCCACGCCGGTGGTGTTGTATTGGCAAAGACGGGCGAACAGCTGATCCATGCCCTGCGGGAACGTGACCCAGCCCGCGCGCCAGCCGGTCATGCACCAGTTCTTGGAGAAGGTGTTGGTCACCAGCAGCCGGTCTTGTGGTTCGCAGATCTGCAGGAAGGAGGCGGCCGGCCCCTTGCTGTCGTCGACCCCTTTATCGTAAACAAAATGGTTGTAGACCTCGTCGGCCACGATCCACAGCCCCTTGTCCCGGCAGAAGTCCCGCAGCCGCGTCATATCCTCGAGCGGCATGCGCCAGCCGGTCGGGTTGGAGGGCGAGTTGATGAAGATGGCGCGGGTGCGATCGGTCACCGCCGCGAACAGCTTTTCCAGGTCGAGCTCGATGCTGCCGTCCGGGTGGAAATCGAAGGCGACCGGTACGTTGACCCCGCCGACGATCTCGATCATCTGCCTGGCGTTGGGCCAGGCCGGCGTCGGCATGATCACCTCGCTGCCTTCGTCGAGGATCGCCTGCATCGCCATGGTGACGGCGTTCATGCCGCCGATGGAGACGCAGAACCGGTCGGCGGCGACGTCGACCTGCCAGTGCCGGCGGTGGTAGTCGGAGAGCGCCTGGCGAAGCTCGGGCAAGCCCTGGGAGTAGCTGTAGCGGGTATCGTCTCCTTCCAGTGCATCCATCGCCGCCTGCTTGATGTAGGCAGGCGTCGGCAGATCGCCTTCGCCAATCCAGAGCCGCACGACCGAGGCGTCGTGACGGGCGAGATCCGCTACCGCGACGATCTGGTTGTCGGGCATTTCCTGAACGCGAGAAGAGCAGTAGCGGCGCAGGCTGGAAGGGATGACGTCGGACATGATGAGCTCGCTGGTTGGGAAAGAAGGTTTCCTGATCATATAACGCTCGCTCGTTGGCGGGCCAATCGTTCCTCTGACACACTGAAGACCATGACCGGCGCTGCGGGAATCGTGGCGCGCTTTCCTCTGTAGCGAGTCCACATGACCCCGATTATCAGGAGACTCAAACGCATGTTTTCAGCGACTCCCATCGTTCGCTCCGCGGAGCATCAGGCCGAAGTCGACCGCGCCTGCCAGCGTCTCGCGCTCTACCACTTCATGAGCTGCCCGTTCTGCCAGCGCGTGCGCAGCCAAATCGAGCGGCTGGCGTTGCCCATCGAGCTGCGAGACATCCAGCGCGATCCCCAGCATCGCCAGGATCTGATGGCGGGCGGTGGCCGCACCATGGTGCCGTGCCTGCGTATCGAGACAGAGGACGGCGCCGTGGAGTGGATGTACGAGTCCGCCGATATCAACCGCTACCTGGAGCGGCGATTCGGCTGATTCTGGCGGATGCCGGCCATGCTCAAGCCATGCCCGCCAGCGCTGCCGTTCGAATCGTCTTGCTGGCTGAAAACGGCTGATGGTGTCGATTGTCGGTGACGGCGAGCGGCGGGGTTTCGTAGAATGCCCGCTTTCCCAACGAGCAAGATTCAGGAGTGATCTCATGGCACAGGCCAGCGCCCGCCACATTCTCGTCGACAGCGAACAGAAGTGTCTCGAACTCAAGCAGCAGATCGAAGCCGGCAGCGACTTCGCCGACGTGGCCCGTCAGCACTCCACCTGCCCCTCCGGGCGTCAGGGCGGCGAGCTGGGCACGTTCGGCCGCGGCCAGATGGTCAAGGAATTCGACGAAGTCGTCTTCAATGGCGCATTGAACGAAGTTCACGGGCCGGTGAAGACCCAGTTCGGCTATCATCTGCTGGAAGTGACCTCGCGCACTTGATCTTCCGCACTTGATCTCCCCTCGGGCCGCCCACCTCCGGGCGGCTCTCGTCGATCCGCCGTTCTCTCTTTTATCCGTTCCCCTCGACTCCCTGACGATCATCCCGGCAGGCAGCTGTCCCTCCGTTTTTCACGAACAATTCGTTACCAATCTTCCGTTTCGGCTTTTCCGCGGCGAACTATTCTGAAGACACGCCCGCCGTTGCCGAAGCGTTCGGTAACCGAATGACGGCGAGCGGATAAGGATATCCACGCAAAGCGAGGTAGCAGCGATGACGACGCATTCAAAGTCGGACAAGACGGAAGGCAAGGTCGACAAGGCAGCCGGCAAGGTCAAGGAGGCCGCCGGCAAGATGACCAAGGATCGCGAACTCGAAGGTAAAGGCAAGACTCAACAGGCCAAGGGGGATGCCAAGTCCGCCAAAGGCAACTTGAAGGACGCCACCAAACCACGCCACTAGTTATCACTGAATCCCGGAAACATCGAGTCTTCGACACCAGCAGCCCACTCGAGACTCTTCACGCAGCGGCCCCGCACTATGCGGGGCCGCTATCGTTTGGGCGAGAGCCGCAAGGATATGATCCGTCAGGCTTTACCGGGCCGGTTGTAGACGTCCAGATCCAGTTCCTTCTCGCTCTTGGCGACCAGTGTCGTCACCATCAGGTCGCCGGCGACGTTGACGCTGGTGCGCGCCATATCAAGGATCCTGTCCACGCCGGCAACGACGCCGATCGCCTCCAGCGGCAGGCCGATCTGCGCCAGCACGATCGACAGCATGATCAGCCCGGCGCCGGGCACGCCCGCCGTGCCGATCGAGGCCAGCGTGCCGGTCAGCACGATCATCCCGTAGTCCATCATCGAAAGGTCGGCGCCGACCAGCTGGGCGACGAACAGCGCCGCCACGCCCTGATAGATGGCGGTACCGTCCATGTTGATGGTGGCGCCCACCGGCAGCACGAAGCTCGACACGCCTTCCGATACGCCCAAGTTCTTCTGCGCGCAGCGAATCGAAACGGGTAGCGTGCCGGAAGAGGAGGCCGACGAGAACGAGACCACCAGCGCGTCGAGGATGCCCTGCAGGTAGCGCATCGGGTTGAGGCGACCGATCAGGCTCAAGAGCCCGGTGTAGACGACCAGCACGTGCACGATACAGGCGAGATAGACCACGCCGATGACCTTGGCCAGCGGCAGCAGCACGTCCAGCCCATACTGCCCGGAGACGTTGGCCATCAGGCCGAACACCCCGAACGGCGCGAACGCCATGACGATAGCGGTCAGCTTGTACATCGCTTCGGCGAAGCTTTCGAACACGCGCACGACGGGTTCGCCCTTTTCGCCGATCAGCATCAGCGAGATGCCCAGGCCGATGGCGAAGACGATGATCTGCAGGATATTGCCTTCGATCATCGCCTGCAGCGGGTTCGAAGGCACCAGGCCGACCACGATATCCACCAGCGACGGCGCCTCGCCCGCCTGCTGCGCCGCGCTCATCGACGCATCCGCACCGACGCCGGGCTGGAAGATCGTCGCCGCGACCAGACCGATGACGATGGCAAAAGCGGTCGTCACCAGATAGAGCCCGATCGTTCGCGCGCCGACCCGCCCCATCTTCTGCGGATCGCGCATGCCGGTAATGCCGACGACCAGGGTCGAGAACACCAGCGGCACGATCAGCATCTTGATGCCGTTGATGAAGATATCGCCGAGCGGCTTGAACATGCTGGCCTGCTCGCCCATTAGTGCGCCTGCCAGGATCCCTAATGCCAAGCCCGCGATGATTTTTTGCCACAGGGGAATGCGTCGCCACAGATTTGGCCGGGCGGAGGATTGCGGTGAAGATCTTTCTGACATGAGACGGCTCCGGCTGCGTTGTTAATGGCCAATAAGTGAAAGACCGCGCATTCTACCGAGTCGGTGGGCAATCTCTAGATGATTCATTCGATGGTCTAAAATCGCCTGACTAAGCCGCTAACCCCGGAGCGGGTAGCCGAATCAGCCTGGATCCAGCGCCTCGGAGATATCGTCGATGAGGTGGGTGCGCTGCAGGGCACGGTCGCCCAGTCTGTCTGCCGTGGTATGGGCGAGCAGGTGCAGCATGCTGATGAGACTCATCGCCGAATAGCCGTATGGCCCGCCGGTGCTGTAGCAGGGCAGCACGTTGTCGGAAAAGCGCCGTGCCCAGGCGGCATTGCGCACGTCGACGACGGCCATCACTGTGACGCGCGACAGCGTGAGCTGCTCCATCGCGCGTTCCAGCATCGCCGGGCGGTGTTGCGAGAGGACCAGCAGCACGACGTCACGCGGCGAGGGCATCGCCAGCTCCTCCGCCCAGGTTCCGCTTTGCGCCCCGAGAGAGAAGACATCCGTGCGGATACGGCTCAGCAGCGGACGCATGTAGTAGACCAGACCCTGATCCACGCCCAGACCCAGAAGCCAGACACGTGGCGCGGTGGCAAGCCCATCTGCTGCCTTGACCAGTTCGTCGTTGCGCGTGACCTCGAAGGTTCGCGCCAGACTGTCCGTTTCCATTTGCAGATGCGTCGCGACCGTCAGGCCACGAGCCGATGTCCTCGTCTCGCCGGACGAAGGAATGTTGCGAAACGGCTGGGTCCGATTGCGCTCTTCCCGTGCCTGCGCCCGGACCTCGCTGAAGTCCCGATAGCCGAGGCTGCGGAACAGGCGGGCGGCGGTGGCCTTGGAAACTCCCGCCATATCGGCCATCTCCTTGGCCGAGTAGGCGAGCATGTCGTCGATCCGATCCAGTATCAGCGTCGCCAGCTTGCGTTCGCTGGGAGAGAGCTGTTCGTAATGTTCCTGGATGGCGAGAACCAATCTCGTAGACATAGGCGCGTCCGTCTTTCTGGCGGGGCTTCATGACGAGGCGGAGCCTGCCGATTTTTCCGCTAGCGATCTTTTAGAAACTACGGTTTCAGTGTAGCATTATTTTGAAACCAAAGGTTCCAAACGCTTCCAAGAGGGCGCTCGAGTGCTGGCCAGGCGTGCGATCCGCGAACGAATCTGGAGTCGGCTGCGAGATGTCGCGATACCCGATTCCCGCTTCCACATGCGTTTCTCCGAATTCATTCCCGACTTCGTCGGCTCCGATGCGGCCCTGCGCCGTATTCTCGACGATGCGCGGTTTGGTGACGTGCGCCATGTCTTCGTCACGCCGGACAACAGCCTGGCCGGCCTGCGTCAGCAGCTGATCGAATCCGGCACGAGCCTGGTGGTATCGACCCACGGCATGGCACGCGGCTTTTTCTGGATCGAGCCCGGCTCGGTGCCCCGGGGCGAAGCCAGGTTTGCCGCCTGGCTCGACGGCCTCGAACACTTCGGCAAGCCGCTCTCGCTGGAATCGCTGGTCGCGCTGGGCGGGTTCGATGCCATCGTCACCGGCGCCTCGGCCGTCGCCACCAGCGGCGTGCGCTTCGGGCGCGGTCACGGCTTTCTCGATCTCGAGTGGCTGCTCTTTCGCGAACTGGGCCTGGTCGACGACACCACGCCGATCTGGACGCTGGTCCACGACGTTCAGGTGGTCGAGGAAGAGCTCTTTCCCGGCGAGCGCGATGTCGTTCTCGACGTGATCGCCACGCCAACGCGCACGCTCGAGATAAACCGCCAGACGCCACGACCTGCGCGTATCGACTGGCAGCGCCTGATGCAGACGGAGATCGACGCCATGCCACCGCTGCGCGAGCTGCAGCGAGCACTGGGGCTGGCGTAGGCAGGCGGGCCGGCATGGAGAGAAACTGGCACTGGGCAGCGTCGTACTGCCGTCACACCCCATCTTTCCTGTTCGACTTTGCGGCGAAGCGACGAACGAGTCGAGACAACGAGCAATCAGTCGAGATAACGAACAACGACACGAGGATACAGCGATGACGCTCAGCAGACGGCGTTTCCTTCAGATGACCGGTTCCGGTGCCCTGGCGGGCGCTCTGGGATGGCCGGCGTTCTCGATGGCTCAGAGCGGCCAGGGTACGTCGATCGGCATGCAGGCTTCCTGGGTCAACGATGCCGAATTTCTCGGCTATATCGTCGCGCGGCACAAGGGCTTCTATGCCGACCAGGGGCTCTCGCTCGACTATCGCTCGGGCGGCCCGGACGTCATTCCCGAAGGGGCGCTGCTTTCCAACCGCGCCGAGATAGCGCTGACGACGGTGGAGAGTACGCTCAAGGCGGTGACGCAGCAGGGCGCGCCGCTGGTCATCATCGGGACGCAGTATCAGAAGAACCCGGCGGGCATCGTCAGCCTGGCCAGCAACCCGGTCGAGAAGCCCGAGGATCTCGTCGGCAAGGTCCTCGCCGTGCCGCCGGTCAACCGTCTGGCGGTCGAAGCGATGCTCGAAGCCAACGGAATTTCGCCGAACGACGTGCGCATCGTGCCCTACGCCTACGACCCGACACCGCTGCTCAAGGGCGAGATTGACGCCTCGCTCGACTTCGTCACCAACGTGCCCTACACGATTGGCCTGCAGGGCGAGAAAGCCGTCAGCTTCCTGCTCTACGATCATGGCTTTCCGGTCTTCAACGACACCGTGGTGGTGACGCGCGATACCCTCGAGACACGCCGCGACGACCTGGTGGCCTGGCTGCGGGCCAGCCGCCAGGGTTGGCAGGAGAACTTCAAGGATCCTGCCTATTACCCGCCGCTTTTCGCGGACAGCTTCTTCTAGGGCAACGGCCGCTCTATCGAGAACGAAATCTTCTTCAATCAGGCGCAGAAATCGCTGATCGAGTCCCCGAACGGCATCTTTTCGATGGCCGAAGCCGATATCGAGCGCTGCCTGACGGCACTCGAACGTATCGGTATCCAGGCCTCGCGGGACAATTTCGATACCTCGTTGCTAGAGGAAATCGCGGCGTGACGGTAGGGGATCTGCGCATCGAGGACGTCAGCCGTCGCTTCGATGTCGATGGCCGAGCGCTGCTGGCGCTGGACAGCGTCTCTCTCGAGGCGCCGGCCGGCAGCTTTATTGCCCTGATCGGCCCGTCGGGCTGTGGGAAGTCGACGCTGCTGCGCATGCTGGCGGGGCTGGATCAGCCCAGCGAGGGCACGATCCGGACCGGCGGCCTGTCGCCGCGGACGCTGCAGCAACGCGGCGCGCTGGGTATCGCTTTTCAGGATGCGTCGCTGCTGCCCTGGCGCAGCGTGGAAGCCAACGTGCGCTTTCCGTTCGACGTGATCGGCCGGATGAGCGAGGCGGACCGAAGCCGCGTGCAGGAGATGATCGAACTCGTCGGCCTGGGAGGCTTCGAGCAGGCGCTGCCCGGCCAGCTTTCCGGCGGGATGCGCCAGCGCGTCGCCATTGCCCGAGCGCTGGTCAGCGAGCCGCAACTGCTGCTGCTCGACGAGCCTTTCGGCGCGCTGGACCAGATCCTGCGCCGCAGCATGAACCGCGAGCTGCAGAAGCTCTGGCTCAAGCGCCCGGTCACCACCGTGATGGTGACCCACAGTGTCGACGAGGCGATCTTCCTCGCCGACAAGGTGGTGGTCATGACCGGAAGACCAGGGCGGATCGGCCGGGTCATCGACGTGCCGTTCGAGCGCGAGCGGCCGTTGTCGCTGCTCAACAGCGCCGAGTGTCGCCAGCTCGAGGCCGAGATCCTGCAGCTGATGTTCGACCACGAGAACGACGATGCGTGATCGACGACAGCGCACGACCATCGCGATCGGCTGGCTGGCGCTGCTGCTGCTGTGGGAAGTGGCGGGGCGGCTGCATTGGGTGGCGGATGGCGCCTTGCCCAGCCTGAGCGGCGTGCTGCGGCAACTGGTCGAGGATTGGGGCGATTACCCGCCGCACATCTGGGCCACCGTGCGCACGTCGCTGATCGGCTTCCTCGTCGGCAACGCCGTCGCCGTGCTCTGCGGCTTTCTGATGGCCAGTTGGCGCCCCGTCGGCCGGCTGCTGAGCGGCATCAACGTTACCCTTTTCGCGATGCCGCCGATCGCGCTGACGCCGATCCTGGTGATCGCGTTCGATGGCGACGCGCCGAGGATCGTGCTGGCCGCGCTCGCGACCTACTACCCGACCATGGTCGCCACCGTGCTCGGCCTGACCCGGATCGATCCGCGCCTGCTCGACGTCGTTCGCCTCTATGGCGGCGGGCGCTGGGCGGCTCTGCGCTGGGTACGGCTGCGCCACGCGCTGCCGACCTTGCTGGCCGGACTGCGGGTCGCGGCACCCAACGCGGTGCTCGGTTCGCTGCTGGCGGAGTTCGGAAGCGGGTCCGGTGCGGGGCTCGGCCACTATCTGATCGGTTCGCTGGGGCGCGGCGATCCGGAGCGGCTGTGGGGCATCGGCCTGGTCGCGACCGCGATCAGCGCGCTGTTCTACGTCGCGATCCTGCTCGTCGCGCGCTGCTGGGTAGGCGCTCAGGCACCGACGCAGGAGAGTCTGGGCAGTCAGGGAGACGCCGCGCGTGGTGCCGGCACGCAGTGGCTGATCACGCTGGTCGCGGTGGTGCTGCCGCTGCTGGCGTGGTGGGCGGCGGTCTGGGGGCTCGAGCAGGCCGGCGTGTCCGGCTTCGTGCTGCGCACGCCGGTCGACCTGGCCGCCGAGCTGTTCTCCTCGACGCGGCCGGAAAGCCTCGCGAGCATCATCGGGGGAGCGCTTCTCGAGACGCTGCCCTGGTGTCTCGCCGGGATGGCGCTGGGGCTCGGTTTTGCGCTGCTGCTGGCCATTCTGGGTACGCTCAGTCCGGTGCTGGAGCGCGTGCTGATGCCGCTGTCGCTGCTCAGCCAGTCGATGCCGCTGGTCGCGCTCACGCCGCTGATCGTGCTGATCTTCGGTCGTGACGGCGCGACGATTCTTGCCATCACGATCTCGGTCACGTTCTTCCCGGCCTACGTCACCCTGGCCCAGGGAATGGCGCTGGTGCCGGAAGCGACGCAGGACTGCGTTCGCGCGCTGGGCGGCTCCCGGCTCAAGCAGATCCGCCTGGTGTCGCTGCCCTGGAGCCTGCCGTATCTGTGCGCCGCCGCACGGCTGGTGGCGCCGCGGGCCTTTCTGGGCGTGATGATCGCCGAGTGGCTCGCCACCGGAACGGGCATCGGCAATCTGCTCAACGTCGCTCGCGGATCGCTGGACTACGGCCTGGTCTGGGCCGTGGTGGTCGCCGCCGTCCTGGTGTCGGTGCTGCTCTATCTGATGGTGACCGTCATCGAGCAGCGCGTGCTGAAGCGCTTTGCGATGACGCCCGTACAGTAACGCCAATATCTCATTCAGAGCCTGAGGTCGATATGAATCATAAATCCGACGTACGTCGGCGGGTGTTCGCCAATCTGCGCAAGGTCGCCTTTCCCGACAGTCGCTTTCACTTCGATTTCGGCGAGTTCATCGCCGACTTCCAGAACCGGGAGGACGCGACCCGTCGCCTGGTCGCCCATCCGTTCTATCAACAGGCATCGACCATTTTCATCACGCCGGACAATTGCCTGGAAGAGCTGCGTCACCGGGCGCTGCTCGACGGCAAGACGGTGCTGATGACGACCTATTCGATCAAGCGCGGTTTCTGGCTGCTCGATCCCGCCGAGATTCCGGAGGAAATGTACCTCTATGCCGCGACGCTGGACGGCATGGAGCGCATGGGACGGCCGATCTCGCTGACGGAGATCCGCGAGCGGCCCAAGACCGATTTCATGGTGACGGGCACCGGCGCGATCAACGAAGCCGGCATTCGTTTCGGCAAGGGCCACGGTTACTTCGATGCCGAGTGGGGCATGCTCTATCGCATCGGCAACATCGACGTGAATACCCCCTCGGCGGCCCTGGTCCATGACTGCCAGGTACTTGAGGAGGAGCTGCATCCGGAGGTCTTCGATACCGTTTCGGACGTGATCTTCACGCCGACCCGCACGATCGAAGTCGATGCGCCCCACAAGCCCACCGTGGGCATCGTGTGGCAACTGCTGGATCAGCAGATGTATGACACGATTCCGCCGCTGCAGGAGCTGTGCCGAATGGAAGCGGAGGGCACGATCTGAGGGCCAAGCCAAGCCAAGCCAAGCCAAGCCGCAGACGTCGGGCACGATGCCCGACGCCGCGAGCGTCTACACCTCCCGGTAGAGTTCGCCGCCTTCGCGCTTGAAGCGTTCTGCCTGTTCCGCCATGCCGGCGTCGCGTTCATGGCGCGCTTCGGCATCGTCGCCGAAGCGTTCGCGCACTTCCTGGGTGATCTTCATCGAGCAGAACTTCGGCCCGCACATCGAGCAGAAGTGTGCCACCTTGGCCGAGTCCTTGGGCAGCGTCTCGTCGTGATAGGCGCGGGCGGTGTCCGGGTCGAGACCGAGATTGAACTGATCCTCCCAGCGAAATTCGAAGCGGGCTTTCGACAGCGCGTTGTCGCGACGTTGCGCGCCGGGATGCCCCTTGGCGAGGTCGGCGGCGTGGGCGGCGATCTTGTAGGTGATGATGCCGGTCTTGACGTCGTCCTTGTTGGGCAGGCCCAGGTGCTCCTTGGGCGTGACGTAGCAGAGCATCGCGCAGCCGTACCAGCCGATCTGCGCCGCGCCGATGCCGGAGGTGATGTGATCGTAGCCCGGGGCGATATCGGTGGTCAGCGGACCGAGCGTGTAGAAGGGCGCTTCGTCGCAGCATTCGAGCTGCTTGTCCATGTTCTCCTTGATCAGTTGCATCGGCACGTGGCCTGGGCCTTCGATCATCACCTGGACATCGTGTTTCCAGGCGATCCGGGTCAGCTCGCCCAGGGTTTCCAGTTCGGCGAACTGGGCCTCGTCGTTGGCGTCCGCAATCGAACCCGGGCGCAGGCCGTCGCCCAGCGAGAACGAGACGTCGTAGGCCTTCATGATCTCGCAGATCTCCTCGAAGTGGGTGTAGAGGAAGTTCTCCCGGTGGTGGTACAGGCACCACTTGGCCATGATCGAGCCGCCGCGCGAGACGATGCCGGTGACGCGCCGGGCCGTCATCGGCACGTGATGCAGGCGCACGCCGGCATGGATGGTGAAGTAGTCCACGCCCTGTTCGGCCTGTTCGATCAGGGTGTCGCGGAAGATCTCCCAGGTCAGGTTCTCGGCCACGCCGTCGACCTTCTCCAGCGCCTGGTAGATCGGCACCGTGCCGATGGGCACCGGCGAGTTGCGAATGATCCACTCCCGCGTCTCGTGGATGTTCTGGCCGGTGGAGAGATCCATGATCGTGTCCGCGCCCCAGCGGATGCCCCAGGTCATCTTGTCGACCTCTTCCTCGATCGAGGAGGTCACCGCCGAGTTGCCCAGGTTGCCGTTGATCTTCACCAGGAAGTTGCGGCCGATGATCATCGGCTCGGACTCCGGATGATTGATATTGGCGGGAATGATCGCCCGGCCGCGGGCGACTTCGTCACGCACGAACTCCGGCGTGATCTCGTCGGGCAGCTCGGCACCGAAGGACTCTCCCCGGTGCTGGTGATCCAGCATGGGATCGGTATCGAGGGCACGGGCCTGCCGCCGGCGCTGGTTCTCGCGGATGGCGATGAATTCCATCTCCGGCGTGATGATGCCCTGGCGGGCGTAATGCAGCTGGGTGACGTTGGCGCCCCGTCCCTCTTTTGTCATGCGGGCACGACGCGGCGTGCGCTGGAGCTGAAATCGCAGCGTCGACAGACGCAGATCCTCGGCACGAATGCGGCCGTAGGTCGAGCTGGGGCCGTCGAGCCATTCGGTGTCGCCGCGCTCGTCGATCCATTGGCGGCGCAGTTCCGGCAGGCCACGGCGGATATCGATGTCGGCAGCCGGGTCGGTGTAGGGGCCGGAGGTGTCGTAGACGGTGAGCGGCGCGTTGGGTTCGAGTCCGCTTCGGGTCTGCGTGGGCGAGAGCGAGATTTCGCGCATCGGCACGCGGATATCCGGACGCGAACCTTCGACATAAATCTTGGTCGAGGCCGGCAACGGCGCGATGGCGGCGCTGTCGACGCGGGCGGTTTCGGAGAGAAACTGTGGGGATTTCATGTTCGGTTGTGCTCCGTGGCATGACTAGCCCGGCGTACTTGCCAAGGCTATCGGGGTCAGGCCGGCGCACAGCGCAGGAGGGGAAAACCGGCACGGGCGGGTCTTCTCCCACACCACGGTCTCCGCTTGATCCCTACGCCGGTACTAGCCGGATCAGGTTCGTCGGGATCCGCCGTGGCGCCGTCGAATGAATTCCGGCGCAGGACGATCTCAGCCGGTTCCACCGGCACCCCGTCAAGCTGGCGATATCGTGCATCGCCACGGGCAGTCTGTGACGAGGGGCGAGCGAGGTCAAGCCGGTTGTATAGGGGCGGCGATCACGGCCGGGCCCGCGAGGAGGGAAGGCGTCATGGGTCGACGGGGCGCTGGACCAGATCGATGAACGATCTGGCCTGGGGCGTCAGGTGGTGGCGGGCGTGAGTCAGCCAGACTTCGGACACGGCGTCGGCATCGCTCAGCGGGCGATAGCGGACATTGTCGATCCGGATGTGCTGGAACGAGGCAGGAAGAACCGACACGCCCATGCCGCCCGCGACGAGGCTGATGATGGTGTTCGGCCCGCCGACCTCCTGTACCAGCCGGGGCGTCAGGCCGCGCTTGGCGAACAGGGCATTGAACTGATCGAGCAGGCCGGTGCCGGCGGCGGGCGAGAAATAGACGAAGGGGTGAGCCGCCAAGGCTTCGAGCGTCAGCGGTAGCGCGCTGCCACCGAGCGGCCCCTGCTCGTTGACCACGGCCATCAGCGGTTCGCGAATCAGGGTGAAGGCGTCGAGGCCATCCGGCAGGGTGGCGGGGCGCATGATGCCGATATCCAGGTCGCCCTCGAGCAGCGGGGCGACCTGGCGCTGGCTGTTGAGCTCGTGCATGCGCAGCTCGACATCGGGATAGCGCTGGCGGTAACGCATCAGCGTACGCGGCAGCGTCGGGCTCAAGGGCACCGAGGTGGTGAAGCCGATGCGCAGCTGGCCGGCCTCGCCACGCCCGAGCCGGGACACCAGCCGGGTGGCGCGCTCGGTTCGTGCCAGGATGTCGCGCGCCTCGTCGAGGAAGACCCGGCCGGCTTCGGTCAGCTCGACGCGACGGTTGGTCCGTGTCAGCAGGCGTGTGCCCAGCTCGCGCTCCAGCGCCTGGATCTGCTGGCTCAGCGGCGGCTGCGAGATTCCCAGTCGCTCGGCCGCGCGGCTGAAATGCAGCTCTTCGGCCACGGCGACGAAGTAGCGCAGATAGCGCAGTTCCATTGAGTCGCGAAACCTCTCAAAAGCGTCGAATAATATATTAGAAAGCTTAATGGCGGCGGCGTAACCTACCAAGGTCTAAATCAACTCGGCGCAACGGGCCGACCATGGCATTCCGGCGCCAGCCATCGTCTTCGGGAGAATCGGGTTGTCCCGCCATACCTCATCCGACATCCACAATGCCACCCAGGCCGCCAATCATCAGCTGGCGCGCGAGGCGGAAGCCGTCGAGAGCGGTTTCATCGAACGTGGTCAGCGCGGCTATCGGCCGACCATGCTGGCACTGTTCCTCGGTGCCTTCTCGACCTTCGTGCTGCTCTACTGCGTCCAACCGCTGCTACCGATCCTGTCGGACGCCTTCGGCATCGACGCCGCCACCAGCAGCCTGTCGTTGTCGGTCGCCACCGGCATGCTGGCGATCGGCCTGCTGATCACCGGGCCGATCTCGGACACGGTGGGGCGCAAGTCGGTGATGTCGGTGGCGCTATTGGCGGCGGCGGTCTGTACCCTGATTGCCGCGGCGATGCCGAGCTGGACGGGAGTATTGGTCATGCGGGGGCTGGCGGGGCTGTCGCTCTCCGGGTTGTGCGCGGTGGCGATGACCTATCTCAACGAGGAGATCCACCCCCGTTATATCGGCTTGTCGATGGGACTCTACATCAGTGGCAGTTCCATCGGCGGCATGAGCGGGCGCCTGATCAGCGGCGTCATGGTGGACTGGATGCCATGGCGCATCGTGATCGCGACGATCGGTGTGGTGGCTTTGGTCGCGGCGCTGCTGTTCATGCGCTGGCTGCCGCCGTCGAGGCATTTCACGCCGCGGGCGCTCAACTGGCGCAACGTGGTTTCCGGCTTCACTGTGCAGTTCAAGGATCGCGGGCTGCCGCTTCTGTTCCTCGAGGCTTTCCTGCTCATGGGCGGCTTCGTCACGCTTTACAACTACATCGCCTTTCGGCTGCTGGCGGAACCCTATCATGTCAGCCAGGCGCTGGTCGGTGTTCTGTCGGTTGCCTATCTTTCCGGCACCTACAGCTCGGCCTGGGCCGGTTCCCTGGCCGACAAGCTCGGGCGTCCGCGGATCTTCTGGCTGTTCATCGCGATGATGCTGGTTGGGCTTGCGATAACGCTGTTCGAGCCCATCAGCCTGATCCTGATCGGCATGCTGGTGTTCACCTTCGGCTTCTTCGCGGCGCACTCGCTGGCCAGCGGCTGGGTCGGTCAACGCGCCAGGCAGGCCAAGGGGCAGGCGTCTTCGCTCTATCTGTTCAGCTACTATCTCGGCTCCAGCGTCGCCGGCACCCTGGGCGGGGCGTTCTGGTACTGGGGCGGCTGGAACGGCGTTGCGCTGTTCATCGCGGTGCTGCTGCTGGCGGCGCTGGCGATCGGTGGGCTCTCTCTGAGACGACTGGAGACGGCCTGACGCCGGCGACGCTCAAAAGGCGACGCTCCGGGAATGAGAGTGACGAGAAAACGACGCGAAAAACGACGAGGCCGCCGATTCCGAAAGTCAGTTCGGAGTCGGCGGCCTCGTCATCGTCGGGGCGTTGCCAGAGGAATTACTTGGCGAACAGCTGGCTCATGTCCTTGAACGCCTTGAACTCCAGCGCGTTGCCGCACGGGTCCAGCAAGAACATGGTTGCCTGCTCGCCCGGCTGGCCCTTGAAGCGAATGTAGGGCTCGATCACGAAGTCGGTGCCGAAGCCTTTCAGGCGCTCTGCCAGCGCTTCCCATTCCGGCCAGCTCAGCACGATGCCGAAGTGCGGTACCGGCACGTCATGACCGTCGACGGGGTTGGTGTGGGCCGACTCCTGCGACGGCGTCATGGGATGCTCGTGGATCACCAGCTGGTGGCCATAGAAGTCGAAATCCACCCACTGCTCGCTGGAGCGGCCTTCGCTGAGGCCGAAGGTCTCGCCGTAGAACTTGCGGGCTGCGGGCAGGTCGTGGACCGGAATGGCGAGGTGGAAAGGGGACAGCGCCATGGAAAAGCTCCTGATTGTCTTGGATGGAATGGATCGGTGATGACAGTGACTGCATTCTGACGGCGAATAAATTTGATGAAAAGCGCATAATATTGCTGTCTGCCATCAAATAATCTGGATTCTTCCCGCCGCGATTCGCCATGCTGAGAGAACTTCGTACTTTTCTCGCCGTCGTCCGTCACGGCACCTTCTCCGCCGCCGGCAGCGCCGTCGGGCTGACCCAGTCCGCAGTGAGTGCCCAGATCCGCAATCTCGAAGCCGATATCGGTGAGCCGCTGTTCGAGCGCACCGGGCGTGCCGTCAGACTCAACGCGGCCGGACGCCGGCTGCTGCCGCAGGCCAACGAGATGCTGGCGCTGGCCGAGCGGATCCGGCACTCCGGGGCGGACGGCCTGACCGGCGAGTGGCATCTCGGCGCGATCGCCAGCCTGCAGAGCGGGGCCTTGCCCGAGGTACTGCAGGCGCTGACCCGCGAGGCGCCGGGCGTGATGACCCGCGTGGTCCCCGGTGTCTCGCTGGCGCTGCTCGATCAGGTCGACAAGGGCGATCTGGACGTGGCGCTGATCGTTCGCCCGCCGTTCGCGCTCCCCGGCGATCTCTATTCTTGCATCATCGCTCGCGAGCCGTTCGTGCTGATCGCACCGCCCGATGTCGAAGGCGGCACGGTGGAATCGCTGCTCGAAAGCCACCCGCTGGTGCTCTACGACCGGGGTTCTTTCGGCGGCCGTCAGGTGGTGCGCTTTCTCGAAAGGCAGCGGTTGCGCCCCGCGATCCGGCTGGAGCTCGACGAGATCGACGCCATCGCCCGCATGGTGGAGTGCGGCCTGGGCGTCGCGCTGATTCCGCTGACCGGGCTGTGGCGGCGCCAGCAGCCGTTGCCGGTACGCGTGATATCGCTGGGCGAGCAGCGCTTTCATCGCGAGCTGATCATGGTGTCCCGGCTTTCGCCGGCCCAGTCGCCGCTGGTGGCGCTGATCGAAGCGGCGTTGAAAACGACGCGGGCGACTTCCTCAAGCGACGAATCGATGCAATGAAGCGGTGAAAATCATTCGCTTTTTTCGTGCGTGGCGTGCTCTAGACTGCGGGTGAATCTATCGAGGAAGCCTTCATGTCCGCGTTCAAGCCACGCCGAGTCATCGCCCAGCATGCTGCGATCCGCGACGATATCGGCGATCTCACCACCCGCCGGCCACTGCCGGGTCCGGGGCTCGATCAGCTCGATCCGTTCCTGTTTCTCAACCATCACGGGCCGCAGGTCTACCCCACCAACAATCGCGGGCTGCCGTTCGGGCCGCATCCGCACCGGGGCTTCGAAACCGTCACCTTCATTCTCGAGGGCTCGCTGGCGCATGCCGACAGCGCCGAGCATCAGAGCGTCATCCATGCCGGTGGCGTACAGTGGATGACGGCTGGCAGCGGCATCGTCCATGCCGAGGTTTCGCCGCCCGAGTTTCTGCGCGACGGCGGGCCGTTGGAGATCCTGCAGCTGTGGATCAATCTGCCGGCCAGCCTCAAGATGAGCGAACCGCGTTATGTCGGGCTGCAGGCCGATTCGATTCCGACAGTGCCGCTACCCGGCGGCGGCGAGCTCAAGTTGATTTCTGGCCAGTTCGAGAGCGGGAAGCCGGTCGGGCCGATCGAGAGCCAGACGGGCGTGTTCATGTCGACCCTGGCGCTCCCGGCCGGCGCGAGCGAGCAGTTGCCGGTCGTGCCCGGGCGGCAGGTGTTCCTTTATGTCGTCGACGGCGAGGTCACCGTGGGCGACGAGCCGGTCGAACCACGGCATCTGGTCGAGCTGGACCGTGAAGGGGATAGCGTCGAGATCGACGCGTCCAGCGATGCCCGGTTGCTGTTCGGTCATGCCGATGTGATCGGCGAGCCAGTGGTCTCCCACGGCCCGTTCGTGATGAATACCCGCGAGGAGATCGTCGAGGCGATCGACGATTACCAGGCCGGGCGCTTCGGCGGATTGGAGCAGTAACGCGGTTTTCGTCGACGAAGGGCTTTCCAGCGACGCCGGTCCTTCGACGACGATCAGCGCTTGCTATACAAGCGCTGCTGGCGATACCCGGGGACTTTCTGCTGCTCCTGCTCGGTCTTCTTCCAGCGTTTGTATTCCCACTGGTACTGGGCCGGATCGAGGGCGATGGCGGATTCGACACAGGCATTGACGCCGGCGGCCGAGGTGGCCTCGTCGGTGTCGTAGACGCGGTCGTCGGCGACCAGGAAGTGAATCGCGAAGCCGCGACCGTCGGGCAGGCGCTTGGCGACGCCGGTGACGACACGAGCCTGGGTACGGGCGACCAGCTTGGGCAGCAGCGTGGCGGTGTAGGCCGGGCGGCCGAAGAAGTCGGCGAAGACCCCGCTGCCCCAGCTGGGCTCCTGATCGGGCAGGATGCCGACGGCTTCGGCCCGCTTGAGCGCCTTGAGCAGGGCGGCGACGCCTCGTGGATTGGTCGGCACCAGCTCCGCCCCCATGCGTTCGCGACCGTGACGGATGACGGGATCGAGATCGGCAATCTTGGGCGGCTCGTACATGGCGGTGAACGGGAAGTGGCTGGATAGCCAGAAGTTGAGCACTTCCCAGTTGCCGAAATGCGGCGCCAGCACGATCACACCGCGATTCTCGGCCCGCGCGTCGTCCAGCAGCTCGCGGCCGTGAACCTCGACAATGGCGGCCTCGACGCGTTCCGGCCTGGCGATCCAGGCAAAGCCGAGCTCCAGCATGGTGGCCGCGGAGTGGCGCAGGCTTTCACGCACCCGTTCACGCCGCTGGGTGCTGCTGTCCTGCGGGTAGGCGACTTCGAGATTGCGCCGGCTGACGTGGCGCTCACGGCGGGAGAAGGCGTAGAGCAGCCGGCTGGCGACCCCTGCCAGTGACCATATCGTCTTCAGCCGCCAGTGGGACAGCAGGCGCCACAGTCCATGAATGGCGCGGGCTTGCAGACCTTCGATCATGCGTTTCTCTTTTTTGGTTGGCGTCTTTGTCATCCGGGCTTCACCACCCAGCCTTCACACCCGGGCTTTACCACAGCCAGCTATCGACCTTGTCCGGCGCGCGACGTTCCTGCAATGCCTTGAATCCGATGACGCAGCGCACGATCAGCCACACGGCCTGCAGCGCCATCAGCACGAAACCGACCAGCACGAAGGCCAGTACCCAACTGATGCAGGCGTAGAGGAGCCCGATCCAGAAAGTGCGGATATGGTAGCGATAGTGCTCGTCCAGCCAGCGTGGGCCGTTGCCGCGATAGACGTAGGCGATGATCACGCCGATCACCGGCGTAATGCCGGTCACGAAGACGCCGAGAAGCAGGGCGTAGACGATCATGGCCAGCGTGGTGTCCGGTCGCCTCGCTTCGGGGTTCGACTCGGCGACGACGTTATCGGTCGGCGAAGACATGAGATTCCTCTCGACGGCATGCGGTAGTTGCCCGCATTTTGCCGTCGAGAGGCGTCGGGTGCCAGTCCGGTTGGAACTGGCGGAGGTGGCTCGAGGTCGCGGGCGCTACTCGATCAGCAGATCGTCGCCGTGCAGGCTGTCGCATCGATGCCGGGCCGGCGTTTCGACCAGGGGATCGCGGCCGCCACGCAGGATCGAATTGCCCTCGAACAGGGTGCGCTGGTCGATGGGCGGTGGATTCAGCCAGTCGGAGGCCTGCATCTGGCCGCTCTTGCCGTAGACGGTGAGCGCGTTTTCGTAGGTGACCTGGCGCACCACGGATTCGGCGATGCCGGATTCGAGCGCCAGCCGTGCGGTCTTGGGCACGCCCAGGCAGTCGGAAATCCCCCAGTCGCAGGCGCTGTCGACGATGATGCGGTCGCCGCCGTACTGCCTGAGCAGTTCGACCATGCGCGCGTTGCCCATCTTGGTCGACGGGTAGATCGAAAAGCCGGCCCAGTAGCCCCGGTCCAGCGTTTCGCGAACCGTCTCCTCGTTGTTGTGGTCGATCACCACCCAGGAAGGATCCAGCCCCATCTCTTCGCACACGTCCATCGAGCGTGAGGTGCCGCGCTTCTTGTCGCGATGCGGCGTGTGCACCATTACCGGCAGCCCGAGCTCTCTGGCCAGCGTCAACTGGGCACGGAAATACTTGTCTTCCAGCGGTGTCTGCTCGTCGTAGCCGATCTCGCCGATGGCGACGACGCCTTCCTTCATGGCAAAGCGCGGCAGCCACTCCATGACGCCTTCCGCCAGCGCTTCGTTATTGGCCTCCTTGGAGTTGAGGCCGATGGTGCAGTAGTGGCGAATGCCGAACTGCCCGGCGCGGAAGCGCTCCCAGCCGACCAGCGACGAGAGATAGTCCACATACGTGCCGACGAAGGTGCGCGGCTGGCCGACCCAGAAGGCCGGTTCGACCAGCGCCACGATGCCGGCCGCGGCCATGGCCTCGTAATCGTCGGTGGTACGGGACACCATGTGGGCGTGGGGATCGATGAACATCTCAGGCGGCCTCTTGGAGGGTAAGGTGGTTCCAGTCGAGGCGGCCGTCTGCCGCCAGCGCGGCGGTGTCCGGTGCCGTCGACAGCAGATCTCGGGCGGCGGGGGTATCGGCGGCGATCAGCGCCAGGGTGGCGGCGCCACGTTCCGCCGGGGTGCCCGCCAGCGCGCGCTGCAGGGCCGCGTAGGCCGAAACTCGCTCCGCGAACGGGCCGACGCAGCGCCACAGCTCCGGGCTGACCGGACGCCCGGCCGCCCAGCGCTCCTGGGCGTAGTCGAGCAGGATTCTCGCCAGTTCGGCATTGGAGCGTTCGTCGAGGCCGACGATGGCGCCCAGCCCGCTGCCGATGAACAGCGCCTTGAGCACCATGTGGTTCCAGCGATGTTCGTCGAAGTGATCGCGCGGATAGGGGTTGTGATGAACGATGGACTCGAACACCGCCCGCATGTTGGAGCGCAGCCCTTCGCCCACTTCGAATTCGAGTGATTCCGGCTGGGGATAGAGCGCCAGACCCCGATACAGCGTGACCAGTTCGCGGGCATCGGCGGTTCTGACCAGATCCTGGAACATGGCGGCGAACGGGCGCGGACCCTCGAACGCGAGCAGGGCGGCGACGCGGGCCGCGCCGTCGAGGCTCCAGCCCGCAGGGTTCCAGCCGGGATAGGCCTGGTTCGCCAGCGCCAGATCCGCTGGCGACAGCATCAGGTCCTGTCTGCCCAGTCGTCGCGGCGCCAGGCCGAGGAAGAGATGGAGATCCTGCTCGTTGGCGCCCTGGCTGAACGCGGCATAGCGGTCATCCAGCCAATCGGCCTGATCGGGCGCCTGGCGGCAGATCCAGTCGCGGAGAAGTTCGAAGCATGTAACGGTCATGTAAGCGTCCCGATACGATTGTCATTGGCGTTACTCTATCGGCTGGATAAAACAATCCCCAAGCTCAATTATCTGGCCAATTGAAGGCCCGTCATTCGAAGATGAATTCCTTTTTTGATGTGGGTTTTCTGGTCCTTGGAAATATGGGTTTCTGATCCTTAGAGTCGGCAATACCACCGCTTTTTTCCTGATAACGCCTCAAAATGGCGTGCCGGAACTCGTGCCGATTGTCTGGCGCCTTCCCAACTGATATGCAGCCTTTACATATCGTTTCGATCGTCTCGTGACGGTGGGTATCCAT
The DNA here is from genome assembly GCF_001858555.1 of Salinicola sp. MIT1003. Classification (NCBI taxonomy): domain Bacteria; kingdom Pseudomonadati; phylum Pseudomonadota; class Gammaproteobacteria; order Oceanospirillales; family Halomonadaceae; genus Salinicola; species Salinicola sp. MIT1003. The sequence continues at coordinate 81,632 of NZ_MCAP01000008.1, forward strand.
GGCTGAATCGGCAGGCAGGAATCATGAATAAGACTCTCGTCATTCTGGTGGTGGGGCTGACCCCCCAACTGGTCGGCAAGCATACGCCGGCCCTTAAACGTCTCGCCGAGCGTGGCGGATCGAGGCCGCTCAATACCGTGACACCTGCGGTGACCTGCAGCGTTCAGGCAACGCTGATGACCGGCCTGCCGCCAAGCGGGCATGGCGCCGTGGCCAACGGCTGGTATTTTCGCGATCTGTCCGAAGTGTGGTTCTGGCGCCAGTCCAATCGGCTGGTGGCGGGGGAGAAGATCTGGGAAGCCGGCAAGCGGAAGAATCCCGACTTTACCTGCGCCAAGATGTTCTGGTGGTACAACATGTATTCGACGGCAGACTGGAGCGCGACACCCCGGCCGATGTATCCCGCCGACGGTCGCAAGTTGCCCGACCATTACACCTATCCGCCGGCGCTGCACGACGAACTCGACGAGCGCTTGGGCACGTTTCCGCTGTTCACCTTCTGGGGGCCGATGGCGGACATCTCCTCGAGTCGCTGGATCAGCGATGCCACGCGGCATGTCATGGAAACCCGCGATCCGACGCTGACGCTGACCTACCTGCCGCATCTGGACTACAACCTCCAGCGGCTGGGGCCGGATCTGTCACACCCCGAACTGCAGCGCGATCTCCGCGACGTCGATGCCCTGTGCGGCGAGCTGATCGATGCGGCCGAGCGTGAAGGGCGGCGGGTCATCGTCGTGTCCGAGTACGGGATCACGCCGGTACGCGACGCCATCCATATCAATCGCGCCCTGCGCAGGGCGGGTCTGGTCGCGGTGCGCCGGGAGAAGGAGCGCGAACAGCTCGATGCCGGCGCGTCGCGGGCCTTCGCGGTGGCCGATCATCAGGTGGCGCACGTCTACGTCCGCGATCCGGAAGAGATTCCGAAGGTCCGGGCAGTGCTCGAAGGGCTGAAGGGGGTGGAAGCGGTCTGGGGCGATCGCGAGAAGCGCGAGCACGGCCTCGATCACCCCAACTCGGGAGAACTGGTGGCGATTGCCGAGCCGGATCGCTGGTTCAGCTACTACTACTGGCTGGACGATGCCCGCGCGCCGGATTATGCGCGCACCGTCGACATTCATCGCAAGCCGGGATATGACCCGGTGGAGCTGTTCTTCGACCCGGCGCTGAAATCGCCCAAGCTGTCGGCCGGGTGGCGCCTGGTCAAGCGCAAGCTGGGCATGCGCCAGTTGCTGGATGTCATCTCGCTCAAGGACACGGCGCTGGTCAAGGGCGCCCACGGCCGGTTGACCGACGATCCCGCCATGGGGCCGCTGGTGATCTCGTCGGAAGCGGGCCTACTGCCCGACGGCGCGGTCGACGCGACGGACTTCAAGGCGCTGGTACTGGCGCATGTGTTCGAGGGCGACGAGATCGACATGGCGTCACGCCAGACCGCTACCGATGTCACCAGCGCCTGAGACGAGTGTACGCCACGCCGAATCCTGACGTGGAATGACGCATGACAGAAAGGCCGGGCAGACATCGCGGAGATGTCTGCCCGGCCTTGTTCACTTCGGAATAGTGACGCCGACCGCGCCCGACCTCAGGTCCCGGAAGTCACCCGTTGCAGCGCCAGCGTCGCAGCGAAGGCCAGCACTCCCAGCCATGCCATGGCGGTCGAGCCCATGGCCGCCATCAGCGTGGCGTCATAGAGCGAAATGGCGGCGATCAGACCCACGACGGCGCGAGGCACGTCTCCCGGCGCCCGGCGGAACAGCCACATCAGGCAGCGCGCTCCCCAGGCCAGATAGCCCAGCCACAGCGCCAGGGCAAGCAGCGAGGGTTCGGGTCCGGTCAGCATGGTGGCCAGCATGAACACGACCGGCACGGCCAGCACACCGAGCGGCCAGGCCGCGCCCAGCCGGTCGTAGGCCTCCTGGCGAGCGGCGTAGGTCAGGCCGATGACATGGCAGGCAAGGCCGATCGCCCCCCAGACCACCATGTCGTTGAGCGTATTGGTGACGACCAGCGCCGCGGTCAGGTAGGTCAGCAGACGGCACGCCCCCATCAGCAGCGGGCTCCAGCCGATGCGCTTGTGCCACCAGTCATAGCTCAGGATCGCGGCGATCAGTGCCAGCCCTGTCAGCCCGGCGGAGAGATGGCTCATGAACAGCAGCAGGCTCCCCAGCGCGAGCATCCCGGCTCCCAGCAGTGCGACGGTCAGGCGGTCGACGTCCCCTCGCGGGATTGGGCGATCGGCGCGCTCGCGGGCATCGATCTCGGCATCGCAGGCGTCATTGAGATACATGCCGCCGAGATAGAACAGCGTCAGAGCCAGCAACAACGGCAGGGCGGTGGTGGACTGCCAGAGCGCGCCGGCGCTTGCGCCGGCCAGCACGGCGCCGGCCAGCACGTTGCTCCAGACCGTGGGGAGATTGGAAACCCGCCCTAGCTCCAGCCAGACGCTGGTTTTCGAACGCAGTGTCGTCGAGTCCGCTGTTATCGCACCGGCCGGTCTCAGATCAGCTGCTGCTTGACCCAGGTCAGCTCCCGCGCCACCGCCTTCTCCACGCTCTCGGTGCGTAGAGTCTCCGGTAATACCTGCCATGTGTAGGTCTCCACTTCCAGATGCTGCGAAATCGGTTGCTGACGATGAAGGGCGAGAATGTCGGCGAGAAACGACTGCGTGGTCTCGAACGGCGGGATCGCCTCCACGAAGATCGGCACGTGGTAATGAATCCGCCACTCCTCGCCGTCGATGCGGGCCTCGTCAGCCAGCGCCTCGGGCAGGTCCGCGTATCGCACCAGTCCGCTTTCGCTGGCGACCACGACCTGATGCAGATAGGTCCGTTCGCAGAACGGCGCCAGCGCCTCTCGCTTCGCGGCGTCGAATTTCGGGATCCGCAGCGCCGCGCTCAGCTGCAGCTTGTGGATGGGAATGCCGGCCGTGCGCAGGGCTTCGATGCTGGCGGCCGGGTCCTCGAATTCCACCGCCGCGTGGCACACGTCGTAGCAGACGCCCAGATGCCGCGGCAGCGCCTGTTTCGCCTCGTCGATCGACAGCCCGCTGAGCTCGCTCAAGCGGCCGGCGGCAGCATCGGAATAGAGCCAGTCGTGGAAGAACGCCAAGGTTTCCTCGATGGTCTCCAGGAAGCAGTGGGGCTCGGGTTCCAGGGCGATGGTGATGGTCACCCGGGTCCGGCGCGCGAGCTCGACGCAGTGGGAGACGGCCTTGAGCAGATTGTCGGCCATCTGGGCCTCGGCTCCCTCGGCCAGCGGCTTGTAGGTGCCGGGGACGGTGCTCAGGCTCACGGTATCGCCGGCGACGCCGAGTTCCGCCAGCAGGTCGGCCAGCCAGCAGGTGTAGTCCAGCCGGGCCCGCTGTTTCCAGTCGGGCTGGTAGACGTTCTGCTTGACCGGAATGCCGTGGAAGGGGCCGAACGGGAAGCCGTTCATGGTCACCACGCGATAGTTCTCCCGCGCCAGGATCTCCTTGAGTTCGGCGCGGGCATCGGGGGCGCGAAGCTCCTCCAGCGCCTGGGCGGAAAGGCGCAGCCCCACGCCGAAGGTCGCGTCGGGAGAGAGGGCATCCCGCACGCGCTTGACCGGCCCGAGCAGGGCGCCGCGCACCGCTTCCCAGGTCTGGGTCGGGTGGATGTTGAGACAGTAGGTCAGTTGACCCAGATCGTCAGGCAGCTGCATGGCGGTTCGCCTCTTCGCGCAGCCAGTCGATCGCGGCTGTCATCATGGTGTCATCGATCCTGTGAACATCGTGTCCACGGCCCAGGCCGGCCAGCAGCGTGATCGTCAGTTCGCCGCCGAGATGTTCCTGGAACTCCCTGAGGCCCGCCAGGATGGCAGGCTGGCCATCGTCACCGATCTCCAGCAACTGGGCATGGAAGACCGGCAGGCCCAGGCGCTTCAACAGCCACACCACGCGCCATTCGGCGCCGGCGGGCAGCAGCCCCTTGAGCACGGAATAGCGGGCATCGAGCGCGATACCGATGGCGACGGCTTCACCGTGGCTGATGCCGTGGTGAGTCAGCGCCTCGAGCTTGTGTGCCGACCAGTGGCCGTAGTCCAGCGGGCGCGACGAACCCTGTTCGAACGGATCGCCACCGCGAGCGATTTGCTGCATGTGCAGCTCGGCGCTGCGGCGGATCATGATCTCCTCGGTGCGTGGATCGAACTCGGCCAGCGAATCGGCGTTGGCCTCGAGCCAGTCGAAGAAGGCGCCATCGCGGATCAGCGCCACCTTGATCGCCTCGGCAATGCCGGCGAGCCGGTCGCGGCGCGAAAGCGTGCACAGGAAGTCGAAGTCGTTGAGCACGGCCCACGGCGGGGCGAAGGTGCCGATGAAGTTCTTGCAACCCCGGAAATTGACGGCGTTCTTGACCCCGACGCCGCTGTCGTTCTGGGACAGCACGGTGGTCGGTAGCCGGATCAGGCGCACGCCGCGATGCCCCATGGCGGCCGCGAGACCGAGCGCATCCAGCACCGCACCGCCGCCGATGACGATGACATAGGCGTGGCGATCGACGCCGTAGTGCCGGATGTCTTCCAGCACGCCGTTGACCGTCTCGAGGTCGGCCTTGATCGCTTCCCCGCCGGGTACGGTGATCGGCGCTGCGAGCAGGGTCATGCGGCTGGCATGGGCGGCGAAGTAGGCGTTGATCCGCGTTGTCAGATCCGGCCAGGTAGCGGCGATGCCGGCGTCGACGTAGATCAGGCAACGATGAGTCTTGCGCGGTTCCTTGCGCGAGATGGCGTCGGCCAGCAGAGGGTTGTCGGGAGAAAAGATCTCTCGGGTAAACGCGATGGGATAATCGTAAGCGACGGAAAATCGCTGCCAATGGACTTCTGACGATGACGAGATTTGCGAGGTGTCGAGTTGCCGTACTGGCTTCGGTTGCATCGCGAAAGGCGGAGGGTCGATAGCGACATTGCCATCGATCGAAAACGATAAAGCGGGCCGGTTCATGAAGTTATCGCCTGCGTAAGGGGTCCGAAAACAAAAAGGCGGACCGCTTCATTAGGGGGCGGTCGCGCTTGGCCTTGGCCTGGGTTTTACGGGGTTAGCTTCGGGGTTTCGTGGGGCAGGCGACAAGAATGGTTCTTCTGCTACGAAGTATTAGCAGCGTATGGGGTTTTTGGACGTGTCGGTACTCATCAAAACGTCCGCCGTGATAGATCACAGCGTCTGCGATGGTAGATCGCAACGTCGGCGATGGTGAAAAAAAGGCGGCGCTAACTCCTTGCGCCGCCTGGGGTTTAACGGCGATCTCGCGCGTCGGTTTTTCTCGCGATCACCCTTTCAGCGGCGACGGAGTGACATCGGCGGGAATCGGGCAGCGATAGGGTTCCCGGCGTGTGGCGGCGTTCAATTCCTCGCGCGCCCGGGCCAGGATGGCGGGATTTTCCAGTAGCGCGACGGCGGTGCCGGCCATCACCTTGGCCGCCTGCAGCATGCCCTTGTGGCCCAGCGAACTGCGTCCCTGCGCGACTACCTGCCAGGTGTGCAGTGGCGTGCCCAGCGCGAAGCAGTTGACGTAGCACTGGGCCGTCGGCACCACCCAGCTCACGTCACCGACATCGGTGGAGCCGTACATCAGTGCTTCGCTGGCGCTGTACGGCGCGAGATCCTCGACCAGCGCCTTGTCGGCGAGCCCGTCGACGTACGCTTCGGCGGCCTCTCCGCCGGCGCTGACGATATTGGCGTAGGTCGTGCGCAGGTCGTCCTCGCTGACGGTCGCCTTGATTCGTTCGGCGTAGGCCTTTTCTTCCGCATCGTGACATGGCGGGCCGAACGCCTCGAACCGGGCCTGCATCACGCTTTCCAGCGTGCGGTTCGGACGATATCCGGAGCATGCCTTGTCGAACACCATCTCGACCTCGGTGCCGGTCATCAGCGCCGCGCCCTCGGCGATCTTCTGAATACGCTCGAAGATCGACTGGACATCCGCCATGCGTCGCGCGCGCATCAGGTAAAGCACCTCCGCCTCGGCCTGAACCACGTTCGGCGAAGCGCCGCCGGTGCGGGTGATCGAGTAGTGGAAGCGGGCGTCCGGCACCACATGCTCGCGCAGATAGTTGGCGCCGACGTTCATCAGTTCCACCGCATCCAGCGCGCTGCGGCCGAGGTGCGGCGAGTTGGCGGCGTGGGCGGAGGTGCCCTTGAAGCGGAAGTAGGCCTGGATATTGGCCAGGGTCGGGGTCGAGAAGATGGCGTTGAAGGCCTGCGGGTGCCAGGTGAGGGCGGCATCGACATCGTCGAAAACGCCTTCGCGCACCATGAAGGTCTTGCCGGAGCCCCCCTCCTCGCCGGGGCAGCCGTAGAAGCGGATCGTGCCGGACAGACCCTGCTGCGCTCGCCATTCTTCCAGATAGTCGCGCACGCCGACGGCGGCAGCGAGCGCGGCGACGCCGAGCAGGTTATGCCCGCAGCCATGACCGTTGCCGCCGGGGATCAGCGGTTCCGCGTCGCTCGCTTCACCGCGCTGGCTGAGTCCGGCCAAGGCGTCGTACTCGCCGAGCAGCGCGATGACCGGCTTGCCGCTGCCGTAGCTGGCGACAAAGGCCGTATCGATGCCAGCGATGCCACGTTCGACCTGAAACCCTTCGGCTTCCAGCGCTTCGCTCAGTGTCGACGCCGAGCGACCCTCCTCGAAACGCGTTTCGGCGTATTCCCATACCTGGTTGGCGTAGTCGATGAAGCGATCGCGCTTGCCTTCGATCAAGGCGTCGAGTCGCTGGGTCGTGGTGTCGGTAGCAGTTGCGTCCATGGGTTTCTCTCTCCTCAAAGCGTCTCGGTACGTCGGCGGCGTAGTGCAGCGTCGTCTGCCTGCAGTGCCAGATGCGCCAGGGTGCGAATGGCCAGCGGAAGCACGTCCTCGTCGAAATCGAAGCGCTGATGATGATGGCCAGCGGCGAGGTCGGTGCCGAACACCATGTAGGTGGCCAGGCCGCCACGCTCGCGCACGCGCTGCATCATGGTGGTGGCATCCTCGGAGCCGGAAGGGCGATTCTCGACGGGAATCACGCTGTCGATGCCGGGAAGGTCGGCAATCCGCTCCTGTATGAAATCGACCAGTTCGGGGCTCGGCTCGCAGTTGCGCGCCTCGCCCGCGAGGGAGTAGGTCATCTTCACTCCCTGCATCGCTGCCGCGCCGCGCAGCATGTCCAGCGCCCGACGCTGCATCTCGTCGTTGATCTCGCTGGTCTCGCCACGGGTCTCGAGCTTGAGCGTCGCGGTAGCCGGCACCACGTTGCGGCCGCTGCCGGCGTTGAGCACGCCGACATTGATGCGCGAGGCGCCGGCACTGTGACGCGGAATCGCATGCAGGCCGAGTGCCGCCTGGGCGGCGGCCAGCAGCGCATTGTTGCCGGCCTCCGGGTTGGCGCCGGCATGGGCGGGCACGCCGGTAAAGGTGGCGTCGAGCTTAGTGGTGGCGAGATAGCCGTTGTGACCGCAGACGACGGTCCCCTTGGCCACGCCGGTGCCGATATGGGTGGCGATGAAGATATCGGCGTCGTCGAGGACGCCGGCTTCGACCATCGACCTGGCGCCGCGCACGCCCTCTTCGGCGGGCTGGAAGATCAGCTTGATACGGCCGCTCAACTGCGATTTCAGCTCGACGAACAGACGTGCCAGGCCGAGACCGATGGTGGTGTGACCGTCGTGGCCGCAGGCGTGCATCATGCCGTCGTTGCAGGAGGCGAATCCCTCGCGGACGGGGCGGTGGTCGTCGTCGCGGGACTCGTCGAGATCGAGCGCGTCCAGGTCGACGCGGTAGGCGAATGTCGGCCCCGGGCGACCGGTATCCAGCTCGGCCACGACGCCCGTGTAACCGCCGGCGAGTGCCGGCAGCCAGCGTTCGATGGCGCCCTGGTCGCGGGCGCGGTCGAGCGCCCGGGCCAGCACTTCGGGCTCGGGAACGCCCATGCGGCTGTCGGCGTCGATCACGTCACGACCGACGCTGACCCGATAGCCGAGCCGCTCCAACTCTTCGGCGACGATCGAGGCGGTGCGGAATTCGATCCAGCCCGATTCGGCGTGGCGGTGGAAATCGCGTCGCCAGGTCTTCAACTGCGGCAACAGGGCTGCGACCGCGGTTTCCAGATCGGGCGTGGTAACGGTGCTCATGGTGAAGTTCTCCGTCTGTTCGTTGTCGTCTTGCGTCTTTTCACGTTCGGGCCTTCGTCAGGACGGCAGATAGGTCGTGATGCCCGGGCCGTAAGGCAGTCCCAGCAGATAGAACGCGGTCAGCAGCAGGATCCAGATACTCAGGAACGCCAGGGTGTAGGGCAGCATCAGTGACATCAGCGTGCCGAGGCCGGCGTCCTTGTCGTATTTCCGGATGAAGGTGAGCACCACGATCATGTACGGGTTGAGCGGCGAAATGATATTGGTCGACGAATCGGCGATGCGGTAGGCGACCTGCACGAACGCGGGGTGATAGCCGAGCTGCATGAACATCGGCACGAACACCGGTGCTTCCAGTGCCCATTTGGCAGAGCCGCTGAAGATCAGCAGGTTCATGCAGGCGGTGAAGACGATATAGCAGAGAATGACCGGGAATCCGGTGAAGTCCATGGCCGTCAGCAGGTCGGCGCCGTTGACCGCGATCCAGGTGCCGATGTGCGACCAGTTGAACCAGGCGATGAACTGCGAGGCGGCGAAGATCAGCACGATATAGCTGCCCAGGTCGCGCATCGCCTCGGCCATGTTCTCGGAGATGTCGCGGGAGCGCTTGATGCGGCCCACGGTGATCCCCCAGGTCACGCTGACGGTGATGAAGAAGAACAGGATGATGGGGATGATGCCGCTGAGGAACGGTGATGGAATCAGGCTGCCATCCGCACCGCGCAGCGGCGAGTTCGGCCAGAACAGCAGCGTGGCGATGGCGGCGACGTAGACCAGTGCGGCGATGCCGGCATTGCGCAGACCGCGACCGGCGTTTTCCGGCTCGTTGTTTTCGACCTTGTCGACATCGCCCTGATAGGTGCCGAGGCGCGGTTCGATGACGCGTTCGGTGACGACGGCGGCCACGATGGTGAGCACGAACACGGAGACGCAGTTGAAGTACCAGTTGTCCACCGGGGTCACGGTGATGTCGCCGCTGACGATGCGTGCCGCTTCGGTCGAGATCCCGGAAAGCAGGGCATCGGTGCCAACGATCAGCAGGTTGGCGGTGAAACCCGCCCCGGCGCTGGCAAAACCGAGCGCCAGACCCGCGATCGGATGGCGTCCCAGCGAGTGATAGACCATGGCGGCCAGCGGTGGCAGCAGGATCAGCGAGGCGTCGGAGGCGACGTTCATCATGATGCCGGTGAACGCGACGGTATAGGTCACCAGGCGCTTCGGCGCCGACAGGATCGTATGACGGATCAGGGTTTCCAGCAGGCCCAGTTTCTCGGCCAGGCCAATGCCGAGCATCATCGACAGCACCAGTCCGAGCGGGGCGAAGCCGGTGAAGTTGTCGAGCATCGAGTCGAGAATGAACCGGATACCCTCGCCGGAGACCAGGCTGCGGATCGCTTCCACTTCCCCGCTGCCGGGGTGTTCGACGGTGGCACCCGCAGCGGCGAACAGTGCCGAGGCGATCAGCACGACCAGGGCGAGAATCACGAAGATCATGAACGGGTCGGGGAGGCGATTGCCGAAACGCTCGATAGCGTTCAGCAACCGGATCGACAGCCGCGGGCGCGCGGCGTCGCGGGAGGCGGTCGCTTCCATAGGACACTCCTGAATCGATTGTTGTTGGATCGGTTGGGCCGATCGGATGTCATGTCGCGCTATGGCGTTGCTCGGAGCCGGCGGTCGGTTGTGTTATGGCACCTGGGCATCGAGCGGGGTCGCTGTCTGCGACCCGAAAACACAGTAGAACCGGCTCGAGATCTGCAAAAGATGTCGATTACTTTTTGGTGATAACCTGCGGTGATCGTGAACATCGGGGTCCGTTGTCATGCAGTATCCGATCAAGCTCCATCAGATTCGCGCTTTCGTCGAGGTGTCGCGTCGCGGCAGCATTCGTGCGGCGGCGCGTGAACTGGGGCTTTCCCAGCCAGGGTTGACCAAGGCGATTCGGGAACTGGAAGAGGGTCTGGGGGCCGCACTGCTGCTGCGGACCTCCCACGGGGTGACGCTGACCGAGTCCGGGCGCGCCTTCGAACAGCACGCCCATCTGATCCTCGAAGAACTGCGCCGGGCGCGCGAGAACGTCGAACAGCTGAACGGCGTGCTGCGCGGCCAGATCGTGATGGGAGCCTCGGCGACGGTAGCACGCACGCTGCTGCCTCAGGTGGTCGGCCGCTTCCGGCGGGAACTGCCCAACGTGAAGTTGCGCGTGATCGAGGGCCAGTTGTCGTCGATGGTGGCGGGGCTGCGCGACGGTGAGCTGGATTTTTCGATCAACACCGTTTCCAGCGGCGTGCTCGACAACGACCTGGAGGCGTTGCCACTGTTCTCGAAACCGTTCGTGGTGGTCATGCGCCGCGATCATCCAAAGAGCGGGGCGCGGCGACTCAGCGAACTGATCGACTGCGACTGGGTATTGCCCACCGCGCGCAGCGGCTACTACGCCGATCTGGCCGACACGCTGGAACGCCACGGATTTTCGCGTGATCAGGTCAGCGTGGTGTGCGACTCCTTTACCACTTCGCTCAATCTGATCCAGCACAGTGACATGGTCGGCGCCTTTGCCAGCGAAATGACTGCCCAGCACGGCATGGGTGAACTGGTGGAGCTGACGCTGGACGATTCGCTACCGATGGCGACCTTCCACATGATCAAACGCCGTGGCGTGCCGCTGACGCCGGTGGCCTCGCAGCTGGCGCGGCTGTTCGAGTTCGAGAGCCGGGGCGCTTGAGCCGTTCGCGAATCAGCTCGCCTTGCGGGCCGCCGTGGGGCTCTCCACCGGTTCCTCTTCGACGCCATCGAGGCGGTCGGCGCGCCGCAGGACAGGGAAGCTCCACATCCACAGACCGACGATCGCCAGCGTGCCGACGGAGCCGATGACCGCGGCCGGCACGGTGCCGAACCACGACGCGGTGACGCCGGATTCGAACTCCCCGAGCTCGTTGGAGGCGCCGATGAACAGCATGTTGACGGCGTTGACCCGGCCGCGCATCTCGTCCGGTGTGGCCAGCTGCAAGAGCGTCAGGCGGACGTAGACGCTGATCATGTCGGCGGCGCCCGCGATCAGCAGGGCGCCGAACGAGAGCCAGAACCAGTGGGAGAGCGCGAAGACCAGGTTGGCGAGGCCGAACACGGCGACGGCGGCAAACATGATCATCCCGGCATGGCGCTTGATGGCGCGCACGCCGAGATAGAGCCCCATCAGAAAGGCGCCGATGGCGATGGCGCTGCGCAGGGCGCCGAGCCCCTCCGGACCGACGTGAAGAATTTCATGGGCGTAGACCGGCAGCAGCGCAACGATGCCGCCGAACAGTACGGCGAACAGGTCCAGCGAGATGACGCCGAGAATCACCGGCTTGTTGCGGATGTAATGGATGCCGGCGGTAAAGCGCTGCCAGGCGGTATCGTCGTTCTGGATGCGCTCGAAGGCATAGCGCACCGGCACGCCGGCCAGCGCCAGCTGGGCGACGAGGAAGCAGCCCAGGTTGACGCTGTAGGTCAACGTCGGGCCGAAGGCGTACAGCAGGCCGCCGAGCATGGGGCCGCCGATCACGCCGATCTTCATGATCGAGGAGTTGAGGGCGATCGCCTTGCCCAGTTGATCGCGGGGAACGATCTGCGGCAGCAGGCTCTGCAGCGTCGGCCCGGTGAAGGCCCGGGCCGCTCCGAACAGCACCAGCACCGCGTAGAACGGCACCGCGGAGTCGGGCTGTTTCAGCGACAGCAGAATCAGCAATCCACTGCAGAGTGCCTGGGCGGCCCAGCTGAGTTGCAGGATTCGCTTGCGGTCGAAACGGTCGACGACATCGCCGGCCGGCAGCAACAGCACCACCATGGGCAGGAACTGGGCCAGGCCGACATAGCCCAGCGTCAGCGGGTCGTGGGTAATGTCGTAGACCTGCCATGCCACCACGATCGCCTGGATCTGCATGGCGAAGACCGCACAGAGGCGCGAGGCGAGAAAGGGGGCGAAACCGGGCTGGCGATAAACGGGGCTGTCGGGACTGTCGGTGGTGTCTGCGGGCATGGTGACCTGGTCGTGAGGCAGGGGAGCGGGGCGCGAATTAGCACGCTAATGGCTAGAATAGCCCAAGCATACGCCGTCCTGTGGCAAAAAGCCGCTGGTGGATGGCATGGCCCCCTTGTTTCGCGACAGTCATCTTCTCGCGACAGGCGCTCTTCAGGACAGACACGCCTTGATAGCGGTTCCGGTTTGTCAAACGAGGGCTTTGGATAACGCCGGATAATGGCCGAGCGGGCGGTTGCCCCAAAGTGGCGCAATAGAGGTATTCATCGACGTTTTTTCGACTTCTTTTGGAGCGAGGGCGAGCGTATAGTTCGCTCGCTCTCGACCTCGTGTCTGGCGCGCCTTCGAGGGATCGAACCGTCATCCGGAGAGAGGCGCCACAACGCGAGCGTCTTATCCTGTTCTAGTCTATCCATTGGGAATCGCCGGCTCCGCGCCTGCTGCGCACCGGCCTTGTTCGAAGTGCATTTTCGAGGTTCGTGGCCTTATGTCTCGGCAGTTGCTTTCCATGGCGCTGGCACCGCTACTCGGTCTTTTCATCCTGGGTATCGGCAATGGCTTCCTGGCATCGTTGATTACCCTGCGTCTGGACGCCGCCGGTGAATCCGTCACCACCATCGGCTGGGTGTCCGCCGCGTACTACATCGGTCTGGCGATCGGTGCGCTGTTGAACGATCGGCTGTTGCTGAGAATCGGCCACATTCGCGCCTACGCCTGCTTCGCATCGCTGGTCGCAGTAACCGTGCTGCTGCAGGGGCTATGGCTCAACGCCGAGCTGTGGTTCACGCTGCGCCTGATCGGCGGGTGGGCGACGCTGGGTGTCTATCTGGTCATCGAAAGCTGGTTGCTGACCGCGGCCGACACGCGGGTTCGTGGCCGGCTGCTGGCGCTCTACATGATCGCGCTTTACGGCGCCGGGGTGATCGGGCAACTGCTGCTGGGCGTGGCGGACCATGCCGGCGCCAGCCAGCCATTCATGATCATCGCCATGCTGGCGTCGCTGTCGGTGCTGCCGCTGGGCATGATCCCGCGGGTGTCGCCGCTGATCGAGCATGCCGAACCGCTGTCGCCCTGGCGGCTGATCACCGTCACGCCAACCGGCGTGATGGGCTGTTTCGGCTCGGGGCTGGCGGTCTCGGCCATCTACAGCCTGCTGCCGCTCTATCTGCAGCGCAATGGCTTCGAAGTGCAGCAGATCGGCGAGATGATGGCGATCGTGATTCTTGGCGGCATGTTGCTGCAGTATCCCATCGGGCGCTGGTCCGATCGGCACGACCGCCAGATCGTGCTGATTCTGATCGGTGTCGTGCTGGCGGTGCTGTGTGGCGGGGTGATGCTGCTGCCGGATCTGCCCGGCCTGCTGGCGGCGGTGCTGTTTCTGGTGGGCGGCGGTGTGTTCGCGCTCTATCCGGTGGCGGTGAGCCATGCCGCCGACCGCGCACCGGCCGGCGCGCTGGTCCGCATGAGCCAGGGGTTGCTGCTGATCAATGCGTTGGGAGCGACCCTAAGCCCGCCGCTGATCACCCCGCTGATGACGCATACCGGCAACGCGGGATTGTTCATGGCACTGGCCGGGCTTGGCGTGGTGCTGGTGGCATTCTTCGTCTGGCGTCGGAGCCGGCGCCCGGCGCCGATCCCGGTGGCGCCGTTCACCTCCAACCCGCAGCAGTCGGTGGTGGGCGCCGAACTCAGCGTGACCGACGAATTGGTGCAGGGCGCGATCGAGCACGAACACCAGGAAGACCTGTCGCAGCTGGTGCCGGACGTGGAAACGGCGCTTCCCGATGACATGGGTGGCGATAGAGACGACGACGTGGAAGACGACCCGGCGACTGCCACGGCGAAAAGCCGAGAAAGTGTCATCAGCCGATAGACGTCGGCGACCCGACTAGCGGGCCGGATCGATCACGCCGCCCAGCGAGGCATTGCGGCGGAACCAGCCGGCGATGCTGACGCGTGGCTGTCGAGTCGGCAGCACCTCATGAGGGATGCGGTCGGAGAGAAAGCAGGCGAAGGTGCCGGCCTCCGGGTGTACGCGGGCGACCTCGCGCTCGGGCTCGTGTTCGTCGTAGAGCGCCATTTCGCCACCGCCGTCGGCCGGCCAGTCCGGATTGAGATAGAGCACGGTCGAAATGACGCGGTTGGCCCGGCCGCGAAAGCTGTCGTAGTGCTTGCGGTAGAAGGCGCCCGGCGGATAGTGGGCAAAGTGGGCCTCGAACTCGAACAATCCGGCGTAGAGCGCGAGGTTGATCTGCTGCTGGAGTTCGCTCATCAGCGCCAGGTAGCGTCGCTGCGCCAGGCTTTCCCGATCCAGCCAGTGAATGGCGTCGCCGCGAATGTCGCGCCGCAGCATGCGCTCGTCCCCACGGCCGATGGCCGCTTCCTGAAGCGCCGCCTGCCGATGCAACAGCTGCAGTTCCTCCAGCAGTTCCCGGCATAGCTCCGCGGCCAGAAACCGCTCGCCGACGTACCAGCCGCGTTCCACCAGTCCGTCGATCAAGGCGGGGAGCTGGGCGCTGTCCCAGAAGGCGTGATGGGCGTCGTTGGGTGTCATGAAGCTCTCACTCGAGAATCTTGCCAGGCTGGCCGGACCGTGATGCGGTCTGGCGTCGGCGCTGTGGATGGTAGCGCAACTCCCCTTGCGTGGGTTTGCGGTCCAGCGCGATATCGCTTTCGAAACCCACGGCCAGCAACTCCACCAGCATCATGGCCGACAACCCCCAGATCATGCGGTCCTCGAAAAGATAGCTGGGTACGTACCAGGGCTGGTCGTCGACCGGAATGACATCGGTATGGCTACGATGGTCATCGATGAAGTGGCGCAAGGGAACCTCGAAGATCGAAGCGATTTCACCCGGCTCCGCCTTCAGCGGCAGGTCCGGCTCGACCAGGCCGACGAACGGCGTCACGCGCAGGCCGTGGAGCGAGATGACGTCGCTGAGACGCCCGATGATCTCGACCAGGCCCGGTTCGAGGGCGATCTCCTCGTGGGTTTCCCGCAGCGCCGTGGCGAGCAGATCCCGGTCTTCCGGCTCCCGCTTGCCGCCCGGAAAGGCGACCTGGCCGGCATGCTGGGTCAGATGCGCCGTGCGCTGGGTGAACAGAAGCGTTGGCTCGGGGCGGGTGACGATGGGCAGAAGCACTGCCGCCTGAGGGTGGGCATTATCCAGTCGACGCGGGCGATGTGCTTGCAGGCGTTCACGGACTTTCTCTAACATGAGGTTTCGACTCTAGCTTTTCGATTCTGAAAGGGCCGGCGTGCAGACGATGCCCGACGGCTCCTGCGAACTCGAGACCCTCCGACACGCGAGGCGTTCTACATCCGAGACCCTATGAACTACTGTAGCCACTGCGGCCATACCGTGCGTTTCGCGATTCCCGACGGCGACGACCGCCCTCGGTTCCTGTGCGATGCCTGCCACACCATCCATTACCAGAATCCGCGCATCGTGGCCGGCACGCTGCCGGTAGCGGGGGAGCGAATCCTGCTGTGCCGTCGTGCCATCGCGCCGCGCAAAGGGTTCTGGACGCTGCCGGCGGGGTTCATGGAAAACGCGGAAACCGTGGAGCAGGCGGCGCTGCGGGAAACGCGAGAAGAGGCCCGCGCCGTCGTCGACGATCCGACACTTTATACCCTGATCAGCCTGCCGCACATCAATCAGGTGTACATGATCTTCCGCGGCGATCTCAACGGCGATTTCGCCGCCGGGCCGGAGAGTCTCGAGGTCGAGCTGTTCGAGGAAACGCAGATTCCCTGGGACGAGCTGGCTTTCCCCACTATCGAGCGCACGCTGCGCCACTTCTTCGATGATCGGCGTCGGGGCACCTTCGAGCTGCACCTCAGCCAGATCGGCAAGGAGGAGAGGGAGCGTTACCTCGGCTCTGCCTGAGCATACCCTCGGGCCGCGGGGTTCCGTCTCAAGCGTGGGGCAGGGAATTCGGATCGCTCAATGGCCACACATCGTAAGCCGGTTCTTCATAGGGATGCGCGTCGATCAGCGCCTTGATCGCGGCGCGTATCCGCTGATCCTCGCAGACCAGTTCGACCCGATACTCCTCGACGCTTTCCAGCGCACCGACGTCACCGATATGAGGCTGGGCGCCCGGGAGCGGCCGGAACTGGCCCACGCCACGGATCTGGAAACAGCACGCCTCGTAATCGCCGATGCGCCCGGCGCCGCTGGCGAACACCGCGTCCTTGACGCTCTCCAGGTGGGATTCGGGAACGAAGAAGGCCAGTTTGTACATGAGGTCGTCGGCTCCGGATTCGGTCGTGGCGGTGGGCCGCATGCAGCGATGATGGCATAATGAGCCGCGCTCCGACAGCGGCCTGCTGCGCCCTTTGCCGAGGGCCGGGCCCTGCCGGGAATGAACTGTCCGAAATGAATCGAGCCGACCGGAAGCCTTGGCGATGTGGAAATGGGTCATTGTGGTATTGGTTGTCATGCTGGGGCTGATGCAGTACCGGCTGTGGTTCGGCGAGGGCGGCATCCGGGAATTCAACGATATCCAGGCGCGCGCCGATGCCCTGGAAGGCACCACCGACAGGCTCGAGGCGCGCAACGACCGTCTCGCCGCCGAAGTCGTCGACCTCAAGAACGGGCTCGATGCCATCGAGGAGCGGGCGCGTAGCGATATCGGCATGGTCCGCCAGGACGAACAGTTCTTCTGGGTGACCGGTGTTGACGATCCCGGCAACGGCCCCGCCGCCAGCACGGGGGGCGCACAGCCATGACCTTGTGGTTGATCGTGCCCGCCGCCGGTCGCGGCCAGCGCATGCAGGCCGACCGTCCCAAGCAGTATCTGACGCTGCAGGGCAAGAGCGTGCTGGCGCGCACGCTCGAACGCCTGCATCAGGCCTTCCCCGAAGCCGCGCTGCGGCTGTGTCTCGATCCCGACGACGAATACTTCGACCCCCGCGACGTTCCCTTCGAAGACTGGCAGCGTGTCGGCGGCGGTGACCAGCGCGCCGATACGGTGGGTCGCGCCCTCGCGACGCTGGTGGAACAGGCGGCGGACGACGACTGGGTACTGGTGCATGACGCCGCCCGGCCCTGCGTGCGGCTCGAGGATCTGCAGGCACTGCGGGAAGCGCTCGAGGACGAGGCGATCGGCGCGCTGCTGGCGACCCCGGCGGCCGACACCATGAAGCGCGCCGATGAGCGCGGACGAATCAGCCACACCGAACCGCGGGACGGCCTCTGGCACGCGCTGACACCGCAGGTGTTCCGCTTCGATCTGCTGCGCCAGGCGCTCGATGCGGCTCTGGCCACCGGCATGACGGTGACCGACGAAGCCTCGGCGATCGAAGCCATGGGGCTGGCGCCGCGACTGGTCGCCGGCAGCCGCGACAATCTCAAGATCACGCATCCCGAGGATCTGGCCATGGCGGCGCGCATACTCGCCGTGCAGTCGGAAACCGCGTCGGGATCGGCGCCGACCGTCAGCGGGCAAGGAGCCGTCAGCGGACAAGGAGCCGTCAGCGGGCAAGGAGCCGTCAGCGGACAAGGAGCCGTCAGCGGGCAAGGAGCCGTCAGCGGACAAAAAGGAGTGGAAGCATGAGTTTCAGGATTGGTCACGGGTTCGACGTGCATCGCTTTGGCGAGGGCGATCATCTGATGATCGGCGGGGTTCGCCTGCCGTTCGATCGCGGCTTCGTCGCCCACTCCGATGGCGACGTGCTGCTGCACGCGATCAGCGATGCGCTGCTGGGCGCCTGTGCGCTGGGCGACATCGGTCGGCACTTTCCGGATACCGATCCGGCCTGGAAGGGCGCCGACAGCCGAGCGCTGCTGCGCCACGTCGTCGCGCTGGTGCGCGAGGCCGGCTATCGGATCGGCAATCTCGATGCCACGCTGATGGCCCAGGCGCCGCGCATGGCCGAGTCGATCCCGCTCATGCGCGAGACGATCGCCGCCGACGTGGACGTCGAGCTGGGCGCGGTCAACGTCAAGGCGACGACCACCGAGCGGCTCGGATTTACCGGGCGCGGTGAAGGCATCGCCGCGGAAGCGGTGGTACTGCTGGTCGCGGACGCTCGATGAGCGAACCCTCGATGTCTTCGGCCGACGCCTGGCCGCCGAACTGGAGCTATGTCGCGGGCGTGCCGGCTGCCACCGGCGAGTATCGCCAGCGCCCTGAAGACTTCCAGGTCGAGGAGCAGTTCGATTTCGCCCCGGAGGGCCACGGCGAGCACTGGTGGCTGTGGCTGGAGAAGCGCGGGATGATCACGCCGGATCTGGCTCGCCTGCTTGCCCGCGCGGTCGATATCCCGGTACGGGATGTGGGCTTCAGCGGGCTCAAGGATCGCGACGCGGTGACGCGGCAGTGGTTCTCGCTGGCGCTGCCCGGTCGCGAGCCGCCGGCGGAGTGGGACGCAGGTTTGGCCGAACGCGGCGTCCGCTGTCTCGAGGCGGTGCGGCATCCGCGCAAGCTGAAACGGGGCGTACACCGCGCCAACCGCTTCCATCTGAGAATCCGGGGCGAGGCCATCGACGCGGCGGAGACCCGCGCGCGCTGGGACCGCCTGGTGGCCGAGGGCGTGCCCAACTATTTCGGCCCGCAGCGCTTCGGCCCGGCGGGGCGCAACCTGCAGCGCGCTCGGCAACTGCTGGCTCGCGGCTGGCGCAAGCGCCAGGATCCCCAGGGGTTACTGCTCTCCACCGCTCGCAGCTATCTTTTCAACCAGGTGCTGTCGGCGCGTGTTGCCGACGGCACCTGGTGTGTCCCGCAGCCCGGCGACGTGCTGAATCTGAACGGCACCGCGAGCCGCTTCGCCAGCGCGCAGGTCGACGACGATCTGCTGGCCCGCGCCGAGGCCGGCGACCTGCACCCCACCGGACCGCTGTGGGGCGTCGGCCGGCTGGAAAGCGAAGGCGAGGTGGCCGAGCGGGAAACGGCCATCGCCACCGGCCATGCCGAGCTGAGCGACGGTCTGGTCCAGGCCGGGGCGCGGCACGACCGGCGGCCACTGCGGCTGCGGCTCGGGGAGGCCGAGTGGGAAAGGGAAGAAGAGGCGGTTCGGCTCTCCTTCACCTTGCCGCGAGGCGCCTTCGCCACTTCGGTGCTTCGTGAACTGTTTCGACACCCCACGCTGATCTGACGCCGCCGGTATCGATCATCATCCAGGAGGAAAGAAGATGCGCAGACTGTTGTTGTCCAATGACGACGGTGTTCATGCTCCGGGATTGAGAGCCCTGGCCGGCGCGCTGGAAAACCATGCCCGGCTGAGAGTCGTGGCGCCGGATCGGGACATGAGCGGCGCCAGCAACTCGCTGACACTGACGCGGCCACTGGCGTTGACCGCGCTGGACAACGGGTTCTACAGCGTCGACGGCACGCCGGCGGACTGCGTCTATCTCGGCGTCAACGGGGTCTGGGAGGAAAGGCCCGATCTGGTGATCTCCGGGATCAACCATGGCGCCAATCTGGGGGACGACGTGCTGTACTCGGGCACCGTCGCCGCGGCCATGGAAGGGCGCAACCTGGGCATGGCGGCGCTGGCCATTTCGCTCTGCGGGCAGCGCCATTTCGAGACCGCCGGGCGGGTGGCCGCCAGTCTGGTCGGGGCCGCGGAAAACCTGTCGCTGCCGCCGCGCAGCCTGCTCAACGTCAACGTGCCGGATCTGCCGTGGAGCGAGATTCGCGGATTCCGGGTGACCCGGCTGGGATATCGCGGCCCGGCCTCGCGGCCGATCCACATGAAGGATCCGCGCGGGCGCGACCGCTACTGGATCGCGGCGGTCTCGGAAAATGCCGACGATGCGCCCGACACCGATTTTGCGGCGATCGAAGCGGGCTTCGTCTCGATCACGCCGCTGCAAACCGATCTGACCCGTCATGAAACGCTGAACGACGTACAGGGCTGGCTGGATGGACTGTCACACGCCTGAAGAATTGAGCGGTGTCGGCATGACGTCGCAACGAACCCGCAATCGCATGGTCGAACGCCTGTCGGCCGGTGGGATTCGTCATGCGCAGGTGCTGGAGGTGATGGCGACAGAGCCGCGTCACCTGTTCCTCGATGAAGCCCTGGCGCATCGCGCCTACGAGGATACCTCGCTGCCTCTGGGCTTGGGGCAGACACTGTCCCAGCCCTGGATCGTGGCCCGGATGAGCGAGCTGGTCGCGCTGGCCGAACCGCAGCGGGTGCTGGAGATCGGCACCGGCTCCGGCTACCAGACGCTGATCCTGTCGCGCCTGGTCAAGAGCGTCTGGAGCGTGGAGCGTATCGCGGCGCTGCAGTCCCGCGCCCAGCAGCGCCTGGCGCGGCTGGGCGCGCATAACGTTCACCTGCGCCACGCCGATGGCGCCATGGGCTGGCCGCAGGCGGCGCCGTTCGATGTCGTGCTGCTGACGGCGTGCGCCAGCGAGCTTCCCCAGCCGCTGCTGTCCCAGTTGCGGAATGGCGGTGTACTGATCGCGCCGCTGGAAGACCGCGAAGGGCGCCAGTGGCTGACCCGGGTGCGTCGGCGTGGACAGGCGTTCGATCACCAGCGTCTCGAAGAGGTGCGTTTCGTACCGTTGCTTGAGGGAGTCATTCGTTGAAGCGCATTGCAAAAACCGTATTGAAAGGCATGGGCATGGGGGCGGCGGATGCCGTGCCGGGCGTCTCGGGCGGCACCATCGCCCTGGTCGTGGGGATCTACGAGGAACTGATCGAGACCATCAAGCGCTTCGGCCCCGGTGCGCTCGGCGTCTGGCGCCGACAGGGGCTCGCCGGGCTGGCCGTCTATCTCAATCTGCGCTTTCTGGTGCCGCTGGTACTGGGCATCGGCATCAGCCTGGTGACGATCGCGCATCTGGTGACCTGGTTGATGACGCATCACGAGCTGCTGCTCAATGCGTTCTTCTTCGGCCTGGTGCTGGCATCGGCTTGGGCAGTCATGCGACAGGTCGGTCATTGGCGCTGGCGCTACCTGCTTCCGGTATTGGCTGGGCTCTCGATCGCGGCGCTCTTGCCGAGCCTGCTGCCGGACATGAGCCGGGCGGGCGATGGCACCCTGTTCGTGGCCGGCGCGATCGCCATCAGCGCGATGCTGTTGCCGGGCGTCTCGGGCAGCTTTCTGCTGCTGGTGATGGGGCTTTATGGCACCGTGATGAGCGGCATCAAGAATTTCGATGTCGGGCTGATCGCCATCTTCGGCGCCGGCTGTCTGCTGGGGCTGTTCACCTTTTCCCGCCTGCTGTCCTGGCTGCTGCGTCACTATCATGCGATCACGCTGATGGCGATCGTCGGTTTCATCCTGGGTTCGCTGCCGCAACTCTGGCCCTGGAGGCAGATTGCAAGCTACCGCCTGGGCGCCGATGACCAGCAGGTGGCGCTGGCTTATCACTACTTGATGCCTGCGGATTACGCTGCGGTAACCGGGCAACCGTCCCAGTGGCTGCTGGCGGCCGTGTTGATCATCATCGGCATCGTGGTGGTAATGTGCCTGGGAGAGCGCAGGAAGACATCGTCATGACATGACGCCTCGATTTCCTTCTGCCCGCTTTCCGTCACGAAAAAAGGAATTTTTCTATGAGCAAGCGTCGAACTGCACTGTTACTGGGGCTTCTCCCTGTTGTCGCCGTCGGGCTGAGCGCCTGCACGTCTTCGAGCGGCCGGCCGCAGGTGCAGGACCTCTCCATCAGCCGCAATAGCGAGCCGAGTTCGACCTACACGGTCAAGAACGGTGACACGATCTACGGCATCGCCTGGCAGAATCGGGTCGATTTTCGCGATCTGGCCCAGCTCAATGGCATTTCGCCGCCCTACCGCCTGGAGCCGGGACAGCAGCTGCGGCTGAAGCCGGGTGCCAGTGTCAGCGGCGGCCAGGCTGTGGCCAGCCGCGGTGTGGTCGCAACGGGGCTCGGTTCAGGTAGCGGCGCTGGCTCGTCTCAATCCGCGACGGGACAGGTCGACAACCCATCCTGGCTGCTGCCCGCGGAAGGAAGTGGCGCCACGACCGACGCCGGCAATGCCGGTTCGGGCAATGCGCAAAGTGCTTCGCCGCAGGGCGGGCAAGCCGCCGGCAGCAATGCCTCGTCTTCTGCGCCGGGCCCCGTCACGGCGCAGAACGGCACACGGGACGTCGCTGGCAAGGGATCGTCGCAGGGCGCCTCGGTGGCCAGTACCGATACGCGCTCCGGGCAGACCGGCAACGCCGGTTCCGCTGCGAAACCCGCTGACACGGGATCGTCATCCTCTTCTGCTTCCATGAGTTCAGGCGGCACGCAGGCAGCATCCGGCAACGATGCGGGCACGGAAGTGGCCGGCGAGCCCAGCGGGGCGCCGGACCGTTCGGACCGGACCTACAAACCGGTCGAGAACGTGCCGTGGCAGTGGCCGGCCAGCGGCCAGGTGGTTGGCAGGTTCGACGATGATTCGAACATCACTCCCGGCATTGATATTGCCGGTCAAAAGGGGCAACCTGTCAAAGCAGCCGGACCAGGGATTGTGGTGTATGCCGGCGATGGCGTGCGGGGATATGGCAACCTCATCATCCTCAAGCACAACGATCGCTTCTTGAGCGCTTACGCACACAACGACTCGTTGAAGGTGAAGGAAAACGACGTCGTTGAGGCCGGAGAGACGATAGCTACCATGGGGCAGACGGATGCTGACCAGGTCGAGCTACATTTCGAAGTTCGCGTGAACGGACAACCTCAAGACCCACTGCAATACCTGCCTGCGCGCTGATCTTCGGATCGGCGCCCAAGACCGCTGTGACAGGGCTTTCTGGATCCAGCGTCAGTGACCGCATTCGTACATCCGCATTCAACGTAGCCCTCCCGGGAGGCGGCGTCGAGGACGGTGTTCGACAAGGTGACTGGCGAGGCGTGGATCCAGCGGCCCCTAGGGAAGTTCGAAACGGCAAGGAACATGCGATCGCCATGGAGCGGGATTGCCATGGCGAGGTACTCAGGTAGCCAAGATTGGGGGTAGTGGACATGAGCATGCTTGAACGGGAAATTCAGGATGTCGAGCTCGACGGTGTCGATACCGCAGAAGTCGATAGCGACGACACGGGTCGCAAGGATGATGAAAGCGCTTTCGAGAAAGCGTTGAGCCGTGAAGAAAACTCCTACCACCACAGTCTCGATGCGACACAGATGGCGGTCTCAAGTTCCAAGCGCAACGCTATTGAAGGGTGCTCGGTCCAGCGACCGATTTCTTGAGCACCTCGGCGTAGACTTCCAGCGGCGTGCGCCAGTCGAGCGTCTTGCGCGGCCGCGTGTTCAGTGA